>NZ_CP149994.1:1896310-2212362 GCF_051307055.1 Dryocola sharpae | reverse complement strand
CCTCGACGCCGATAAACACCCACAGCGTAATCAGCATGGTGTTTTTAACCTGCTCCCAGACCGGCACGCCTAACGCCAGGCCGGAAAAATCGAGGCTAAAGGTACGGAGCCGGAAGGCCATCGCTGCGAGCACGATAAACATACCGAGCGGGAGAAGTTTAGCGAGGGTGGCGACCAGATTGATACTCGCTGCGGTTTGTACGCCGCGCAGCACCAGCCAGTGGACCATCCATAATAAGACAGACGCGCCCAGGATGGCTTGCCAGGTATTGCCATCACCAAACAGCCGCAGCTCTGGCGTATCGGTAAAGAAGCTTAACGCCGAAAACACGATGACGAGATAGGAAACGTTAGCGATAACCGCGCACAGCCAGTAGCCCCAGGCGGAGCAAAAACCGATTAATTCACCAAAGCCTTCGCGGGCGTAGGTAAATATTCCGCCGTCCAGCTCCGGACGCAGGCGGGTCAGCACCAGCATGGCGAGCGCCAGCAGCAGAATGCCCGCGCCGGTGATAGCCCAGCCAATCAACAGCGCCGCGGGACTTGCCACGCTTGCCATATTTTGCGGCAGGCTAAATACCCCAGCGCCGAGCATCGAGCTGAGGACCAGAGCGGTTAACGCGGCGAGGCCAAGTTTCTTTTCCATAGATGTCCAGTAAATGTGAGGCAGGTTCCAGCATAATTATTATGCTTTTTCGCATAAAAATGGTGGATCACGCTAAGGCGCGGAATTTTACGGAGTGTGGACACTGCTTGCAATGGCATGCGCCATAAATTGAACTAATCGCGCAAAAAGAGGGCGCTAAAAAGGGCAGCCAGAGCTGCCCTCAGACTGGCAAAGCGCTGAAACAGGCATGGTAAAAAATAAACAGGAAAAACAGCCCATTGATTTCGGCAGCTCAACCATAAAGAAAGAAAATCACGTTTTTTCTTTCTTTGCCGGCAATCCTCAGGGCAGCGAAAGCAACCCTGAGGATAGGGCTGAATTATTTATAGAGATCTGCGCTGACGGTCAGGTTGCCGCCACGCTCCTGCCACTGGCGGGTCACGTGGTAGAACTTCGCCCCTTTCTTCGCCGCACGTTTGGCCACCTGGTATGAGACTTCAGTCATGCCGCTGTAGTGACCGGTGAACTTGATGCTGTCGAAAGGCACCATCTGAGCGGCGGTGATCTTATTGATTTCCTCAACCTTCGTGCCGTCCGGCAGGGTGACAGTGTAACGCCCACCTTTTGATGACTGGGTTTCAAAGAAGCGGCCCACGTCGGAGCTTGGGGTTGCAGAAGAGGCAACGCCCGGAATCTCAACTTTTTTCGCTGCGGCGCCGCCGGCCGCCAGCGCCGCTTTACCCGCTTCTGAATTTGCAGGGATGGCGTCCGGATTCTGCACGACGCGTTTTTTGGCGTCAGCTTTATAGATGAACGCTGTTATACGCTGGTTGCCGCCCTGGTTTGCATCGACCTGACGCACGATGAAGAAAGAGGACGCTCCTTTAGCTTTAGCGGCTTTGGTAATGGCGTCGTTAACTTCCGGCTGGTTGCGATAGAAGCCCTGCACGGTAACGGTATCGAAAGGTTCAAGCAGATAAGCCTGGGCTTTTGGCAATTCCATCACGCCGTTGATGACGCGGTTGCCTTTTTCTTCGGCTTTCTGCGCGTCCGCATGGAAAATATCCGCAACCACACGCCAGTTGCCGCTGTTGCCGGTGTCGTTCAGATCCTGAATGTAGAAAGAAGCGGCGCCGGCGTCGTCCGCACGGCGAGAAACGGCTTTGGCCGCGTCGCTGATGGCAGTAAAACGCCCCGTCACAACGATGCGATCAAAAGGTTTAAGAGAGGCCGCTTGTTCCGGCGTCAGCTCCTGCGCTGCCTGAGCGGACAGCGTAGTGAGGGAGATAAGTGCTGACGCCAGAAGGGTGTTCTTGAGCTTCATAAAAATAATCCTTCGCCTTGCGCAAAATGAATACTAATACCGCATTCTCTGAAAATTACCTGTAAGCCGCAGATTATTGCATTGAATGAGCATGACTGTCTGCGGCATTTTTCAAAGTGGCATCCTGCCGTTGCCGAATTTTCATAACCAAAGATTATAGGTCCTCAATTTGGGCGCTTGACCAGTAAAAACGATAAAGCTTATGACTTCTTTGGTTAATACGATGTTAAAACTGGCTTTTAGCATGGCGCAGAATCGTGTTTTACCGCTTCGCTTAAGCGTATTATCAGGCATCGGCGATGAATTTTAGTTAAAAAGAGCTGCCTGAGCGCCCTGGCCCTTAGATTTTGCGGGAAAGATACAAATAGTGCGATCATGATGTGGATCACAGGCGTTATTTTCAGTAGGTTATAAAAAGTTTGTTACAGATGTATTTTTTGTTGAAGTGGTAACGGAGATGACGTTTGCCAGGAGTACAGGCAGCGTGCATACGGCTGGCTACGGCAACGTCTGACAAACCATCATAATAAACAGATGGAAGGGAAAACTATGCGTATTGGTGTACCAAGAGAGCGGTGGGCAGGTGAATCCCGCGTGGCTGCCACACCGAAAACCGTGGAACAACTGCAGAAGCTGGGATTTACCGTCGCCATTGAAAGTGGCGCAGGCAAGCTGGCGAGCTTTGATGACGAAGCGTTTCTTCAGGTGGGCGCCGCCGTTACCGACACTCAGGATGTCTGGCAGTCCGACATCATCCTGAAGGTAAATGCCCCGCAGGACAGCGAAATTGAGCTGATGCGCGAAGGCTCAACGTTAGTCAGCTTTATCTGGCCTGCACAAAATGCAGAGCTGCTGGAAAAGCTCGCGGCGCGCAACGTCACCGTAATGGCAATGGACTCGGTGCCGCGTATTTCGCGCGCGCAGTCGCTCGATGCGCTGAGCTCCATGGCCAATATCGCGGGCTATCGCGCTATTGTTGAGGCCGCCCATGAGTTTGGCCGCTTCTTTACCGGGCAAATTACCGCCGCAGGCAAAGTGCCGCCGGCGAAGGTGATGGTAATAGGCGCGGGCGTAGCGGGCCTTGCGGCAATCGGCGCTGCAAACAGCCTTGGCGCCATCGTGCGTGCTTTTGATACCCGTCCTGAGGTAAAAGAACAGGTTCAGAGCATGGGCGCCGAGTTCCTGGAACTCGATTTTAAAGAGGAAGCGGGCAGCGGCGACGGCTATGCCAAAGTGATGTCCGAAGCCTTTATAAAAGCGGAGATGGAACTGTTCGCCGCGCAGGCGAAAGAAGTCGACATTATCGTTACCACCGCCCTGATCCCGGGCAAACCAGCGCCGAAACTCATCACCCGTGAAATGGTTGATTCCATGCAGGCGGGCAGCGTGATCGTCGATCTGGCGGCGCAAAACGGCGGTAACTGTGAATATACGGTGGCCGATAAAATCACCGTTACGCCAAACGGCGTGCGCGTAATTGGCTATACCGATCTGCCGGGCCGTCTGCCGACCCAGTCCTCACAGCTGTACGGCACCAACCTGGTAAACCTGCTGAAGCTGCTCTGTAAAGAAAAAGACGGCAATATCAACGTCGATTTTGAAGACGTGGTCGTTCGCGGCGTAACGGTTATCCGCGAAGGTGAAGTTACCTGGCCTGCGCCGCCGATTCAGGTTTCCGCCCAGCCGCAGGCGGCGCAGCCAAAAGCTGCCGCTCCGGTAGAAGAGAAAAAACCCGCTTCCCCCTGGCGCAAATATGCGTTTATGGCGCTGGCGATTATTCTCTTCGGCTGGCTTGCTGACGTTGCGCCTAAAGAGTTCCTCGGCCACTTTACGGTGTTCGCCCTGGCCTGCGTGGTGGGTTATTACGTGGTGTGGAACGTTTCACATGCGCTGCATACGCCGCTGATGTCGGTCACTAACGCTATCTCAGGGATCATTGTGGTTGGCGCGCTTTTACAGATTGGTCACGGCGGCTGGGTCAGTTTTCTGAGCTTTATCGCCGTGCTGATTGCCAGCATCAATATTTTTGGTGGTTTCACCGTCACTCAGCGCATGCTGAAAATGTTCCGGAAGAACTAAGGGGTAACAAATGTCTGGTGGATTAGTTACAGCTGCATACATTGTTGCCGCGATCCTGTTTATTTTCAGCCTGGCCGGGTTGTCAAAACACGAAACGTCAAAGCAGGGCAACCTGTTCGGCATGGCCGGTATGGCGATTGCGCTGGTTGCAACCATCTTTGGGCCGGAAACGGGCAACGTCGTATGGATAATCGTGGCGATGGTTATCGGCGGTGCTATCGGTATGCACCTTGCGAAGAAAGTCGAGATGACGGAGATGCCGGAGCTGGTGGCGATTCTGCACAGCTTCGTGGGCCTTGCGGCGGTGCTGGTGGGCTTTAACAGCTATCTGGATCACGCGCCGGGACTCGAACCGGTGATGGAAAACATCCATTTAACGGAGGTGTTCCTCGGCATCTTTATCGGCGCGGTGACCTTCACGGGCTCAATCGTGGCGTTTGGCAAGCTGCGCGGTAAGATTTCCTCTAAACCGCTGATGCTGCCAAACCGTCACAAGCTGAATCTGGCGGCGTTAGTCGTCTCCTTTGCGCTGCTGATTGTGTTTGTTCGTACCGAAAGCGTTGGCCTGCAGGTGCTGGCGGTGCTGGTAATGACCATCATTGCGCTGGCGGTCGGCTGGCATCTGGTGGCCTCTATCGGCGGTGCGGATATGCCGGTAGTGGTCTCCATGCTGAACTCCTACTCGGGCTGGGCGGCGGCGGCGGCGGGCTTTATGCTCAGCAACGATCTGCTGATCGTTACCGGCGCGCTGGTAGGCTCATCGGGTGCGATTCTGTCGTACATCATGTGCAAAGCGATGAATCGCTCGTTCATTAGCGTCATCGCCGGTGGTTTCGGCACGGATGGTTCATCTACCGGTGAAGCCGATGAAGCCGGCGAACACCGTGAAATAACAGCGGAAGAGACGGCAGAAATGCTGAAAAATTCCAGCTCTGTGATCATCACCCCGGGCTACGGTATGGCGGTTGCGCAGGCGCAGTATCCGGTTGCTGAAATTACCGAGAAGCTGCGCGCGCGCGGGATCAAAGTGCGCTTTGGTATTCACCCGGTTGCGGGCCGTTTGCCTGGCCATATGAACGTCCTGCTGGCTGAGGCCCGCGTGCCGTATGATGTGGTGCTGGAAATGGATGAGATCAACGACGATTTCACCGATACCGACACCGTGCTGGTTATCGGCGCTAACGATACGGTTAACCCGGCCGCGCAGGAAGATCCACGTAGCCCAATCGCCGGTATGCCGGTGCTGGAAGTGTGGAAAGCGCAAAACGTTATCGTCTTTAAGCGTTCGATGAATACCGGCTATGCCGGGGTGCAAAACCCGCTGTTCTTTAAAGACAACACGCAGATGCTGTTTGGCGATGCGAAAGCCAGCGTGGAAGCCATCCTTAAAGCGCTCTGATTTGTGGGATGCTCAGTAAAAACCGCCTTTTGGGGCGGTTTTTTTTGGCTTACAGCAGGCGATTTAAACGCATTAAATCGTGGAGGCGTCCGCGCTAAGGCCCGGCACAAGGATAACCTTACGGCAGTCTTCCTGGCGCTTCTCAAAAATTTCATACCCGCGGGCTGCATCTTCGAGAGGAAGGTGGTGAGTCACAATTTCTTCAGGATGCAGATGGCCGCTTTCTATCAGCCTGAGCAGCTCGGGCAGATAGGCATGAACGTGCGTTTGTCCCATTTTGAAGGTCAGGCCTTTATCAAAGGCATCGCCAAACAGGAAGGCGTGAATGAAGCCTGCGTAAACACCCGGCACGCTGACAATCCCTCCGCGGCGCACGGCGGCAATACACTGCCTCAATGCCTTACCGCTGCTGCCTTCAAGTTTAAGGTTGCTGAGCACCGTTTCGGTCAGACTGCCTTTCGCTTCAAAGCCGACCGCATCGATGACCGCATCCACGCCGCGGTTCCCGGCAGTGTTTTCAATAATCCAGGCGGCAGCATCGTCGTTTTCATCGAAATTGATCGGAATTGCGCCATAACGTTGCTGGGCGAAAGCGAGCCGGTAGGGATGATGATCGATAATAAATATTTTCTCCGCCCCGGCCAGGCGAGCGCACGCTGCGCACAGCAATCCTACAGGCCCGGCGCCGAAAATCGCCACGCTTGAGCCTTGTTTCACCTCAGCATTTTTAACCGCCTGCCAGGCAGTAGGAAGAATATCGGAAAGGAATAAAACTTTTTCATCGGCAAGAGTGGACGGCACTTTAAACGGGCCCGCGTTGGCCTTTGGCACCCGGACATATTCCGCCTGGCCGCCGGGTATGCCGCCATACAGATCGCTGTAGCCAAATAAAGCGGCAGGAGGCGTGATCGATTTGCGGTTCAGCGCGGAACCTTTGCCCGTATTGGTCGTTTCACAGGCCGCGTACTGATGCAGATGGCAGAAAAAACAGTCTCCGCAGGCGATGACGAAAGGGATGACAACCCGATCGCCCTTACTCACCGCCGTTACGCCTGCGCCTGTTTCAACGACTTCGCCCATAAACTCATGGCCGAAAATATCGCCATGATGGATGCCGGGGATTTTCCCATGATAGAGGTGCAAATCTGAACCACAAATCGCCGTAGCGGTGACTCTGAGAATAATATCGTCAGGTGCTTCGATGGTGGGGTCGGGCATATTGTCGACGCTGACATGTTTAGGGCCATGATAAGTAAGTGCTTTCATACGTTAGCTTTATCCTCGCGATCCCGGGTTAATAAATGAACGACCTTAAAAATGTAGCCTGGATTCTGTTAGCGCGAGGGAGATAAAGCTTGTTATGCAGAATAAAAGGTGGTTTTTAAGATTCTGTACCAGACTTATGGTCTGATGAATTCATTAATAACCTTATTTATCAGGCGATCGGCAGCCTGGCTAAATAGGTTATACTTTTCAGCCGTATTTTATTTGGCGACAGATTTGGCCGGGCTGGCTTATTTTCTGTCAGTACGAAAAATTTATTTTGCGCAGGCTGGATGCTTACACGGCGTTATTTCCAGCCTCAGGATTAATTTGCTTTCGCGTTTGTCTGGCTTACCCGCCGTTAAGCAGAAAACAGCTCCCGCAGATGCTAAAAAGCCCGTCGGTGTCTTCACCAACGGGCTTTTTAGTTAACTTAGGGAAGCATTAATCGTCTTCATCATCGTCTAATTCGACCGGCGTCTGGTATTCATCAGGCTTGATGACCAGCAGGTCGCAGCGTAAATGATCGATAACCTGCTCGACGGTGTTGCCGAGGAACGCGGCGGAAAGGCCTGTGCGTCCTACCGTTCCCAGCACAACGATCCCCGCCTGGAGATGTTCGGCCAGATCCGGGATTACCTCTTCCGGCAGGCCTTTTTCGACATGCGTCATTTTCTCATCGATGCCAAACTGCTGACGGATAGCTTTCATCGCCACCAGATGCTGGCCGCGAATGGCGTCGTTATAAACGCTGGGGTCAAAATCCGGCAGTTCGATGGCGATATTGATAGGCGTAACGGGGTAGGCGCCTACCAGATGAACTTCCGTGTGGTTGATGTCATCCGCCAGCCGAAGGGTTTCTTTAACTAACTTCTCATTAAGCGCGTTGTGGTACTGCTCTTCGCTTGCAAGGTTTACGGCAACCAGCGCTTTACCGCCTTCCGGCCAGGGCTTCTCATTCACCATCCACACCGGGCAAGGGCATTTGCGCAGCAGATGCCAGTCGGTTGGGGTGAAAATTACCGCCTCAAGCTTATCGTGCTGGTGGGTCATCTTTAACAGCAGATCGTGACCGCCGCCGATCACTTCCTGAATAATCGCTTCGAAGGGCCGGTTATGCCAGACCACTTTAATCTCAATGGGGACACCGGCTTCGATGTAATACTGCGCCTGTTCTTTAATCCAGGCCGCGCGCTGGCTGATGACGCCTTTACGCATAGCGGTGCGTTCGTCTGGCGACAGAAGGGTGGTCATTTCATAAGAAAAGTCATAGATCGGCAAAAACGCCTTAATTCTGCCGCCAATCCTTTGATGCAAATAAACAGCGCGCCGCAGGGCAGGTTGATCGTCCTGATTGGGATCAATCGCGACTAGCATGTTTTGATACTTTGCCATACAGGTCTCCTTACGACTGCTTAACCACAGTCTGTTAAGTAAGATTAACCTATAAGGAGCGAATGAAACAGGTGAGAAGCCGTTGCCGGATCAAAAACATAGAAAAAATTAGCGATCCGGCAGAGGTCACTCTTTATCAGGCGACGCTACGTGATTGCCCGGCAAGTTCTGCGAGCAGGTCGATATTTTCAATAGTAATATACTTACCTTTCACCGCCAGCATGCCGCTTTTCTGGAAACGGCCCAGCAGACGGCTGATGGTCTCAACGGTGAGGCCAAGATAGTTACCGATGTCGCCGCGGGTCATGGTCAGGCGGAATTCGCGAGGCGAGAAACCGCGCTGCGCGAAACGACGTGAAAGATTGTAGACAAACGCCGCCAGACGCTCTTCAGCATTCTTCTTGGAAAGCAGCAGAATCATATCCTGATCGCCTTTGATTTCACCGCTCATTAAACGCATCATCTGCTGGCGCAGGCTCGGCATTTTACCGGATAAATCATCCAGCGTTTCGAAGGGGATTTCGCACACCATGGAGGTTTCGAGCGCCTGGGCAAAGCTCGGATGATGCCCGGTGCCGATAGCGTCAAAACCGACCAGATCGCCAGCAAGGTGGAAACCGGTGATCTGTTCGTCACCCTGTTCGGTGATGGTGTAGCTTTTGATGGTCCCTGAACGAATGGCGTACAACGATTTCAGTTCGTCACCCGCTTTAAACAGGGTTTGTCCCTTCTGGATAGGCTTTTTGCGCTCGATGATGTTATCAAGCTGATCAAGCTCATGCTCGTTGAGCGTAAAAGGGATGCATAATTGGCTGATGCTGCAATCCTGACAATGGATAGCACAACCGCCAGACTGAATGCGTCGGATAATTCGCTTTTCAGGGATCATAGATATGCTCAGGCCGTAATTGATATTGGTCAATTTTAACATCTTTTTGCTGAGCACGTAAGTATGGCGAAACCCCATTGGGAATATAATGGTATTCGCAAGGTGATTTTTTACGCTATCTTATTGATAACCATAAATATTACCAATCAATCACCTGAAGTGCGATAGCATTCAGGGCTTAATTGTCGCTTTGAAAGCCGGGGCTCGCCTAAAGCAACAGATATCCTTCATGCCGCAAAAGCCACTCTTTACGGCTCACGCCGCCGGCATACCCCGTCATTGTGCCGTTGCGCCCGATAACGCGATGGCAGGGCACCACAATACTGACCGGATTAGAGCCGTTTGCTGCCCCGACAGCCCGCGCGGCCCCGGCGCGGCCAAGCTGCTCTGCCAGCTGTCCATAATGCATAACGTGTCCGCAGGGAATGGTACGCAGCGCCTGCCATACCTCACGCTGGAACGGGGTGCCGGCGGTAGCCGTCGGCAGGTTTTGAATAATGCTTAAATCGCCGTCAAAATAGTCGCGCATTTTATCGCTCATGCCGCCCGGATTTTGACTGCTGACGCGTAGATAACCTTCCGCGCGATAGTGGATATCCAGCAGCTGCACCATACGATCGCTGTGTTCTTCCCACTCCACGGCCCGCAGCCTGAACTGCTCATCGCAAAGTATCCATAGCGGCCCAAGCGGCGTGGCAATCTTATCTTCAAGCAGTGTCAGCATGACGCTCTCCATTTTTAACCCAGGCGCGCGGCCCCAAAGCAGCAGAATATCACGCTATCCGCGGCGGCAGCCAGCCACCCTAAAAGAGTAGATAACGGCCCCAAACCGCTGCGGTATTTATCCGCAACGCCGGCCGTCGGACAATAACCATTATTTAATAAGGGAATTAAAAGGTGATGTAATAATAGTCAAATTATTTTTGCATCTTTTTTCATGAGCCTATTTGGCCAGAATTATGCCACTGGTCTATATACAAAAATCGATAAAAATAGTCGGTATTAAAAAGGGGGCCTGACGACATCAGTCCGACCCCAGTACACACAGCAATGCTTCCTGTTTAGACCCTGTTATATTCCTTTGCGGGCTACCGTTATTTATAGCCATTTCAGGATAAAAATGCATGATTATCTGAGTGATTAGTTTCACGCTTTTTGCACAGGGAATTAATTTTGCGTCAGGCAGTAAAATATAAGTAATCATATAGAATATTATTTGTACATATCGAGCGCTGCCGCTGCATGCTGCCGACGTTGAGCGCGGGCAGGCGGGCGGTTATAGTACACAGCGAAGACGAGCCTGGAGGATTTGCCATGAACCTTGACGACAAATTGCTGTTTCTCGACGCCATGGAGGATGTCAAACCGCTGAAGAACTGTGCCAGCAGCCGGTGGCTCAAACCTATCAAAGAGAAAGATGCGCCAAAAATCGACGTATCGCAGCTCGATAATTTTCTGACGACAGAATACCTGGATATTGTCTCGCTGGGCACTCCGCTGGAATTTAAACGCGAAGGGCTGCAAACCGGCGTACTCGACAAGCTGCGGCTGGGAAAATATTGCCAGGAAGCGAGCCTTAATCTGCTGCGCCAGCCCGTTGAGCAGTGTCGCCAGATGCTGTTTGCTTACATCCAGCAGGCAAAGCAGGACGGGCTGCGTAACCTGTTAATTATCCACGGTAAAGGCCGTGATGACCGTTCCCATGCGAATATCGTGCGGAGCTATCTGGCGCGCTGGCTCCCTGAGTTTGAAGAAGTGCAGGCTTTTTGCTGCGCGATGCCGCACCACGGCGGCAGCGGGGCCTGTTACGTGGCGCTGAAAAAATCGCCTCAGGCGAGGATCGAAAACTGGGAGCGACACGCGAAACGTAGCCGTTAACCCGGCATGGATTTGCGGATCGAAGCAAGCAGAATCTGCGCGCCCGGCGATAACACGGCATCCACTCGCGTCAGGATCCCAATCGGCTCTCCGGCGCCCTGTATGGCAATCGGCAGAGCCGTCAGCGTTCCTTGTTTCAAATCTTCTTTGACCGCGCCTGAGGGCACAAACCAGACGTAGTTATAATCCACCGTTAACTGGCGTGAAAGCGAGGCTGACAGCGTTTCGATACAGGTTGCCGGGAGTTTGCACCCCTGGCTTGCGAGCAGCGTTTCGGTATTCTGACGCGGGGTGGTGCCTTTCGGCGAAACCACCGCCGGCCATTCCATCACCCGGCTCAGGGTAAAATTTTCCTGCAGGATGGGATGGCCCGGCCGCACCACGAGCTTTAGCGATTCGAGAAACAGCAGCTCGTAGTTCAGCCCGGTCATCAGTTCGGGATCGGACATGCGGCCGATACCCAAATCCAGTTCCCCGGACTTCAGACCCGCCAGCAGCATGGTGTTGTTCATGGTGCCGACCTGAAGCGTCACCTCGCTTTGCTGCTTGTGAAACTGACCGATAACCGCAGGCAGAATGCCGAGCACCGCGGTTGGTAACGCGCCGATTCTGACCACGGCTGAAGCCTGGCCGTCTTTGCGGGTCAGGGACTGGCCGGCGTGATTAAGCGCATCAAGAACCTTGACGGCATGGGTAAGAAACTGTTCGCCCATCAGCGTCAGCTGCGCCCCCAGTCGCCCACGGTCAAACAGCCGCGTGCCGGTCAGTTGCTCGAGTTCATTAAGGGTTTTGGAGAGGGCCGGTTGGCTCAGATTAAGTGTTTCAGCCGCTCGCCCCAGCGTTCCCTGTTGAGCGACGGCCACGAAAGTGTGCAGATGGCGCAAACGAATGCGCTGACTGAAAAGACCATTTTTTTCCATAAGCGATGTTAAAAACAGACGGGGCGCGGTGACAAGGTAAGTTGTTTAATTATGATAACTTGCTAGCAAAATAATGTTAACAATCCGTCAATCATTGCAACATAAAAAGCGCTATTTCCCGCCTGCGCATGCGATAAGTTCAGGCAGATCACAAAACGCAAATTCTTCGCCCTGAGTGCCTCACCAGATTCTACGCTTTCAGCAATATTCACTGGAGATACGACATCATGGCGAACAACATCACGGCTGATGAGATTCGGGAAAAATTTTCGCACGCAATGTCGGCGATGTACCAGCAAGAGGTGCCTCAGTACGGCACGTTGTTAGAACTGGTCGCTGATGTCAACCTCGCGGTATTGGAAAACGACCCGGAACTGCACCAGCAGCTGGAGAACGCGGACGAACTGGCGAGGCTTAACGTTGAGCGTCACGGGGCGATCCGCGTCGGCAAGCCTGAAGAGCTGGCGACGCTACGCCGGATTTTTGCCGTTATGGGCATGCAGCCGGTTGGCTACTACGATCTTTCGCAGGCGGGCGTGCCGGTGCACTCCACCGCGTTTCGCCCGATTGACGATACCGCGCTGGCCTGTAACCCGTTCCGCGTGTTCACCTCCTTACTGCGCCTTGAACTCATTGAAAACGCGACCCTGCGCAAGAAGGCGGCGGCAATTCTGGCAAAGAGAGATATTTTCACGCCGCGCTGCCGGGCGCTGCTCGAGAGTTATGATGAGCAGGGAGGCCTGAACGAAGCGCAGGCTAATGAGTTCGTCAGCGAGGCGCTGGAGACGTTCCGCTGGCACAGCCACGCGACAGTCGATGCGCAGACCTATCAGGCGCTGCACGATCAGCACAGATTGATAGCCGACGTGGTCTGTTTCCACGGCTGCCATATCAACCACTTAACCCCGCGTACGCTGGACATTGACCGCGTGCAGGCGCTGATGCCCGAGTATGGCATCTCGCCAAAAGCGATAATCGAAGGGCCGCCGCGCCGCGAATTTCCGATACTGCTGCGCCAGACCAGCTTTAAGGCGCTGGAAGAACCGATTTTATTTGCCGGAGAGCATCAGGGTACGCACACGGCGCGGTTTGGTGAAATCGAACAGCGCGGGGTAGCGTTAACGCCGAAGGGGCGCGCGCTGTACGACGAACTGCTGCTCGCCGCGGGCAGCGGTAAAGACAACCTCAGCCATCAGCGCCATTTGCAGGAGGTATTCAGCCGTCTGCCGGACAGCGATACGCTGCTGCGTCGCCAGGCGCTGGCCTATTTCCGCTATCGCCTGACGCCCGCAGGCGAAATGCACCGATCGGGGATCAAGCCCGGAGACGATCCGCAGTCGCTGATTGAGCGCGGCTGGCTGGTGGCTCAGCCTATTACCTATGAAGATTTTCTGCCGGTGAGCGCCGCGGGTATTTTTCACTCTAATTTAGGCGGCGAAAGCGGCTCCCGTTCGCACGGGCATGCCAGCCGTGAGGCCTTTGAGCAGGCGCTCGGAGCGTCGGTTGCCGACGAGTTCGAGCTATATCAGCAGGCGGAAGATCGCAGTAAACGACGTTGCGGACTGCTCTGAAGACGCTATTCTGTTTGAGGTGTCGATAGCAAGGAACCGCAGATGGAAGCGCCTGAAATCCCGTTAGTTAATGTCGCACAGGGCAAGCTTGCCGGAACAACAGAGGAGGGATGTACCGTATTTCGCGGCATCCCTTTCGCCGCTCCGCCCGTGGGTGAACTGCGCTGGCGTAGCCCTGTTCCTGCTGCAAGCTGGGAAGGCGTCAGGCCCGCCACGCGGTTTTCTCCGGCAAGCTGGCAAAGCCTGGAATATTGTAAAGCGGTGGGCGGCGGCGATCCGGGCCAGTTTTCTGAAGACTGTCTCTATCTGAATATCTGGACCCCCGCAAAAACCGGCGACGAGCCGCTTCCCGTGATGGTCTGGCTGCACGGTGGCGGCTATACCATCGGTGCCGGCGGGCTGCCGCCGTACGATGGCCGCGGGTTTGCCGCGCGCGGCGTGGTATTCGTTTCAATCAACTACCGGCTGGGGCATCTGGGCTTTTTCGCGCATCCGGCGCTGGAAGGCGAAGATCCAGCCGGGCCGCTGTATAACTTTGCCCTGATGGATCAAATCGCCGCGCTTGGCTGGGTGCAGGAAAACATCCACGCCTTTGGCGGCGATGCCGGTAACGTGACGCTGTTTGGCGAATCGGCCGGGGCGCGTAGCGTGCTCTCGCTTCTGGCCTCGCCGCTTGCCGGCGGGTTATTCCATAAGGCGATCGCGCAGAGCGCTTACACCTTGCCGGACGTTGAGCGGCATCAGGCGCTGAGAAAGGGCATATCGCTGGCGCGCCACTTCGGGCTGGAAGATGCCACTGCTGAACAATTACGCGCCCTGCCGGCCGACCTGTTCTGGCCATTAGAGGCGCCGCTAAATATCGGCCCGGCGCCCATAAGCGGCGACCGCGTGCTGCCGGAGCCAATGCTGGATACTTTCTTCGCGGGCAGGCAGCATCCGCTGCCGGTCATGATCGGCAGCAACAGCGACGAAGCCAGCGTGCTGGCCTATTTCGGCATCGATCTGGCCGGGCAAATAGAGCTGCTGCGCCGGGAAAAACGGTTCGGCCTCGGACTGATTAAAATGCTCTATCCGGGGGTAAAGGGCGATGCGGAGCTGGGCCGTCAGGTGTGCCGCGATATGGCCTTTACCACGATGGGGTTCGTGGTGATGCAGGCGCAGCAGCGCGCAGGCCAGCCCTGCTGGCGTTATTACTTCGATTATGTTGCCGAGGCCGAACGCAAAACCTACGCAAACGGAACCTGGCACGGTAACGAAGTGCCTTACGTGTTCGACACGTTACGGTTCACGCCGCCTGCCTGCGAATATGTGACGGAAAACGATCTTTCTTTCGCCGCTAAGGTATGCGACTACTGGGCCGAGTTTGCACGTGCGGCGACATCCGCAAGCGAACAGCTTAACGGCGCCTTACGCTGGCCCGCCTCTACCCGGCGCAAAGACAGAACCATGTTAATTGGCATCAATAAGCAGGCGCAGTTCAGCATCAGCAATCGTTTTATGCGAACCCGCATGCAGTTATTTAAACGCGTAATGAAACAGCACGTCAGATTAGGATGATCCCGCCCTTAAATAAATCTTTCCTATCCTAAATTCCAGGCTTTTTATTCTGCTAATAAGGCATTGCTAATTTATAAATATGTATTTAATATGCATCTTATTAGGCAAGAAAGTGCAGATAAGGATTAATCCATGAATATCGATAAAATGAAAGGCCAGCACGTTGAAATAATAGATAAGCTTAATAAACTCAGGGAGCTGAGCCATGCAGGCGTATCTCAGCATGCCAGGGAAATAGCGCAGGCCGTCATCAGCATGAGCTCATTAATTAAAATTCATCTCTCTGCGGAAGACCGGTTTTTATATCCTTACCTGGAAAAGGTAAGTGATGCGAAATTAAAAAGGATGAGCCTGCAGTTTAAAACTGAAATGGCGGATATTGTTATTCAGTACGAAGCTTTCTCCCGGCGCTGGAATACCGCCGATAAAGTCTCTGGTCATGATGAAGCTTTTCGTCGGGACGCCAATATTGTTTTACGCAAAGTTTATGAGCGAATGCATAAAGAGAATCATGACTTTTATCCGCTGGTTGAACAAATATAGCGCATGCCCTGTAAATCATCTCAACCTGACGTGAGCAAGCTCTCACAGAACGCCTCCAGCCCGGCCAGATTCTCACGGCCCGGGCGTACGGTCAGGCGGTAGCCTGCTCCGGTTTTCACGCTGCGCGCGAAAGGGCGCACCAGCCTGCCCATGCGTATATCCTCTGCCACTAAAGCCTCATCGGCAATGGCTATCCCGAATCCCTGAATAGCGGCGCTGATGGCCAGATCCATGGTGTCGAAATGCTGGTTTTTGATCATCACAGGTTGCTTTGCCGGGTAATCGGCAAGCCACAGCGACCAGTCAGTGCGATCGCGCGTCGGATGCAGGAAGGTGAAACGCTGTAGAGCTTCGGCAGACAGCGGCTCCGCAGGCAACAGGCTCTGGCTGATAACGGGCGTGAGGCTCTCTTCAAAAAGCAGCGTGCCGGCCCTGGCGTGCGTGCTAAAAACGATTGCCGCATCGTAAGGCTCGCTTTTGAAATTAATGCCGTGATCGACGGTGGTGGTCAGCGCAATCTGAATATCCGGGGCGCGAAGCTCAAGCTGCATAATTTTCGGCACCAGCCAGCGCATCGCGCAGGTCGGCGCCTTAAGGCGAATAACGCTCGGTTTATGGCAGGCGCGCCCGGCGACATCGAGCAGTTTCTCAAACGCATTTTGCAGGTCGGGAAGCAGGGCGCTTCCTTGCGGCGTCAGGTACAAGCCCCGCGCGTGGCGTTCAAATAACGTAAAGCCCAGCCACTCTTCAAGCGTGGCGATTTTACGGCTAACCGCCCCTTGCGTAAGGCATAACTCTTTCGCGGCCCGGGTAAGATTTAAATGCCTGGCGGTAACCAGGAATGCATCAACCGTATTGAGGGGAAAATTATGCCGCGCCATGTCGCTCTCCGCTGAGCCATGCATTTTTTGCATGGCTATTATGACAACAATTCGTTTGTCGTGGCAACCGCATGCGGATTGAATAGTTATGCAAATTGAGCAGCAACAGGAGCGGCCATGACTATCCATACCCCGGTGCAACATCGTTCAAAACTGCCCGATGTGGGAACCACCATTTTTACCGTTATCGGCCAGCTCTCGGCGCAGCATAACGCCATTAACCTTTCCCAGGGCGCGCCGAACTTTTCACCCGACCCTAAGCTGATTGCCGGCGTCACCAAAGCCATGCTGGATAATCATAACCAGTACGCGGCGATGACCGGCCTTGCCCCGCTGAAAACGCTGATCGCTGAGAAGGTGGCAACGCTCTACGGCGCGCGTTACGAGGCCAGCGATGAAGTGCTGATTACCGCCAGCGCCAGCGAAGGGCTCTATTCGGCCATTAGCGGGTTGGTGCATCCGGGCGATGAGGTGATTTACTTCGAACCCTCGTTCGACAGCTACGCGCCGATTGTGCGCCTGCAGGGCGCTAAACCCGTGGCCCTGAAGCTCGCGCTGCCGGATTTTTCCGTGAACTGGGATGAAGTGCGGGCGGCCATCACGCCTCGTACACGCATGATCATCATCAATACGCCGCACAACCCAAGCGGGCAGATATTCAGCGCGCAGGATCTGGAGATGCTTGCGGCATTGACGCGCAACACGGATATCGTCATTTTATCCGATGAGGTGTATGAGCACATCGTGTTTGACGGCAGGCGTCACCACGGCATGGCGACGCATCCGCAGCTTGCCGAACGCAGCGTGATTATCTCTTCGTTTGGGAAAACGTTCCATGTTACGGGCTGGCGCGTGGGATATTGCCTGGCGCCGGCGGCGCTGATGGATGAGATTTGCAAGGTGCATCAGTTTTTGATGTTTTCTGCCGATACGCCCATGCAGTACGCTTTTGCCGACTACATGGCCGATCCGCAAACCTATCTGTCGCTGGCGGCATTCTACCAGCGCAAGCGCGATCTGATGCAGACGTTGCTGGCGGAGTCGCCGTTTAAACTCTTGCCGAGCGCGGGCTCGTTCTTCCTGCTCGCCAGTTTCGACCATTTCAGCGATGAGTCCGACAGCGAGATGGTCAAGCGTTTGATTACCGAACAAGGCGTGGCGACGATCCCGCTCTCCGCGTTTTACACTGACGGAACGGATAACAGGCTGATCCGTCTTTCCTTTGCCAAAGATGAAGCCACATTACGGGCGGGCGCACAGGCGCTTTGCCGGCTGAAACCACGTTGAAAAGGAGTCACAATGAAAAAAATCCATGCGCTAGGCTTAGTGGTCGGGATGCTCTCTACTTTCTCCGGGTTGGCAGCAACTGAACTACGCTACGGCGTTGAGGCTGAGTATCCGCCGTTTGAAAGCCGTAATTCAACAGGCGAGCTGGAAGGTTTTGATATCGAGCTGGGCAACGCCATCTGTAAGGCGGCGAGCCTGAAATGCTCCTGGGTGGAAACCTCTTTTGACGCGTTAATACCCGGCCTGATGGCGAAGAAGTTCGACGCCATCAACTCGGCAATGAATATTACCGAACAGCGGCGTAAAAGCATCGATTTTACCCAGCCGATTTACCGCATTCCTTCGCAGCTGGTGGGCAAGGCCGGCAGCGCCGTTGACGCCACGCCGGAAGGGCTAAAGGGAAAAACCATCGGCGTTCTGCAGGGTTCCATCCAGGAAACCTATGCCAAAGAGCACTGGGAAAAGCAGGGCGTAACGGTGGTCTCTTATAAAGATCAGAATATGGCCTGGGCCGACCTGCTTAACGGCCGAATCGACGCGTCGCTGGTCATGTCCGCAGCCGGGCAGGCGGGCTTTTTGAGCAAGCCGCAGGGCAAAGGCTTCGGCTTTATCGGCAAGCCGGTGAGCGACGATACCATCCTCGGCAGCGGTATCGGTTTTGGCCTGCGTAAAGGCGATGCGGATACCAAAAAACAGCTCGATGCGGCGATTGAAAAAGTGAAGGCCGACGGCACGGTAACGACGCTTGCTAAGAAATATTTCCCCGGCATCGATGTGTCCGTGAAGTAATCCTGCTTTTCACCCTCTCCCCTCATGGGAGAGGGGCATTATCCCGCTCCTTTTTCAGTTCATTCCGGTTCAAATAAAAAAACTGCGTTCCTGAATCAAATCCGCTTCGACAATCGTTGGATTAGCGGTGAATTTTGTCTAGAGTGTGCGGTCGTAATGGTTGCACCAGCTTGCCGTAGTCCTGCCCGTAAAGCAGGACGAAATACATCGACATAAAAGGACGATTTCTCAGGCATGAACCGCAGACGTTTTATCAAAGCCTCTATGGCTCTCGCCGCAGCCTGCGGCACTCCGCCCCTCGCCACGCTCTTTTCCCGCGCAGCTTTCGCCGCGGAATCTGATATCGCCGATGGCCGCACCACCGAGTTTGATTTTTCAGTGCTGCAGGCGATGGCTCATGACCTGTCGAAAAAGCCCTGGAGCGGCGCACCTCGTCCGCTGCCGGATACGCTGGCCACGCTGACGCCGCAGGCTTATAATGCCATTCAGTATGACGCGGGCCATTCGCTGTGGAACGGCCTGAGCCATCGCCAGCTGGACGTGCAATTTTTCCATGTAGGGATGGGGTTCAGGCGCCGCGTGCGCATGTTCTCCGTAGATCCGGCCACCCATCAGTCGCGCGAGATCCATTTCCGGCCGGAGTTATTTAACTACAACGATGCGGGCGTCGATACCAGGCAGCTTGAAGGGCAGATGGACCTCGGTTTCGCCGGGTTTAAAGCCTTTAAAGCGCCGGAGCTGGCGCGTCGCGACGTGGTTTCTTTCCTGGGCGCCAGCTATTTCCGCGCGGTAGATAATACCTATCAGTATGGTTTGTCCGCACGCGGCCTTGCGGTAAATACCTTTACCGACCAGCTCGAGGAGTTCCCGGACTTCACTTCATTCTGGTTCGAAACGCCGGAAGCTGGCGATACGACGTTTGTGGCGTACGCGCTGCTGGACAGTAAAAGCGTTACCGGAGCGTATAAGTTCGTCATCAGCTGCGAAGAAAAACGCGTGGTGATGGAGGTGGATAATCACCTTTACGCTCGCGAAGATATCAAGCAGCTGGGCATCGCGCCGATGACCAGCATGTTCGCCTGCGGCACTAACGAACGCCGCATGTGCGACACCATCCATCCCCAGATCCACGACTCCGATCGCCTGGCGATGTGGCGCGGCAACGGTGAATGGATTGCCCGTCCGCTGAATAACCCGCAGAAGCTCCAGTTCAACGCCTATATGGACAACAACCCGAAAGGGTTTGGCCTGCTGCAGCTTGACCACGAATTCGCCAGCTACCAGGACATCATGGGCTGGTATAACAAACGCCCGAGCCTGTGGGTTGAACCGCGTAATAAATGGGGCAAGGGCACCGTGGGCCTGATGGAAATTCCAACCACGGGTGAAACGCTGGATAATATCGTCTGCTTCTGGCAGCCGGAAAAACCGGTGAAGGCGGGGGATGAGCTGGAGTTTAAATATCGTCTGTACTGGAGCGGTCTGCCGCCGATAACAACCGAACTGGCCCGCGTTTACGCGACGCGCACGGGCATGGGCAGCTTCCCGGAAGGCTGGGCGCCGGGCGAACGCTTCCCGGACAAATGGTCGCGCCGTTTCGCCATCGATTTTGTGGGCGGCGATCTGAAAGCAGCGGCGCCAAAAGGCATCGAGCCGGTTATCACGCTGTCAAACGGGGAGGCGAAGCAGATCGAAATCCTCTACGTGGAACCGTTCGACGGCTACCGCATTCTCTTCGACTGGTATCCAACCGACGATTCCACCGCGCCGGTAGATATGCGCATGTTCCTGCGCTGCCAGGGAGACGCCATCAGTGAAACCTGGCTGTATCAGTATTTCCCGCCGGCCGCGGACAAACGCAATTATGTTGACGACCGCGTAATGAAATAAGCAAAAGCCCCGCTGGCTGAGCCGCGGGGCTTTGTATTCCAGCGGCTCGCGCAGGCCGGACAGCACCCGTTCACCGGTTTCGCTTTTGAGTTCTTGATACCAGCCCTGGACGATCGCCATAGCTATGCCGAGCCTGACGTCGCAGCGTTTACGCGCTTTTCCTGGTGCTTCGTGAACGGACAAAGAGCGGACTTGCAGCGGCACGCCAGGATGGCCGGGTTGGTGGACGCCGCCCAAAATTAACACCCCAGCAACAAAAAGAGATTGTCTCGCTCGTCACATCGGGGCAGAAAACAGGTGCTGATGCCGCCCGCCTGTTCCGGGTTCACCCTTCCACCGTGGTGCGTCTTCTCGCCAAATACCGGATGACTGAGATTAGATAGACATAATCTATGCGGTCCTCGGCGCACGCTCACGGAGAAGCAGCCAGAAAGATCGGATGAAAAGGAAAGAAACCAGTAGGACGGAAGCCGCGATCCTACGGCGTCTCGTCCTGATAATCAGCAGATCGGCTTTTTGTATAAAGACCAGAACCTAAAGGAGACCTTTCCGGGCAAAGGTGATCCGGGTCGCTTCATTTAAATCCATGTTTTTCAGGTTGTTAGGGGATACCCAAGCAATATCCTGAAATTCCTCATTAAACGTAATCGTCCGGTTTGTACTGATACAGTCAAAGATGAGGTAAATCATGTAAATGTCCTCTGTGGTACCATCCGGGTACGTTTTAGTACGGACATCATCACGAAAGGCCCAGGGTTTAACGTCTGTGATACGCAGTGCTTCGCCTAGTTCTTCCCTGATTTCACGCCTCAGTGCAGTTTCCATCGTCTCGCCGGGTTCCATTCCGCCGCCGGGCAGCGCCCATTGTCCCGGGAATACCCCACGATCGGAGGCCATTTTACAAAGCAGAAACTCACCTTCATTTTGTATCACTGGGCACACTATTACTCGCTGGCGCATTTCATGTCCTCAACATCATGGCTTTCTGAATAACCTTATCAGAAAAAACGTCAATGTCAGCCGGGTGATCACACACCATAATCCGCTCACGAAGGTGTACCGGAAGATTATCGGTAAAGTGCTGATATTCCGCATGCCACCCTGTAAAGGGTTCAATATTGCGAATGTTTATGCGATTTATGGCGTCGGGATTAAAGGCGGCGATATGCTTCTGCACCGGAGCGGTCCGCACGCCGTCATCAAACTCTTCACTATTCATGACCCGTTTGCTGAAACTTCTGCACCATAAAACATTCCTTCCAGCTTCATGCCGTCCGGATCGAGAAAGAAGACGGCATAATAATCCGGATAATACTCACCGGCGGGGTCGAAAATAGTCACGTTATGCTTCACCAGCCACTCTTGCAGATCGTCCACGTCCTGCCGGTTGCGTAAACCCCAGGCATAATGATGAAAGCCCGGATCGCCTTTGCGGTAAGGATGATCGAGCCCCTGTTTGTCAGCCTGGCTAATCCACAGACGGGTGGAGCCGTTGGTCCAGCCCATCATATCCGGAAGCTCATCAAGCACGTCGAAGCCCAGAAAGCCCATGAGATCGGAATAGAACTGGCGCGAGCGGGCGAAATCGCTGACGGAAATCACCAGATGATCGACTGCAACAACTCGGGACATACGCTTTCTCCTGACCGAAGCCTGTGTTAACTATAGTCAATACGCCAAAGGCACAGGAGGTTCACATTGCAGGCCGCTGAAAACTGGCAGGATGATGCCATCAACATTAACGAGACGCTAACGCTGCACTCAGTTCACGAACGCTACGCCGATGAGCTGTTCGCCCTTGTGGTGCGCAATAAGGCATGGCTGCAAAAAGCCATGGAATGGCCGCAGTATGTGACATCCCGGGAGGACACGTTAAAAACCGTGGAGGGAAATTACATTCTGCACCACCGCGGTTATGCGAAAATGTTTCTTATCTACAGGGATAAGCGGATGGTGGGCGTAATTTCTTTTAATCAAATCGAACCGACCAATAAAACGGCCTATATCGGCTACTGGCTGGACGAGACCGCGCAGGGGCAGGGTATTATTTCACAGGCGCTGGAAGCGATAGTCGCAAAGTATGCAGGCGAAGGCGTGGTGCGCCGCTTTGTTATCAAGTGCATCGTGTCTAACGAAGCGAGTAATAAAGTGGCGCAACGCAACGGCTTTACCCTCGAAGGATGCTTACGCCAGGCGGAGTTTCTTAACGGCGAGTTTCACGACCAGAATATCTACGCGCGCATCGAGGAGTAATTAAAACAGGCCATAAAACGGCGTTCTGGTTATCCGCTGGTCGCCGTTAACCGCCTTATTACCGCGGATATGAATCATTTCACCGTCGATGCCGTCTATTGCCGCGTTGTCGAATACCTGCACGTTATTTTCGATCAGCACATTACCCGTTACGCGCGCGCTGCCGTAAATCTGCACGTGGTCATCGAGCAAAACAGGGCCGCCGATGAGCGCGGCGTCATCGTAAATATGCACATGATGCTTCAGCACGCAGTCGCCTTCGATGACCGCATTGCCATAAATCTGCGAAGAGTAGCGAATGGTCGGGATCTGGTCTTCTCCGCTGCCGGCGATAATCCGGGCATTATCGAAAACGCGGGCGCAGTCGCAAATCCAGATATTATTATCCTCGTTTCCCGCCAGCACGGCGTGACCGAAGACCTCGGCGCGATGTTCGATGAACGCATTGCAGATCGCGGCATCGCCATAAATTTGCGCCTGGTGAACGACGCGGGAGGCGCGGACTACGGCGTTGCCGTAGATTTGCAGAAGCTGGTCATGATCCGCCGTCAGACCGCGAAGCGCAATAACCTGGCTGCCCTCCATTACGCGTGCATTCTCACGGATAAAGCATTCGCCGCTAACCAGCGAATCTTCAACGTAGGCGCTGCCGGAAACGTGGGCCTGGTGGCAAAGCGTCGAGGCGCCATGGATCTGCGCATCGTCTTTGACGTCGGAGCCGCCGAATACCAGGCACTGGCTATCGTAAATCCAGCATACCCCCTGCTGACTCAGGCTTGCCTCACTCTCCACCCAGCCGCCGGTTTGCCCGGCTTTTACATCGCTGAAGTCCCGCAGCGCGCGGATCTGCCAGAGCCTGATCCGTTGCTTTTCGCCATCGTGCAGATAATCATGAAGCTGTACATCATCGGTTAATTCATACTTATTCATTCGCTCTGCCTCCTTTGCGCCTGTTTAAAACGTAGCAGGTAAATAGCCGGCGTGGCGTTCCGGCGCGGAATCGCATAAAATGCATCTAAAATACATTTTAAAAAATAAACAAAATGAGCAAATCGGTATCGTCCACGATGATTAATCTGCCCGCCGGGTATTTCGGCATGGTGCTGGGGATAATCGGAATGGGATTCGCATGGCGCTATGCCGCCGCTATCTGGCCCGTTAGCCCGCTGCCCGGCGCGGCCCTTGAAGTTCTGGCTATGAGCGTCTGGCTTGTGCTGGCGCTGGCTTTTATCTATCGTCTGGTGAGATATCCCCAGACGGTGAAAGCGGAGATCCTTCACCCGTTAATGAGCAGTTTCGTCAGTCTTTTTCCGGCAACGACGATGCTGGTGGCTATCGGGATTGCGCCTTATGTACGACCGCTGGCGGTGGGGATGTTCGTATCTGGTGCAGCGGTGCAGCTCGGCTATGCCGCATGGCAAAGCGCCGGTTTATGGCGTGGAAACCATCCGCAAACGGCAACCACGCCGGGTTTATACTTGCCGACGGTCGCCAATAATTTTATCAGCGCGATGGCGAGTGGGGCGCTGGGTTATCACGACCTGGGGATCCTGTTTTTTGGCGCGGGCGTGTTTTCCTGGCTCAGCCTGGAACCGGCTATTTTGCACCGTATGCGTAGCGCCGGAGCATTGCCCACGCCGGTTCGCACCTCACTTGGCATCCAGCTCGCTCCTGCGCTGGTGGCCTGCAGCGCTTACCTCAGCGTAAACGGCGGAGAGGCGGATTTCTTCGCCAAAATGCTGTTTGGCTACGGTTTGCTGCAGCTGCTTTTTATGCTGCGCCTCATGCCCTGGTATATGGCTCAGCCGTTTAACGCCTCGTTCTGGAGTTTTTCATTCGGTATCTCAGCGCTGGCGACCACCGCGCTGCATCTCAGTCACGACAGCAGGGACGGCATTTTTACCGTCGTCGCGCTGCCGCTGTTTATTTTTACTAATGTCATTATCGGCCTGCTGCTGGTGCGCACCTTTATTCTGCTGATGCAGGGGAAACTCATTGTGCGTACGGCAAGGCCCATGAAAAAGGATCGGTTATGACCGCGAAGTCTGAAAGTTACTACAGCGAAAAATATGGCTTAACCCCAACGCACTCCGACGTGGTTAATGCCGCGACCATCGTACCGCCAGGCAAGGCGCTGGATCTGGGCTGCGGCAACGGCCGCAACAGCCTGTACCTGAACCAGAAAGGTTTTACGGTGACCGCGTGGGATAAAAACCCGATGAGCATCAATAATCTGAAACAGATTATCGAGGCGGAAGGGTTAGAGGATATCACCACCGATATCGTCAACCTCAATGAGCTGAAGTTTGACGGCGAATACGATTTTATTCTCTCCACCGTGGTGATGATGTTCCTTGAGCGTGACACCATTCGGGGCCTTATCGCTAATATGCAGCGCTGCACTAAAAAGGGCGGCTATAACCTGATCGTGGCGGCGATGGATACGGACGATTTCCCTTGCAACGTCGGTTTCCCTTTTGCGTTCAAGGCGGGCGAGCTGAGCGAGTATTACAAAGGCTGGGAGCTGATTAAGTACAACGAAGAGGTCGGCCAGCTGCATAAAACCGACGCCGACGGTAACCGCATCAAGCTGCGTTTTGCCACCATGCTTGCCCGTAAGATTTAGCAAAGTAGCGGTGGATGGCGCTGGCGCTTATCCACCCTACAGAAACCATACGGACATATGTAGGGCGGGTAAGCGTAGCGCACCCGCCGGGAGTGCCTGAAGGGCGGTCGGTATTCAGGCTTATCCATCCTACAGAAACCATACGGACACATGTAGGGCGGGTAAGCATAGCGCACCCGCCGGGAGTGCCTGAAAGCCGGTCGGTATTCAAGCTTATCCACCCTACAGAAACCATACGGACACATGCAGGGCGGGTAAGCATAGCGCACCCGCCGGGAGTGCCTGAAGGGCGGTCGGTATTCAGGCTTATCCATCCTACAGAAACCATACGGACACATGTAGGGCGGGTAAGCATAGCGCACCCGCCGGGAGTGCCTGAAGGGCGGTCGGTATTCAGGCTTATCCACCTTACAGAAACCATACGGACATATGTAGGGCGGGTAAGCATAGCGCACCCGCCGGGGCGGCCTGAAAGATTGGTCGGTATTCAGGCTTATCCACCCTACAGAAACCATACGGGCATATGTAGGGCGGGTAAGCATAGCGCACCCGCCGGGGCGGCTGGTTTATTTAGCCGCCAGCAAACACAGCTTCAGCGCCACGTTATAAGAAGCCTCAAACGACTTCAGCGGCAGAAACTCAAACCGTGAGTGGAAATTATGCGCGCCGGTAAAGAAGTTCGGCGTTAATAAACCTTTTGCGGAGAGCGCGGCGCCGTCGGTGCCGCCGCGCATCGGAATCACTTTCGGCTCAATGCTTAACTCGTCAAGCGCGGCAAAAATCAAATCAATTGCCCGGCGATCGTCGGTAATGGCGTTGCTGATGTTGCTGTAGGTATCGCTGATATGATACTCCACGCGCGCCGTCGGATGCTGCGCGGTAATTTTCTGCGCAACTTCGCCAATCTGTAGCTTTCGCCGTTCGAAGTTAGCCAGATCAAAATCACGGATATTGGCTTTCAGCACCGCTTCGCTCTGGGAGGCCTGCATGCCGTTAAACCAGATATAGCCTTCCCGCCCTTCGGTGTGCTCCGGCGTTTGCTGACGATCGAAATGGCTGATGTAATCCATCGCCATCAGCAGCGGATTGACCAGCACGTCTTTAGCGGACATCGGGTGGCTGGTCACGCCGGTAAAGCGCAGCTCGGCGTGGGCGGCGTTGAAGTTTTCATACACCACTTCGCCTAATTCACAGCAGTCGATGGTCCAGGCAAAATCAACGTCGAAGCGCGCCAGATCTAACGCCTTCGCGCCGCACAGGCCAATCTCTTCGTCCGGGACAAACGCCACCACAATATCGCCATGCTTATGCTCCGGGGTGAGGTTTTCCAGCACCGTCATCACCACCGTCACCGCCGCTTTATTATCCGCGCCCAGCACGCTTGTGCCGTCGCTGAAGACGATCTCCTCATCCGGGTAGGCGTTAATTTCCGGATGTTCAGAAGTGCGCAGCCAGATATCTTTCTCCGCGTTCAGGCATAGATCTTCGCCGGTAAAACGCAGAATCTGCGGATGAATTTCCGGCGACAGCCCCACATCGACGGTATCGATATGCGTGATAAATCCTATCCGCGGCGCGCCCGGCACGTTTCCTTTTTTTACCGCCGTAACGGTCGCATGCTCATCAATGAGCACATCCTGCAGGCCGAGCTCGCGCAGTTCCGCGGCCAGCATTTTCGCCATTTCATGCTGGCCCGGCGTGCTGGGTAATGTATCGACTCGGGGGTCGCTCTGGCTGGTTACGGCCAGATAGCGGAAGAAGCGTTGGGTGAGCTGCGAGGAGAGCGGCGAGGACATAATGTTTCCTTATTGTTCGATGTTGTCTGTTGGTGATGTAAATTTAATGTTATTTATTAGGACGCTTAGTACAAGCTTTATTCGTTCAGGGGCAGGATAACCAACAGGAAGATAGCGATGAAAATAAAAATGACCGCGCTTGCGCTGGCCGTAGCCGCAATCTCAATCAGCTCAGGCGCAGCGGCAAAAACGCTGGTTTATTGCTCTGAGGGCTCGCCGGAGAACTTTAATCCGCAGTTATATACCTCTGGCACCAGCGTCGACGCCAGCGCAGTGCCGGTTTATAACCGGCTGGTGGATTTCAAAGTCGGCACGACCGAACTGCAGCCGAGCCTGGCGGAAAGCTGGGACGTTAGCGAAGACGGCAAGGTTTACACTTTTCATCTTCGTAAAGGGGTGAAGTTCCAGAGCAATAAATACTTCAAACCGACGCGCGACTTTAACGCCGATGACGTGATCTTCTCGTTTATGCGGCAAAAAGATGCAAAACACCCTTACCACAACGTTTCCAACGGCAACTACTCCAACTTCGAAAGCCTTGAGTTCGGCAAGCTGTTAACCGCTATCGATAAGATCGATGACCACACGGTGCGCTTCACTCTGGCCCATCCGGAAGCGCCGTTCGTCGCCGATTTGGGCTGGTATTTCGCCTCCATTCTCTCGGCTGAATATGCCGATGCGATGCTCAAAGCGGGCACGCCTGAGCGCGTGGATATGAACCCAATCGGCACCGGGCCGTTTGAGCTGAAGCAGTACCAGAAAGATTCGCGCATCCTGTTTACCGCCTTCCCGGACTACTGGCAGGGCAAAGCGAAACTCGACCGCCTGATTTTCTCCATTACGCCTGACGCCTCGGTGCGCTACGCGAAGCTTGAGAAAAACGAATGCCAGGTGATGCCGTTTCCGAATCCGGCGGATCTGCCGCGCATGAAGGAAAATAAAGACATCAACCTGATGCAAAAAGCGGGGCTGAACACCGGTTTCCTGGCGTTTAACACCCAGAAGGCGCCGCTGGATAACGTAAAGGTGCGCCAGGCGCTGGCGCTGGCTATCAATAAACTGGCGATTATCGAAGCGGTGTTCCAGGGCAGCGGCACGGCGGCGAAAAATCTGTTGCCGCCGGGCGTGTGGAGCGCGGACGACCAGCTAAAAGATTATGATTACGACCCACAGAAAGCCAAAGCGCTGCTTAAAGAGGCAGGCTTCGCGAAGGGCATGACCATCGATCTGTGGGCCATGCCGGTTCAGCGTCCTTATAACCCGAACGCCAAACGTATGGCGGAGATGATCCAGGCCGACTGGGCGAAAGTGGGCGTGACGGCGAAAGTGGTGACCTATGAGTGGGGCGAGTATCTTAAGCGCGTGAAAAACGGCGATCATCAGGCCGCCCTGATGGGCTGGACGACGGCGACCGGCGATCCGGACAACTTCTTCGGCCCGCTGTTTACCTGTACCGCCGCGAACGGCGGCTCCAACTCGTCGAAGTGGTGCTACCAGCCGTTTGATAAGCTGATTCTGCAAGCTCGCGCTGAAGGAGATCATGATAAGCGCGTGGCGCTTTATAAGGAGGCCCAGCAGATGATGCACGACCAGATGCCCGCGGTGATGATTGCGCATTCAACGATTTTCGAGCCGGTGCGCAAAGAGGTGACCGGCTATGAAATCGACCCGTTCGGGAAGCACATTTTTTATCAGGTGGACGTGAAGTAACGCTTTCCTGACTGCAAAAAGCCCTGCCGCGTAATACGGCAGGGCTTTTTTATAGTGAAGATTAAGTGGGGCTGCGCTGCGTTAAAGCTGCAGCTTCAGTCTCCTGCGGCGCCTGGTTTGCGCGCTCCTCGCGGTATTTCAGGTTATCCCAGATGCGGAAGAACGGGTAATACATCACCAGCGAAATGCCCAGGTTGACGATCTGCAGCACCGAGCCGGAGATATGGCCGCCTGTCGCAAGATAACCGCTGACGACGATCGGCGTGGTAAACGGCAGCGCGATACCCGCAGGTTTAGCCACAAGGCCCGTGGTCATGGCGACATAAGAAACGATCACCAGCACCACCGGCGTGAGAATAAACGGCACCACCAGATACGGGTTCATCACGATCGGAATGCCGAACACCATCGGCTCGCTGATATTAAACAGGCTGCCGGGCGCGGCGATTTTCCCCAGCTGTTTCATCTGCGCGCTACGGCTGCGGATCAGCATAAAGATCACCAGCCCCAGCAGGGCGCCGGTGCCGCCTGGCGCAATCCACAGATCGTAAAACTGCTGCGTGATGATATGCGGAATAGGCAGACCGTTCTGAAACGCTTCGAGGTTTTCCGACATATTGCTCAGCCAGACCGGGCGGATAAAAACCAGCACGATAGTGTCGCCGTGCAGGCCCAGCATCCACAGAATGCCAATCAGCAGTACCGAGATAATCATGCCCGGCAGGGAGCCGCCGACGTGGCTCATCGGAATGCCCACCAGCTCGGTTATCAGGGTATTGATATCGCCGAACGGCGTCGCTTCCACCAGCAGGCGCAGCGCCAGAACAACCGCCAGCACGCAGAAGCCGGGGATTAAGGCGAGGAAAGACTTCGCCACCGCGGGCGGCACGCCTTCCGGCATACGGATAACCAGATTGCGGTTGTTGATAAAACGATAGATTTCAGTGGAAAGCAGGGCGATAAGAATCGCCACGAACAGGCCCTGGCTGCCAATCTGGCCCATCGGCAGCACGCCTTTGACAAGCTGTGCCGTGGAGTCCGTAGCGGGGGTGAACATAATATGCTGAGGAATGGTCATGATAAACGCCACCAGCGAGACGGCGCCGGCGGTGAGCGGATCGATAGTGCGGTATTTTTCCGCCAGACGATAGGCGATGCCGAAGGCGGAGATAATCGCCATGATGTCGTAGGTGGCCTTAACCGGATAAAGCACTTTCTCCTGCCAGGCTGGACCAAACAGGCTGCTCATCATCTGCGCGTAACCGGGCACCGGCAGATAGGCGAAAATAAGGAAAAATGAGCCGATCAGCATAAACGGCATATTAAGAATGATGCCGTCACGCACGGATAAAACATGCTTTTGCCCGGCGATTTTCAGCGCCGCAGGCAGCACGTACTTTTCAATAATGGATTTGTTGACTGACACAGACACCCCCTGCCCGGGGCTAATTCGCCGACCGGGTATTATCGTTTTTTGTTGTTTCCGCCCGTGCAGACGGGCAGTGCGCCAGGAATGCGATTAGCCGCTGAACTGCGGCAACCACGCTTTATTAATGCTGAGCACTTCCTCCACCAGCTTCGACGCCAGATTCACATCCGCCACCAGCGGATTGGCCACCAGCGCCAGCAGGGCTTTGCCTTTATCGCCGTGGACGGCCGCTTCAATCGTCAGGCGTTCGAAATCTTTCACCTGCTGCGTCAGGCCGTTCATCAGGGGCGGCAGCTTGCCGAAGGCCAGCGGATGCGCGCCCAGCGCGTCGATCAGGCAGTTCGTTTCAATGACCGCATCGTCCGGCAGCCCCTGAATAGCGCCATTGTTGGCGGTATTGACCACCATTTCAACGCCGAGGTTGTTATGCAGGGCGTTAATAAGCTCAACCGCCACTTCTGAATAGAAAGATCCGCCGCGCTGGCTGAGCTCGTCCGGTTTTTTATCCAGATTCGGATCGGCATAAAGCTTAAATAACGCTTCTTCCACCTTCATGACCTGCTCGGCGCGCGTGCCTTTAACGTCCGCGTCGACCAGCTCGTCTTCAAGCATGGTGCGGGTTTGCCAGAAATAGCGGTGATAAGGGCAGGGAATTGCGCGCAGCGCGCGCAGCAGATCCGCAGGCCAGGGGATGGCCTTAATGTTGTTCATCGAAAGCTGTTCGCCGTCGCACAGCATCTCGAGCACCTCATCGGTGGCGTCGCGGCCGTCGGCCAGCACCTTATGCACCCAGACCATATGATTAAGGCCCGCGAAGCGCAGGTTAACGGATGCGTGCGGTAATTTCAGCATCCCGGCAATGGTGTGATGCATGGTCACCGGCACGTTACACAGGCCGATGATTTTCGCCTTGCTGTAGCGCGAAACCGCTTCCGTTACTATGCCGGCCGGATTGGTGAAGTTGATTATCCATGCCTGCGGCGCCAGGCGCTCCACGCGACGGGCGATGTCCAGCATCACCGGAATAGTGCGCAGCGCTTTGGCAAAGCCGCCGACGCCGGTGGTCTCCTGGCCCAGCAGCCTGTGGCTTAAGCCAAGACGTTCGTCAGCCGCACGGGCGGGGAGCTGCCCGACACGTAGCTGCGTAAGCACGAAGCTCGACCCCTCAATTGCGCTGTCCGCGGTAAAATGCACGGAAACTTTTACCGCTTCCAGCCCGTTCCGGCCCAGCATACGGCGCGCAAGAGCGGCAATAATTTCAACTTTTTGGCGCCCGGCCTCCACGTCAACGAGGGCCAGCTCCGCCATTGGCAGCGAAGCATGGCGTTCGATCAGGCCTTCTATCAGTTCCGGGGTATAGCTGCTTCCCCCGCCAACAACGGTAATTTTCATTATGTTCTCCGTGCGCCTCAGGCCATTAATGCGATGGCTTTATCCAGCACGCGATCGCCGCGCATGGTGCCGTAATCCATCATGTCGATAACCGCAACGGGCTTCTCAAGCGGCGCGGAAAGCTCGCTCAGGCGTTGCAGTTCAAACTGCACCTGCGGACCAAGAAGCACCACGTCGGCGTGGCGAAGCTGGCTCTCAATTTCCGCAACAGGATAAGCATCGATTTCAACTTCCAGGGAGCGCTTTGCTGCCTCCGCTCTCATTTTCTGCACCAGCATGCTGGTGGACATGCCTGCCGCGCAGCACAATATAATTTTTTTCATCACCGCTCCTTTCACCTTTGAAAACATATTTCATACATTAGCCGTTTAACGCAGCATGAATGAAAATTATTTTCATGAGTGTGATCGCGGTTGGATTATCAGAAAAGGCGATGTTTAGGCAGAATCAAGCGATCGCTACAGGAAGAGGAACAGATCCGGCTCGCAAAGCAGCGAAGGAGAGCGCATCAAAAGGGCATGCATTGAAAAATAATTTCAATGATCTATGATGTTTTTAACGCGCTGTCGCTGCTATCGAAGGAACCAACCCGTTATGGATATCGTTTATCAACTGGTACAGGGCATGTCCGGCCTGCCTGCGCAGGAATCGCGCCTTGCGCGCTTCTTCCTGGAAAATTTTGCGCAACTTCCTGAGTCCTCGATGGAAGAGCTGGCGCTTAAGGCAGGCGTGAGCCTTGCCACGCTGCAGCGCTTCGCCCGCAGCATCGGCTGCGACGATATTAACGATTTCCTCGGTAAAGTACGCCATCAGCAGCAGGAGAGCAGCCCGCAGGCGCTGCCCGGCTCGACGACTATTCTGGGCGATGCCACCTGGGTAGATCCGCAGGCATTGCAAAAGCTGGCCGCTCATGCCGGCATCGGCAGCGATATTCTGGAAAGGTTCTCGCATTCCACAGGCAAAGAAAGCAGCGGCGATATTCTCAGCCAGATACGCACGCGTCTGCATGATTTCAGCCAGCAGGAATCGCGCGTGGCGCAGACCATTCTTGATGACGTGGAGTTTGCCGCTTCGGCAACTATCGATCGGCTGGCGAGCGCGGCGGGAGTAAGCCCGGCCACCATTACCCGTTTTGCGCGAGCGGCAGGCTGCGACGATATTCGCGATCTGCGCATGAAGCTTGCGCAGGCCAGCGCCCCCGCACAAGATAGCAGCATGCCGCACGCCTGGCGGGAACAGCTGAATAACGTGCATAACATGCTGAGTGCGCAACTAAGTAATCTGTCGCCTTCGGTAATCAACAAAGCTGTCGCCACGCTGCAACAGGCGAAAGCCGTTCATCTGTTTAGCGCCAGCGGGGCCGATGCGCCTTTTGCCAGTCTGCTGCAGTACCGTTTACTGGCCCAGGGTTATCCGGCAAATTTGTGTCAGGATGCGGCGTTGATGGGCATGACGGCCTCCATGCTTGGTAAAGGCCAGGCGCTGGTGATTTTTGCCGGTTACGCTCCAGAGCGTGCCTTAATAGCGGCGATGCATCAGGCGCGGCGAAAAGGGGCCGCTCTTATCGTTATCACCAATGATGAACGCGCCTTTATGCAGCAGCACGATATTATATTACCGTTGAAACATAATAATTACGGATCGCTATTTATTATCGATTTGCTATGCGATGGCTTAACGCTGAGGGCTTAATTTCGCGTGCGCTTTACTGTCCTGATGCGGCATGTTTGATCTTAAGTAAAAGAAAGGGAGCTTCCGCTCCCTTTTTTACGCGGCTCTTTTACCCCGGATCTTAAACATCCCGGGCTTTGCGAACATCACCAGATTGCCCAGCAGAATCATTGCCAGGCCGGTTACCGCGTTAGCGTGCCAGACATATCCTTCATAAATCGTTGAAAGGCTCAGCGCCACCAGCGGAAAAAGTAGCGTGCTGTAGGCCGCCTGCCCTGCGCCGATGCGCCCAACCAGCGTGAAATAGGCGCCAAAGGCGATAACCGATCCGAATATCGCCAGGTAGAAGAGCGAGCCGAGGTAGCGGACGGTAAGCTCCGGCATAAACGAATCCCCGCGAATCAGGGCAATTACGCCCATGATCAATGCGCCGTAGCTCATGGCCCAGGTATTGGTGGACAATGTTTCCAGCCCGCGGCGCTGATGGCGGGCGCCGATCATATTGCCAAGCGAGAAACCGAACGTCCCCAGCGCGCTGAGGCCAATCCCCAGCAGTAATTGTGGCGCCAACTGCGTTGCCATCAGATCATGCCAGAAGAGCGCGACAACGCCGGCAATCCCGAGCGCCGCGGCTGGCAGCAGGTTAGCGTGCGGACGCTGGCGGAAAAACAACATGCTGTTAAAGGCGTTAAACAACACGGCCATTGAGAAAATGACCGATTCAAGGCCTGAACTTATATAAGCTGCGGCATGATAAAAGCAGAGAAAATTAAAGCCAAATACGCAGGCGCCCTGAAGCAGACAGAACAGATGATCGCGCAGGCTGAGACGGCGCAGACGCCCCAGCGCGAGCAGTACCGCCAGCATCACCACCGCCGCAACGGCAAAACGCCAGAAAATTGAAACGGGCGCCGAAACCACGCCCTGCTGCATGTAAATCGCAATCCAGGTCGTTCCCCAGATCGCCACGACCAGAATATAAAGTACCGCGTTCATGTTGTTATCTCGCTGTTGAACAGAAACGACAGTTTGCAGATTACCTTCTGCGGCCGCTTTCACCGCCTTGCGCGACTTGCATAATCTTGCGCATTTTTTTTGTTTGCGCGGGCTTAATGGCTGGCAACCCGCAGCGGCGCTACATACACTATCCTTCCGGCCCCGAAACGATATGCAACTATGACTCAGTCGTACCATGCCTTTGAGAATCTGCGTAAACACAACGCTCGTCTGAATGACAGCGTACGGCTTGGCTCGGGTATTCAACTTGCGGCCTGGTCAAATCATAATGACCGCGTCACGCAGCTCAGCAATCACCATACGCTTAGCCTGTATATCAACAACGGCTACGAAACCTATCAGAAAACGTCGCAGGGCTGGAAAAACGGCGGCGGCCCGGACAGGTTTTGCCTGATGCCGCAGGACAGCGAAACAACCTGGGATATCCGCAACGATTTTTCATTTGTACACCTGTACTGTACGGATGCGCATCTGCGCCATATTGCCGAGCAAATCTGGGATCGCAGTCCGGCAAGACTGCAGATAGATGAAAGGATTTTCGCCGAGGATCCGCGCATCACGCAGCTTTACCGGCACTTTTTACTGAGCAGCAGCTGGCAGCAGAGCGCGAATCATATGACGTTAAGCACCGCCTCGACGCTGCTGCTCACCCATCTGGTACAGAACTACAGCAGCGTGCAGTGGCGTTTGCCCGCGGTACGCGGCGGGCTGGCTCCGGTAGTGCTGCGCAATATTCAGGCCTATATAGAACAGCATATTGGCGACCCGCTGACGCTGGCCGAACTGGCGCTCGAAGCAGGCTTAAGCGAATTTCATTTCGCGAGGATGTTTAAACAATCTACGCAACTGGCGCCGCACCAGTACGTAATGCAGCGGCGTATGGCGCGCGCGGAAACGCTTGTGCGCCATAGCGAGCTGTCGTTAACGGCTATCGCTCTGGCCTGCGGATTTAGCTCCGCCAGCCATTTCAGCAACCGTTTCAAAGCTACCCTCGGCGTCGCGCCTTCGCAGCTACGTTCGGCGAGCCAGTGAGAATACGCCGTAGCAAATGCCGCCCGCAAGCAACCCCCAGAAAGCAGAACCTATTCCCGCAAGCGTAAGCCCCGATGCCGTGACCAGAAAGGTGACGATCGCCGCATCGCGCTCCCGCTCGTTACCCAGCGCCTGATGCAAACTGCCGGCGAGAGTGCTTAGCAAGGCAAGCCCGGCAAGGGTGTGGATAAAGGCCAGGGGCAGGGCGGTCAGCAAGGCTGAAATCGACCCGCCGAACATCCCGGCCAGCAGATAAAACACGCCAGCTGTGGCCGCGGCCAGCCATCGCTTAGCCGGATCGGGGTGCGCTTCCGCGCCCTGGCAGATTGCGGCGGTAATGGCCGCAATACAAATGGAAAATACGCCAAAGGGTGCAAGCAACAGGGCAATAGCCGCGGTGACTACCATCAACGGTGAAACCGGAACGTTGTAACCCGAGGCTTTAAGCGTCGCCACGCCGGGCGCATTTTGCGATGTCATGGTAACAAGGAAAAAGGGCAGGCCGATGCTCAGTAAGCTGCTGACGGAAAAGTGCGGCGCGGTGAACTCAGGCATCACAACGCTCACCGGCACGCTTTCAGTTTTAAGCTCTCCGGTCATCAGGCTAATCGCCAGGCCTGCTATCAGCGCCACAACCACCGCGTAGCGCGGGGCGCAGGCTTTTGCCAGCAGCCAGCTGATGAGCATCGCGCCGCACAATAAAAAGTGACCCTGTAACGATGTAAAGGCTTGCAGACCAAAGCGCAGAAGGATCCCGGCCAGCATCGCCGCAGAAAGGGTGTGCGGAATAAGCAGCATCAGGCGGGCAAATATGCCGCTGGCCCCGCAAACTAAGATGAGCGCGGAAGCAAAGATAAATATCCCGACGGCTTCGTTTAGCGTACTGCCCTGCAGGCTGGTGGCCAGCAGCGCCGCCCCGGGCGTGGACCAGGCGGTCAGGATCGGGGCGCGATACCAGATGGTCAGCGCAAGCGTGCTGACTCCCATGCCGATGCCGAGCATCGTCAGCCAGCCTGCAATTTGCCGGGCGCCGGCGCCGGCAGCGTCTGCTGCCTGCCAGATGATGGCCGCTGAGCTGGCGTAGCCCACCAGCACGGCAACGAACCCGGCAAGCAGCGTGGGTAGCGGAACCGGAAAGGCGCGCATAAAAACCTCGTTGTGCGTTATAACGTCCGAAAACTATAGCATCGTGCGTTATAGCGCACAAGGCGCTATAATCCGCCCATAGATAAGGAGAGAACGATGGATATCGCCGCCCATTTAAGCGCGAAACTGAAGGCCTTGCGCCAGGCGCGGGGCTGGAGCCTGGCGCTGGCCGCTGAAAAAACGGGCGTATCAAAAGCCATGCTCGGCCAGATCGAACGTAATGAGTCCAGCCCGACGGTGGCGACCCTCTGGAAAATAGCCACCGGCCTGAACGTGCCGTTTTCGGTATTTCTTCAGTCGGGCGAACCGCCGGAGCGGCCGGTATTCGATCCGCAAAACAGCGATATGGTTGTGGTGCCGCTTTTTCCCTATGATGAGCAGCTGCGTTTTGACCTCTTTTCCATCACGCTTGCGCCGGGCGCGCTGAGCGAGTCATCCCCGCATGATACCGGCGTTATTGAGCATGTAACGGTGATTAGCGGAGAGCTGGATATGCAGATTAAGGGAAAGTGGCAGACGCTGCGGGCGGGAGAAGGTTTGCGCTTCGCCGGGGATGAAGCGCATAGCTATCGCAACAGCGGCCCTGAGCGGGCACATTTCCATTCGTTAATTCATTATCCGTAATCTTTCGCGGCGGGCAGTATTTACGCCCGCCCTGAAAACGTTAGCCCGGATTAGTCATCTGAAACGCATGGCTGAAGGTCGGGGTAACCTGAATAGTTTTGGGCAGCAGGCTGCTTGCATGGTAGAAATCAGCGGTTTGCTGTTGCTGCGCTACCGTCGCGTTATCGATAGTTTGCCAGTCTGAATGGCGGCGCTGAAACGACAGCTGCGCCACGTCTTCCGGGAAGCCGATTATCTTCGCCAGCGTTTTGCCATACACGTCCGGATGCTGATTCGCCCAGATTTGCGCGGCGTTCAGGCGCTGCAGATAATCGGCGATGGCGGCCCGCTTTTCTTTGTCGCCCAGCGCGCTGTCGGTAGCCGCAAGGAACGAATTGCCGGACCACAGCCCCTGGCCGTTCACCGCCACGCGCAGCTTATCTACCTTTTCCGCATAGGCGGTGTAAGGCTCCCACGTAGCCCAGACGTCCACCGAGCCCTGGATCAGGGCGAGTTTAGCCTCGCTTGGCGGCAGGAAGCGGAAGGTGACGTCTTTGGCGCTCAGCCCGGCGGACTCAAGCGCCTTCAGCGCGACAAAATGACCGATAGAGCCGCGGTTTGTAGCAATGCTTTTACCCTTTAAGTCCGCCGCGGTTTTTATCGGGCTTTCCGGGCGCACCAGCAGCGCCGTCCCGTAAGCGTTCGATTTACTCACCGCGATCGCCTTCGCCTGCGCGCCTGCCGCAACGGCAAACAGCAGGGGAGCGTCGCCGATGATGCCCACATCGATAGCCCCCGCGTTCAGCGCCTCCGCCAGAGGTGCGGCGGCAGGAAATTCGGACCATTGAATTTTATACGGCAGGTTTTCAAGCTTGTTCGCCGCCTCAAGCTGGGAACGCATTCCGCCTTTCTGATCGCCGATATGCAGCGTCACTTCGGCATGCGAAAAGCTGCTCCAGAGGGCCAGAGCCAGGCCTGCGGTGATCCACTTTTTCATCATGCGCTCCTTGCCAGACGCTTGCGGGCAGCAACTTTTTCACGCGTTAGCGGAATGAGCTCTTTACCGTATTCCACGGCGTCGTTGAGCGGATCGAATCCGCGGATCAGGAAGCTGCCGATACCCGTATCGTAATAGTCAAGCAGGGCATCGGAAACCTGATCCGGCGTGCCGACAAGCGCGGTGGAGTTATAGCCGCCACCGACCAGCGCTGCGATGCCCGTCCATAAACGCTGGTCCAGGCGATCGCCCTGATGCGCGGCCTCAAGCAGGCGTTTTGCACCGACGCTTTGCGGTTTTCGCAGCCCGTAAGTATGGTGATTTTCCGCCAGGTTTTTACGGGTGACCTCACGTATGTGCTCTGCTTTTTCCCAGGCTTCGGCTTCGGTTTTGCCGAGGATCGGCCGGAATGAAATATTGAAGCTAATATCGCGATTATGCCGCTTTGCCGCAGCGCGGACGGATTCGACAGTCTGACGTGCTCCGGCCAGCGGCTCACCCCAGAGCGCAAAGACATCCGCGTGCTTTGCCGCCACCCGGATTGCCTCGTCGGACGATCCGCCGAAATAGATTGGCAGACGGGGCTGAAGCGGTTTGATGGAGGAAAAGGCCTGCTCGGCCCGGTAGAAGCCGCCGGTGTGATCGTAAGGCGCCTCGCCGTGCAGGCTGCTGTTCAGCACCGTCAAAAATTCGTCGGTCCGCGCGTAGCGTTCCTCTTTATTCAGCCAGTCGCCGTCTTTACGCTGTTCGGCATCGCTGCCGCCGCTGATAATGTGCACCGCCAGCCGACCATCGAGTAAATGATCCAGCGTGGCAAGCTTGCGCGCGGCAAGCGTCGGTGCGACGAAACCCGGCCGATGGGCCAGCAGGAACTTCACGCGCGAAGTGTGGGCGCCCGCATGGGCGGTCACCAGAAAACCGTCCGGTTGATCGGACCAGTAGCCTACCAGAATGCGGTCGAAGCCGGCGTCCTCGTGTGCCTGGGCAAAGCGCGCAATATACTCCTTATCAAAGATTGCTCCGGTCGCGGGCAGAATTTCTGAGGCCAGACGATGGCTTATCATGCCGAGGAATTGAATGCTCATTGCAGGTTCCTTATGGTTGTATGTTTACCCACCATAACGAGTGCAAGCGCGCCTCTGAAATGCCAATTATGACTATGCTTTGCCGGGATAAAGCATAGATAGATTATTGATAACCTATTGCTTTTATGGCATTTGGCTCAAAGGGCGACGCTGGTAGTCTTTGGTTTTTCCCCTGCTGAGACATGCCATGAACGCAAAGTCATCCGCGCCGAATCCCGCGCGCTTACGCCACTTTCTTGTCGAATTTTCACGGCTGGTTGAGCATTTCCATCAGGAACAGCCGCTGCTGGAAAAAGGCCGACGGCTCCTGTCCGAGCTGGTGGCTACCGACGACTGGTTGCCCGAAGCGTCAGCCGCTCCCCATCCGCACCATTATCAGCAGCATCTGCTGTACGCCGACCCGCAGGGGCGCTTCTCCGTGGTGAGCTTCGTCTGGGGGCCAGGGCAGCAAACCCCGATCCATAACCACGGTGTATGGGGGCTTATCGGCATGTTACGCGGTGCCGAACGCAGCCAGTTTTACGCCAAAGTGAATGGCAAATGGCTACCCGAGGGCAATGCGACAACCCTGACGCCGGGCGAAATTGAGACGGTTTCTCCCAACGCGCAGGATGTCCATCAGGTCAGTAACGCCTTCGACGATCGCGTCTCCATCAGTATTCATGTGTACGGCGCTAATATTGGCGCGGTTCATCGCCGGGTGTTTACCGCCGACGGCGGCGAGAAAGCGTTTATTTCAGGCTATTCGAGCGCTTTTATACCGAACATCTGGGATCTGTCGAAAGAGAGGGCGTTATGAGCGAATTAAGACACTATGCGCAACTGCGCGCGTCGCTGCTTAATAAAGAAGAGCTGGCGCTGATAGACGTGCGGGAGGAGGCCGCCTTTGCATCCGGTCACCCTTTGTTTGCCGCGAATTTTCCACTCGGCAAACTCGAACTGGAGGTATTTGCGCGTATCCCGCGGCGTTCAACGCCGATTACCGTCTATGACAACGGTGAAGGGCTGGCGAGCCTTGCCGTGGATAAGCTGAAGCAGCTTGGCTACCGCGACGTGGCGCTGCTTGCCGGCGGGCTTAAGGGCTGGCAGGAGGCGGGCGGAGAACTGTTTATCGATGTCAACGCGCCGAGCAAGGCCTTCGGCGAGTTTGTTGAAGCGAAGCGCCATACACCGTCGCTTAGCGCGCAGGAGGTGCACAGGCTGAAACAACAGGGTGCCGGGCTGGTGATTCTGGACGTGCGCCGCTTTGATGAATACCAGACGATGAATATCCCCGGAGGCATAAGCCTGCCCGGCGGTGACCTTGTGCTGAAGGCCAGTGCGCAGGTGTCCGGCCCGCAAACGCAAATTGTCGTGAACTGCGCCGGGCGCACGCGCAGCATTATCGGCGCGCAGTCGCTGATCAATGCAGGGATCGCCAATCCCGTAGCCGCATTGCGTAACGGAACTATCGGCTGGACGCTGGCGGGGCTGGAGCTTGAGCAGGGTAGCGATGCTCAGGCGCAGGAAAGCGCAGGCGAAGAAGCCGAACGCATTGCGGCCTGGGAGCTGGCAACCAGCGCGGGCGTAAGCTTTATCGTATGGAGCGACTGGCAAAGCTGGCGGCAAACCCACGACCGCAATACCTGGCTGTTCGACGTGCGTTCGCCAGAGGAGTTTCGTGCAGGACATATCGCCGGGGCCAGGTCTGCGCCGGGCGGACAACTGGTTCAGGAAACAGATCATTTTGCCGCCGTGCGTGGCGGAAGGATCGTGGTAGTTGACGACGACGGCGTTCGCGCCCCGATGGCCGCCTCATGGCTGGCACAAATGGGATGGGAGGTGGCCGTGCTGGAAGCCCCACGCGAATTATTTACCGAACGCGGCGACTGGCAGGCGCCCCTGCCAGCGGCGCCTGCGGTAGAGGAAATTTCAGCTGAAACGCTGGCGGGCTGGCTCGGGCAATCCGGCACCACGCTTCTGGATTTCACCACTTCAGCCAGTTTCCGCGCGCGGCATATCGCGGGAGCTAAATGGCTGGGACGAACTGCGCTAAAAACCGCAGTGGCGAATCTTCCTGAGCCGGAGCGTTGGGTCGTCACCTGCGGTAGCAGCGCGCTCGCCCGATTTGTGGTGCCCGAACTGCAGGCTTTATCCAACCGGCCGGTTTACGTGCTAAAGGGTGGAACGCTCGCATGGATAGCTGAAAACCGGCCTCTGGCACAGGGCGCGGAAGGCGAGCTGCATCTGCCTGAAGATCGCTATCGCCGTCCTTACGAGGGCACGAATGTTCCACGACAGGCGATGGAAGACTACCTGCAATGGGAATATGGCCTTGTCGCGCAGCTTGAGCGCGACGGCACGCACGGTTTTTGGGTGATTTAAGCCTTTAAGAGTGGATGGCTACATGCTCGTCCACTCTGTCTGAAGCCAGTTCAATAATTGAACAAAACATCCTCTGTTTTTACCCGTCCTTTCTGACTACAATAGCCGCCTTTCGCCTACAAACAGAAAAACGACGAACCATGCGCCTGCACGCTAATCATCTTGAACTACTCAGCCCCGCCCGAGACGCCGACATCGCCCGTGAAGCTATTTTGCACGGCGCCGACGCCGTCTATATCGGCGGCCCTGGTTTTGGCGCTCGCCACAACGCCGGCAACAGCCTGCGCGATCTTGCCGAACTGGTGCCTTTTGCCCATCGCTTCGGGGCGAAGATCTTTGTCACGCTCAATACCATCCTGCATGACAACGAGCTGGAGCCCGCGCGGCTGATGATTCACGATCTTTACCAGGCGGGCGTTGATGCGCTGATTGTCCAGGATATGGGCGTGCTGGAAATGGATTTGCCGCCGATTGAGCTGCATGCCAGCACCCAGTGCGATATCCGCAGCGTGGAAAAGGCGAAGTTCCTCTCAGACGTTGGTTTCTCGCAGATAGTTCTGGCTCGCGAGCTGAATCTGGATCAGATTCGCGCTATTCATCAGCACGTTGATGCGACGATTGAATTCTTTATTCACGGCGCGCTGTGCGTGGCCTATTCCGGGCAGTGCAATATTTCTCATGCCCAGACGGGGCGCAGCGCAAACCGTGGCGATTGCTCTCAGGCCTGCCGTTTGCCCTATACCCTGAAAGACGAGCAGGGGCGCGTTGTCGCTTTTGAAAAACACCTGCTGTCGATGAAAGATAACGACCAGAGCGCGAACCTTGCGGCGCTGGTGGATGCTGGCGTGCGCTCCTTCAAAATCGAAGGGCGTTACAAGGATATGAGCTATGTGAAAAATATCACCTCCTATTATCGTCAGCTGCTCGACGAACTGATGGAGAACCGCACGGATCTGAAACGCGCCTCGGCTGGCGTGACTTCGCATTTCTTTATTCCATCGCCGGACAAAACCTTCCATCGCGGCAGCACGGACTACTTCGTTAACGAGCGTAAAATCGATATCGGCGCGTTCGATTCGCCAAAGTTTGTCGGCCTGCCGGTGGGCGAGGTGCTGAAGGTCGGCAAGGATCATCTGGACGTCGCCGTTACCGATGCAAATACGCTGACCAACGGCGATGGCCTGAACGTGCTGATCAAACGTGAAATCGTCGGCTTCCGCGCCAACACCGTTGAGAAAACCGGTAAAAATCAGTACCGCGTCTGGCCAAACGAGATGCCGGACACGCTGAAAAATGTGCGGCCGCATCATCCGCTTAACCGCAACCTCGACCATAACTGGCAGCAGGCGTTGCTGAAAACGTCAAGCGAGCGCCGCGTAGCGGTGGATATGGAGCTCTCCGGCTGGAAAGAGCAGCTTGTCCTGACGCTGACAAGCGAAGACGGTATAAGCGTAACCCGCACGCTTGAAGGCCAGTTTGAGACCGCTAACAACCCGCAGAAAGCCTATGACAGCCTGCGCGATGGTCTTACGAAGCTGGGTCAGACTATGTACACCGCCCGTGCGGTAAATCTCTCTCTGCCTGCGCCGTTATTTGTGCCGAACGGCCAGTTAAACCAGCTGCGACGTGATGCGGTAGAGGATTTGACGCAAGCGCGTCTGCAGCAGTATCAGCGTGGCTCGCGTAAAGCGGTCTCCGTTCCGGCTCCGGTATATCCGGAAGAGCATCTCACTTTCCTTGCCAACGTTTACAACCATAAAGCGCGTGAGTTCTACCAGCGTTACGGTGTGAAACTCATTGATGCTGCTTATGAAGCACACGAAGAGAAGGGCGAAGTGCCGGTGATGATCACCAAACATTGCCTGCGCTTTGCGTTTAACCTCTGCCCGAAACAGGCGAAAGGCAGCATTAAAAGCTGGCGCGCAACGCCGATGCAGCTGGTCCACGGGGACGAAGTGCTGACCCTGAAATTTGACTGCCGCCCGTGTGAGATGCACGTTATCGGCAAAATGAAGAATCATATCCTCAAGATGCCGCTGCCCGGCAGCATCGTGGCGACAATCAGCCCGGACGAGCTGATGAAGACGCTGCCGAAAAAAGCCAAAAGCTAGCGCTTTCTGCTGATAAGCCCTGCTTCCGCGGGGCCATTTCCTGTATAAAAAAGATCTAACGGGCGCCCATTATGATGGGCGTTTTTTTCATGCCTTTTCAGCAAAATATATATAAATAATCTATGAGTTTCGTCATCTGACTTATCAAGCTGTGGGAAATTGGTAGGGCAAAAAAATTACCGTGAATTGCTGCAAACAGTATCTAAAGTTTGCGCATGCACGGCGGTAATTGACTGCTTTGCAACGCGATCTAAGGCGCTTTAGATCGTTTTCCCACCCTGAAACCCAGGATAAAAAGATGACTGTGATAAACCAACCAACCTGCAAACTGTTTACCGATACTGCACGCTTTACCCAGCTTTCGGGTTATTACGAAGAAGAACGCCGCACGGTATGGATGATGCTTCGCGCGCAGCCTCGCCCGTGCTTTAACCATGTGCTGATCGAAGAGATCATGAACATGAGTTATCTGGTACAGCGCTCGGGATTTGCCGTCGATTTCTGGGTAACCGGTTCGCTGGTCCCGGGTATGTACAACACCGGCGGAGATCTGGGCTTTTTCGTTGAAACCATTAAGGAGGGACGGCGCGAGGCGTTGCGTGCGTATGCGCGAGCCTGCGTGGACTGCGTGCACGCGGCCTCCCGCGGCTTTGACAGCGGCGCTATCAGCCTTGCAATGGTGGAAGGCAGTGCGTTAGGGGGCGGCTTTGAGGCGGCCCTGGCGCACCATTTTGTGCTGGCGCAGCGCGATGCACGTATGGGCTTTCCGGAGATAGCCTTTAACCTGTTTCCGGGAATGGGAGGCTACTCCCTGGTTGCCCGGCGTTCGGGAATGAAGCTCGCAGAAGAGTTAATTTATAAAGGAGAGTCGCATACCGCGGAATGGTACGAGCAATACGGCCTTGTCGATCTGTTGTTTGAACCGGATCAAGGCTATCAGGCAACGCGCACCTTTATCGACACCCTGCAGCCTAAGCTGAACGGCGTCCGCGCCATGCTGCGCGCGCGGCAGCGCGTGCTGCAGCTGCCGCGCGCTGAGCTGATGGATATCACGGAAGACTGGGTGGATGCAGCGTTCAGCCTGCAGCCGAAGGATATCGCCTATATGGAAAGGCTGGTACAACTGCAAAACCGCCATAGCTCGACGGCTTTGCGTAAGGCCAGTTAACGCGCCGTGCGGGCCAGGTAACGTTTCAACCAACGCTCGAACACGGCAGCGGGCATCGGTTTAGCAAATAAGTAACCCTGCCGTTCGTTGACGCCGTTCTTGGTAAGGAAGGCGTCTTCTTTCTTGCTTTCAACCCCTTCCGCAATTACCTGTAAATTCAGCGCCTGCGCCACGGCGACAATCGCGCGTACCAGCGACTGCGAGACGGATTGCTTATGGATATCGCGCACAAACGCCTGGTCGAGCTTAATCGCGTCGATAGGGAAACGTGCCAGCTGCGACAGCGACGAGTAACCCGTGCCGAAGTCGTCCAGGTGAACCTGGGCGCCGAGCTTGCTGAACTGCTGGATAACGGACAGCGCCAGCTCTTCGTTTTCAATCAGACAGCTCTCGGTGAGTTCGACGTCGACCGGGCAATATTCAAAATCTAAATCTCTTAGCGCCTGTTTTAGATCGCTAAAAATAGTTTGATCGGCCAGCTGCCGGGCGGAAACGTTTACCGCCACGCGCAGATTGATGCCTTTATCGCGCCATTTCGCCACCTGCTGCACCACGCTTAACATTACCCAGCGGCCCAGCGGCACGATAAGCCCTGACTCTTCCGCATAGGAGATAAAATCCAGCGGCGGGATCAGGCCACGCTCCGGCGACTGCCAGCGCACCAGCGCCTCCAGACTACGCACTTCGCCGCGCCAGGTTATTTTGGGCTGATAATGGATAACCAATTGATCGTTTTCCAGCGCCTTACGCAGGTTGGTATCAAGCCACAGATATTCAAAGACGCGCTGGTTCATTTCCGGCGAGAAGACGCAGAATTTCCCGCGACCGCTCTCTTTAGCGGTATACATGGCGGTATCCGCATTACGAATGACGCTTTCCCTGTCTTCGCCATGCTGCGGAGCGAGGGAGATACCCAGCGAGCAGCCGGAATAGACTTCAATCAGGCCAATGCGGAAGGGCTGTTTTAAGCGGGTGAGAATGCGGGAAGACATCGCCTCGAGCGTGGCCTGCGAGGTGTCTGTTGCCAGCACGATAAACTCATCGCCGCCAAGCCTCGCCAGCACCTGGCCTTCTTCAAGGCAGCTGAGAATAGCCAGCGAAACGGCCTGCAGAAGCTGGTCGCCGAACATGTGCCCGTAGGCGTCATTCACTTTCTTAAAGTTATCGAGGTCGAGATAGACAATCCCTACCTGAGTCTCGCCGCGATTTTCTATAGCGGCGCTGATGAGATCGTGGATGGCGTTGCGATTTGGCAGGCCGGTAATGGTGTCGGTGTTCGCAAGGACGCGCAGGCGCTCCTGAGCGCGGCGCTCTTCCGTAATATCCGTGCCGGAACAGATCAGGTAGATTTCATTTTTACCGCTGCCGCTGTGGACGAACTTGTTGCGGAATAAAAACAGCCTCTGGCCCTTGCGGGTTTTAATCCAGCGTTCAACTTCATAGGAGCTGCCGTTGCGGAAAAAGCCGCTGATATTGTGTCGGGAGGCGGCAGCCTCGCTGCGGCTCATAAAAAGCTTAAAAACGTTCTGCCCGATGACTTCCTGCTCTTTCAGGCCGGTGTACTCTTCGCTGAGCCGGTTAAAGCGCTGAATATTGCCCTGACGATCCAGGATGACGATAACCGAGTTCGCTTCAGACACCACCTGTTCGGCAAAAGAGAGTCCCTGCAAAAGATCGCGCGCAACGGAAGGGGTATCGTGCCATGAGGAAGCCGTTCCGGCCCATTCGCGCCTGGAGACTTTTCGCCCCACAAGATGGACAGACATGTCGGTGCCAAACAGGGATATCGTCATGGTGATGCTTGAGGTGATCACCGTCATCTGACGTATCTCGTCGGCCTGCTCCTGGTCCAGCGCAATCACCTGGCTGGCGTCTGCGCTTTCGTGGGCGGCAAGCTGCAGAGCGTTGCTGTCTGAAGGCAAACGCCAGTATGGGCTGGTTGTCCCTAAATAACGGTAAAGCAGGTTCTGCTCCAACTCGTCTTTCATGCTTTCTCCTGAACCGGTGCATGGCACTTCAGTTTACTATTTATATTAGCAACATAAAGCCCGTGTTAAACAAGCGGCGACGGATAAAAACCTGCAGATATGTGTTAACCGTCAGAAAATGAAGGTGAAATGCATAATTTCTACAAAGGTTAAAGGCACATCGTATTAAAATCGTTTAGCGTCTCTTACCAGCGAGGCTGCGAAATTATAACAAAAGTAAGAAGTTAATGGCGTGCTGTGCGCAATCGCAGGAAAATATATCAGAGAAAAAAGGGAAAAGGAGGAGAGCCAAAAAGAAAAAGGCTGAAAATCTATTCAGCCTTTATGAGTAGTTATATGATTTTTACGCGGCCGGGCGGGCGATAACGCTACGCGTTTGCATGCGCACTTCGGCGATAGTCACATCGATAACATCGGTCACTTTGTAGGCGACTTCGCCTTTAATCTGCACGGTGCCGTTTTCCTGGCTGCAAACCAGCTCATCGCGCACCGCGTGGATGAACGGCGCGGGGATAAACGCCACTGCGCCATTTTCAACCAGACGCACACGCATTCCGCCGCGGCTGACATCAATGATTTCAGCGGCAAAGCGCGTATCGGTCCCGGCCAGGTCGTTCAGGAAACGGGCGTATAACCAGTCGCCCACGTCGCGTTCAGCCATGCGGTTCAGGCGGCGGCGCTCCGCCATCTGGACGGTGGTTTCATTCTGCGGACGCGTTGCCGACTCGCCTTTAACGATAGCCTTAAGCAGACGATGGTTAACCATATCGCCATATTTACGGATCGGGGAGGTCCATGTCGCATACGCTTCCAGGCCAAGCCCAAAGTGCGGGCCGGGCTCGGTGCTGATTTCAGCGAAGGACTGATAGCGGCGGATACGGCTGTCCAGGAAACCTGTCGGCTGTGCGTCAAGCTCGCGGCGCAGCTTGCAGAAGCCGTCCAGCGTCAGCACTTCCTGCGCGTCTACGGTAAAACCGTGGCCTGCGAGCATATTCGCCAGCTGTTCAGTATTGGCCGGGTCAAAACCGGTATGCACGTTGTAGATACCAAAGCCGAGTTTGTCGCGCAGAATAATGGCGGCACAAACGTTGGCGGCGATCATCGCTTCTTCAACAATGCGGTTGGCGATGCGGCGCGGTTCGCAGACGATATCCAGCACCTCGCCTTTCTCGCCCAGCACGAAGCGGTAATCCGGGCGGTCTTTGAAGACCAGCGCGTGGTTATGGCGCCATTCGCCGCGGCTCAGGCAGATGCGCTGCAGCAGGCGGATCTGCTGAGCAATCTCATCGCTTTGCGGCTGCCATTCGCCTTTCTCTTCCAGCCAGTCGGAGACCTCGTCATAAACCAGTTTGGCTTTGGACTCGATGGTCGCGGCGAAGAAGTGGATGTCGCTGCCGATTGCGCCATCCTGTGCAATAACCATGCGGCAGGCCACGACAGGACGGGAGACGTTGGGGCGCAGCGAGCAGAGATCGTCAGAGAGCTCGCGCGGCAGCATAGGGATGTTAAAGCCCGGCAGATAGTTGGTGAACGCACGCACTCTGGCGATATTGTCCAGCTTGCTGCCTTCGGCAATCCAGGCGGTAGGATCGGCAATGGCGACGGTCAGCTGCAGCTTGCCGTCCGCCAGCTCTTCAACGAACAGCGCATCATCCATATCTTCGGTGCTGGCGCTGTCGATGGTGACGAAGTGCAGGGCGGTTAAATCTTCACGCACCAGGCCGTCGTCAAGCATTTCGGTCGCGACGCCGTCGGGCGCTTCGCGTTCAAGGTTATGGCGGGACAGCGTAACCCACCACGGCGCAAGGTGATCGTCGCCAAAGGTGATGAACTGCGTCAGCTCCGCGTAAAATCCGCGATCGCCCTTGAGCGGGTGGCGCTTCATCTCTGCCACAGCCCAGTCGCCGTTCTGGAAGTCGTGCGTGACGGAACGCTCCGCACGGCACTGAATAGCGTCTTTTAATAACGGATGGTCCGGCACGATAGAAAGACGATCGTCTTTTTTCTGCACGCGGCCGACGAAGCGGCTCAGGAACGGTTCGATAAGCTCTTCCGGCTCAGCGGTCTCCCGGTCTTTGTCCGTGTGGATCACAGCGCTGATACGGTCGCCGTGCATCACTTTTTTCATCTGCGGAGGCGGAATAAAGTAACTTTTACTGGCGTCAACCTCGAGGAAGCCAAAGCCTTTTTCAGTACCTTTTACCACGCCTTCGGCGCGAGGAGTCTGGGAATGCAGTTGCTGTTTAAGCTGCGCGAGCAGCGGGTTATCCTGAAACATATTGTTTAGTTTTCGTGGCCAAAAGAGCGGCTGACAGTTTTACGCGAATCCGTACTCTGCGGCAAGCGCTGTTTGCCTCAAAAGCACGCCAGATTCAGCGCTTACGGCCTGCCGCCCAGCCCGACTTTCAGGCGGTTAAGCCAGCCAAAGAGGCCCGAGCTGACCAGCAGTCTTAACGCTTCAGAGGCGGAAAAACCCTGCTCCAGCAAGGGTTGCACATGCGCGGCGCTGAAACGGTCAGGCGCGCGGGTGAGCAGCTGTACCGCCTGAATAATAGCGCGTTCACGGGGATGGTTATGGCTCCATGCCTGCAGCGCTCTTTCACCGTTGCGTACCGCATCGGGCAGGCCGCTATCGCCGCGCCACAGCTTTGCGGCTTCCGCGAAACAGGAAGGGCTGCCGTTGATCCTGGCAGAAAGCAGCATCACCAGCGTCTGTTCGTCGGTATGGTCCGGGGCGGGCTGCCACAGCTGGCTGAGTAACTGACTCAATGCACAAAGCGCAGGGGCGTCATGCGCCAGCAGCCATTCCAGGCCCTGTAGCGGGCGAAGAGGCTGGCTTACGCTCAACGCTTCAAGCTGATCGGTCCGGGCGTAACGCAGCTCCACCGGGGGCAGATCCGCAGCCCAGAACGCGTCTTTAGCGGTAAACATCTCTGCCGGGGCATCCTGCAGCGTATCGAGGCCGGGCAGCCAGCGGACGGGCAGCCCCTGCAGCGCCTGCCAGACGGCCACGGCGCGGGCCTGAAAGCCAATAAAACCAATCAGCTGATTGAAGGTGATGATATCGCTTGCCGACAGCCCAACCTCATCGAGCTGCGCGCGCGACGCGTTATCGATGAGCGTCGGCTGGCTGGCAAGCTGGCGGGCGTACTGGGTGATTTGCGTCAGGCGGCGGTTGCTCTCGCGCGAAGAGTCGGGGCCCGGCTGCGGCGCCAGACGCGCCGCATAGTGGTTGCAAAGCCGTTGCACGCCATAAACCTGCGCGACGGTAAGCGCGGTGCTCAGCCGGTCATAACAGCTGAGAGTATGCATACGCGTCGCTGCGACCTTTTCCGGCATCAGCGTCTCGCTGGCGCTACGGGCGGCCGCTATCCACGCCTGTTCGTCGTCAAGCTGTTGCTGGTTTAAATTAAGGTCGAGTAAAAAGCGGTCTGCGTGGGCAGCTTCGGGAACCAACGGCAGGACATCCGCCGGGCAGAGACTGGACTGGGTTTCGTGATACCAGTGGCTTTTGCCCGCAATGTGGCGTTGTTCCATGGTCGTTCCTTGGTCAAAGAGTTAACAGGCCGGTAAAGAGAGGGGGACCTGGTTCGCTGCTTTATCCTGGCGCAAGCGCGAAAGGCGACAAAAGAACGATCGGTGATAATAAATATCGGAATGGTATATGGGGCGGCAAAAACGGGGTGTTGACGGGGCAGGCGGATGCCCGCCCCGAAACGGGCGGAATTAGTCTTTCAGTTCAAGCTCGTTCATGGCTGCGATGCTGAAGCCGCCGTCAACGTGAACGACTTCACCGGAAATACCGGCAGACAGATCGGAACAGAGGAAGGCCGCGGAGTTACCCACATCTTCGATAGTAACGGTACGACGAATCGGCGTAACCGCTTCGCAGTGCGCCAGCATTTTACGGAAATCTTTGATGCCGCTTGCCGCCAGAGTACGGATTGGACCTGCGGAGATGGCGTTAACGCGCACGCCTTCAGGGCCCATCGCGTTCGCCATGTAGCGCACGTTAGCTTCCAGAGAAGCCTTAGCCAGGCCCATAACGTTGTAGTTAGGGATTGCGCGTTCTGCGCCCAGGTAGGAGAGGGTCAGCAGCGCAGAGCCAGGGTTGAGCATTTCGCGGCACACTTTCGCCATCGCCACGAAGCTGTAGGCGCTGATGTCGTGAGCGATTTTAAAGCCTTCGCGGGTCACGGCATTCACGTAGTCGCCATCCAGCTGATCGCCCGGCGCGAAACCGATGGAGTGAACGAAGCCGTCAAATTTCGGCCAGCTTTTTGCCAGTTCGGTAAACAGCGCGTCGATGCTCTCATCTTCTGCAACATCGCACGGCAGTACGATACTGGAACCCAGATCGGCAGCAAAACCTTCTACACGGCCTTTCAGTTTGTCGTTCTGATAGGTGAAGGCCAGTTCAGCGCCTTCGCGATGCATCGCCTGAGCGATACCGTAGGCGATGGAGAGTTTGCTGGCGAGGCCAGTGATCAGAATGCGTTTACCGGAAAGAAAACCCATAGCTTTGAATCCTTATAGTTTCTGCTAATTTTATAAGTGTATAATCATGAGGTTACAAACGATTAGTCACAATTATTCAACACTAAATTGAAATTATATCCCACTCGCGCCGGGTTGTGTCACGTTATTTTTCCAGCGGGGGCCGAGTGCTTATCGCCTCGCCAGAGGTCGTGCCTGTGCTAACGGTCTTTTCGCCACGCGTCTGCGGTTAATGCTTCGCCAAAGTGGCTGGCGATCAGCCGCCTGGTGAGTTCGTGAAGCGGAGAGGCCAGCACGTCCGCCGTACTGCCGCGCTCCACCACTTCGCCGTGGTGCATCACCATTACCTGATCGCTGATATGCTTCATCATGCCGATATGTTGCGTCACGTAGATATAAGCGATGCCCTGCTTTTCCTGTAGCTCGAGCATCAGGTTAATCAGCTGCGAGCGCATGGACATATCCAGCGAGGCCAGCGCTTCGTCCGCGATAATGACTTTTGGCCGCAGGATTAGCGCGCGCGCCAGCCCTAAACGCTGTTTCTGCCCTGGCGCGAGCATGTGAGGATAATAGCTGACGTGATCGGGCAACAATCCCACCTGGCGCAGCGTCTCGACAATCCTTTTCCGGCGCGCTTCCGGCTCCAGATCGGTATTCAGGCGCAGCGGAAAATCCAGAATTTGTGAAATACGCTGGCGAGGATTGAGCGAGGTGCTCGGATCCTGGAAAATCATGCGGATGCGCTGGCTGCGGTACGAGTAGTCGCCAAAGCGCAACGGGTGGTCGTCAATCATCAGCTCGCCGCTCGTAGGCTCAATCATTCCGGCAAGCATTTTCGCAAGCGTTGATTTCCCGGAGCCATTCTCGCCGATAATCGCCAGCGTCTGTTTCTCGCGCAGGGTAAAACTCAGCGGCTTCACGGCCTCGACATGCTGGCGGCGAAACAGGCCCGTCCGGTAGCGAAACGTCTTACTTAAATTACGCACTTCCAGCAGCGTTTCGCCCATTAGTGACTCTCCATATTCAGGGGGAAATGGCAGGCGTATAGGTGCGTTTTCGCCCCTTCAAGACGCGGCGTCTCAATACATTTGCGCTGTGCATAAGGGCAGCGGGGCCCCAGGCGGCAGCCAATAGGCAGATGCTCCAGCAGGGGGATGGCCCCGGCAGGGTATTCAACCGGCTCTTGTGCGGCATCGGGCTGCCGAAATCCGGTATGGCGCGAATTAAGGCCTGAGTGTAAGGGTGATGCGGCGTTGCGATAAGCTCCTCGCTGGTGGCGGTTTCCACCGTTTGCCCGCAGTACATCACGTTGATTTTATCCGCCCATTTGCTGAGCATTTGCAGATCGTGGCTGATAAGCAAAATCGTGGTGTTGTTGTACTGGTTAAGCCGGGTCAGCAGCTTGAAAATCTGCGACTGCGTCGTCGGCTCCATGGCGTTTGTCGGCTCATCGGCAATCAGCAGGCGAGGCTGGTTGGCCAGCGCAATCGCAATCATGACTTTCTGGCATTCGCCATCGGTGAGCTCATACGAAAAGCTGCGCATCACGTCTTTATGCTCTTTGATTCCCACGCGGTGAAGCAGCTCGGTTGCACGACGTTTACGCCAGCCAAAGCGTTTCCACCAGCGGCCCTTATAGGTCCAGCCCGGGATGTTTTGCATCAGCTGGCGGCCCACCCGTTCTGACGGGTCGAGGCACGACTGCGGCTCCTGAAAAATCATCGACACATTATGGCCAACCAGGCGACGGCGCTGGCGCGCGGTGAGGCGCAGCAGGTCGATATCATCGAAGCGCATGCGGTCTGCGCTAACCCGCCAGTTATCTTTGGTGACGCCGCAGATAGCCTTGGCAATCAGGCTCTTGCCTGAACCAGACTCGCCTACCAGACCACGAATTTCGCCTTCGCTGAGCGTCATGCTGACGCGATCCACGGCTTTCACCCACCCCTCGGAGGTCATCAGTTCGATGGTCAGATTACGGATATCAAGTAATGGCATTATTGCACCCCCGCGTTAATCGCACGGCGCAGTCCGTCGCCCAGCAGATTGACCAGCAATACACTAATCATAATCGCTGCGCCCGGAAGCATCACGGTCCAGGGCGCGACATAAATCAGCTCCAGCGCGTCGCCAAGCATCGCTCCCCATTCCGGCGAGGGAAGCTGCGCGCCGAGATCCAGAAAGCCGAGCGCGGCAATATCTAAAATCGCCATCGACAGCGCGCGGGTAACTTCCGTGACCAGCGTTGCGGCAGTGTTTGGCATCACGGCGAACCACAAAATATTGGGCGTCGTGGCGCCGTCGAGGCGCGCGGCCACGACGTATTCTTTTTCCAGCTCGTCATGAACCGCGCTGTACACCGAGCGAACCATGCGCGGCAGCAGCGCCAGCCAGACGGCGAACATAGCGTGCGTGAGGTGCGGGCCTGCAAACGCCACCACAACGATCGCCAGCAGCAGCGAAGGAATAGAAAGCAGCGTATCAAGGATATGGTTGAGTACCGCAGATCGCAGACCGTGCGTCGCGCCCGCAATTACGCCCAGCACCACGCCACAGACCGTCGCCCCCAGCGTAACCACAAAAGCGCCACCCACGGTGGGCGCCGCGCCGCTTAACAGACGGCTTAATACATCGCGCCCTAAATCGTCCGTGCCGAGAAAGAAAGACACCTCGCCATAGCGGGACCAGGACGGCGGCAGCAGCTGATAGCCAAGGAACTGCTGATCGAGACCATAAGGGGCGAAAAGGCCGCCAAAGACGCACAGCAGAACCAGCGCGCCGCAGCCGTAAAGGCCAACCATTGCCGAGGCGTCGCCATAAAATTTGCGCCACGTCAGGCGCAGGGTGCTTGGCGGCCGTTTCTCGTGATAGACGCTATCGTAAGGCATACCATTCCTTATGTTTCAGCGGGTTAGCCATAGCACCCAAAATATCAGAAAGCACGTTAACGATAATGACTAACGACCCGATAACCATGACGCCTGCGGAAATCGCCGCGTAGTCCTGCTGACGGAGGGCGTTAATCAGCCAGCGCCCCAGTCCCGGCCAGCTAAAGACCACTTCGGTAATCATCGCCAGCGTCAGCATGGTTGAAAACTGCAGGCCCAGGCGTGGAATAACCGGCGGCAGCGCGTTGTGCAGCACGTGACGATGCAGAATGGTGAAGCGGGACAGGCCGCGTGTGGCCGCCGCCTTGATATAGTTTCGATCGAATACTTCGCTGGTGCTCAGGCGCATCAGGCGAATCACCTCCGTCGTTGGGGCAACGGCAAGCGTAACTACCGGCAGCACGATGTGGCGCACGGCGCTGAGGATCATTTCATGGCGATAAGGCGAATCGGAAAGCCAGGCATCCACCAGCGCAAAGCCGGTGACGGACTTCACTTCATAAAGCAAATCGAAACGCCCGGAAACGGGGAACCAGCCGAGCGTGAGCGAGAAAAACAGCGTCAGCAGCAGGGCGAACCAGAACACCGGAATCGAAAAACCGAGCAGCGCTAGCGCACCTATCAGTTTGTCCTGCCATTTATTACGCGTAATGCCCGCAAGCATGCCCACGGGAATGCCGATCAGCAGCGCAAGGCCAAAGGCCAGCAGGCACAGCTCCATGGTCGCCGGGAAGACGTCGCGCAGCTGTTCGTTAATGGACTGCCCGTTGGTGCTGGAGACGCCAAAATCCCAGTGCAGCAGGCTCTCAGCCCAGAACACCCAGGCGTTCCACAAAGAGGCGCCCTGCAAAGGCGCGTGCGGCGTAAAATAGCTCAGACTGAAGCCGACTATCGCCAGGAAAAATAGGGTGATTAACAGCAGTAACAAACGCCTCAGGGTAAAGATGATCATGGTTTTTTCACCTCTACGTCGTCACGAGAAACCCCGGCGAAGGACGCGTTGCCAAACGGGCTTAGCACCAGGCCTTTAATATCATAGCGATAGGCCTGCAGGCGCAGCGAAGAGGCCAGCGGCAGCACGGGAAGATCGTTTGCCAGAATATCCTGCGCCTGTTTATAGGCTTCGATGCGCGAGGCGAGCTGCTGGGACGCGAGCGCCTTTTGCAGCACGCTGTCGAACCCAGGATTACACCAGCGCGCATAGTTGGTTTGCGAACGGATCGCCGCACAGCTCAGCATCGGGCGGAAGAAGCTGTCCGGATCGTTACTGTCCGTCGCCCAGCCGGCCAGCGTCAGATCGTGGTTCATATCCATCAAACGCGCCTCCTGGAAACGGCCTTCGACGGGCACGATGGTTACCTTCACGCCAATCTGCGCCATATCCGCCTGAATCAGTTCGGCGGTTTTCAGCGGGCTTGGGTTCCAGGCCTGAGAGCTGGTGGGCACCCACAGGCGCAGCTCCAGGTTATTAATCCCCAGCGCTTTAAGACGCTGACGCGCTTTCCCGGGATTGTATTCGGTAATTTTAGCATCGCCGTCATACGCCCAGGAGGCGCGCGGCAAAATCGAAGCGGCGGTTTCTGCCGTGCCGTAATAAATAGACTGCATCAGGCGCTGGTTATTAATCGCTAAAGCGAGCGCATGGCGCACGTCAGGATTATTCAACGGCGCCTTATTGGTATTAAAAGCCAGATAGGCGATGTTCATTCCCGGACGCAGGGTAAGGCGCAGACGAGGATCGTCACGCAGGATAGTCAGCTGGCTTGCGGCAGGGTAAGCCAGCACGTCGCATTCGCCGGTCAGCAGTTTCGATAAGCGCCCGGTGCCGCCGGATCCTAAATCCAGCACCACCTGCGGCATCAGCGGCACGCCGCGCCAGTACGCAGGATTGCGGGCCAGGCGGATATACTGGCCGGCCCGGTACTCGCTTAACTGGAAAGGACCCGTGCCCACCGGCTGGCGATCTATTAATTCCTGACGGCCGGCTTTGGCCAGCTGGGCGGCATATTCAGCCGACATCACCGAGGCGTAATGGGTCGCCATATGCCACAGGAACGAGGCGTCCGGCTTTTCCAGCCGGAACTCAACGGTGTTGTTATCCAGCTTGCGGACGCTTTTTACCGAATCCGGAAACTGGAGGCTGTCGAAGTAAGGATAGTTTCCGCCGTTGACGTTGTGCCACGGGTGGTTGCGGTTAAAAACGCGTTGAAAACTGAACACCACGTCATCGGCGTTCATCGCCCGGACTGGCTTAAACCAGGGCGTGGTCTGGAACTGCACCTTCGGGCGCAGGTGGAAGCGGTAGGTGGCGCCGTTATCCAGCACTTCCCAGCTTTGCGCCAGCTCCGGCACCAGACGATAGGTATAGGGATCGACGTCCAGCAGGCGGTCATAAAGCTGGGCGGCAAGCGTGTCCACGGTCAGGCCGCCGCTCGCCATTTGCGGGTTAAAGGTATTAACCTGGCCATTAACGCAATAAACAAATCCGCTCTTGCGAATGTCGTCAGGCTTCGGGCCTGGCGTAGCCGCCAGCGCCACGCCGCTCAGGCAGCTCAGACTCAGCAAGAGGGAGGGGATAATTCCGCGCATAAGTTTTTGAGTTTTCAAAGGTGATAGCCAAAGTGTATCGCACTCTGGCCTTCTGCCCAAAATAAGTGGCGATGAGTGCCATTTTTCTGCGCAGAGTGATGATAAAAGCGTCGCAAAAACCCTTTCAGGGGATGTTTCCCGGATGAACAAGATGCTTTTTCATCATGGCGCGCAGCTGGTGATAGGTCAGACCAAGCAGTTCGGCTGCGCGACGCTGGTTATAATTAGCCTGCTTCAGGCTGGTTTCCAGCAGCTGTTTTTCCTGGTCGTTTTGCCACTGCCGCAGATCGACAGGTAAAGCAGGTAACCCTGAAGGTTCAACGGGTGCGGAGGTTGTTTCGCGGCGCGCGAAGGGATCGAGAATCACTTCATCAACCGGATCTTCGCTGCTGCCGTGGCGATAAACCGAGCGTTCCACGACGTTTTTCAGCTCGCGGATATTCCCCGGCCAGGCGTAGTTCACCAGAGTTTGCCGTGCTTCTTCGGTAAATCCGGGGAAGAGGGGGAGCTGTAATTCACGGCACATCTGAATCGCAAAGTGTTCGGCCATCAGCATGATGTCGGGCCGGCGTTCGCGCAGCGGCGGCAGGGTGACGACGTCAAAAGCGAGCCTGTCGAGCAGGTCGGCGCGGAATTTTCCCTCTGCGGCAAGCTTTGGCAGATCGGCATTGGTGGCGCATACCAGCCGCACGTTGACCTGCAAAGGCTGGCTGCCGCCGACGCGTTCAAGCTCGCCGTATTCCACCACCCGCAGCAGCTTTTCCTGCACCATCATCGGCGCGGTTGCCAGCTCATCAAGGAACAGCGTGCCGCCATCCGCGCGTTCAAAGCGGCCGGGATGGCGTTTCTGAGCGCCGGTAAAGGCGCCGGCTTCATGGCCGAAAAGCTCGGAATCCAGCAGGTTATCGTTGAGCGCGGCGCAGTTTAACGAGATAAACGGCCCCTGCCAGCGGCGCGAAAGAAAGTGCAGGCGGTTGGCGATGAGCTCCTTGCCCGTGCCGCGCTCGCCAATAACCAGCACGGGCTTTTCGAGAGGAGCGAGGCGGGAAACCTGCTCGAGCACCTCTAAAAAGCTGTTTGCCTCGCCGATGAGATTATCTTTATGCTCTGCCATGATGAAATTAACCAACTGTTAGCGAATAAAACCACTATAAACGCCAGCGGCAACCTGTCAAGTTTAATCAATATCTTTAATATCAATAATATAAAAAGTTGGCACGGCAATTGTATTATTCATTCCGTGCAGGGTGCCTGGCACCTGAAATAATGACTAAAGAGGATTGAATTATGGGTATTTTTTCTCGTTTTGCCGACATCGTGAACGCCAACATCAACTCGCTGCTGGAAAAAGCGGAAGATCCGCAGAAGCTGGTACGTCTGATGATTCAGGAAATGGAAGACACGCTTGTTGAAGTACGTTCCACCTCGGCCCGCGCGCTGGCTGAAAAGAAACAGCTTTCCCGCCGCGTAGAGCAGGCAACCGCTCAGCAGGCTGAATGGCAGGAAAAAGCGGAGCTGGCGCTGCGTAAAGATAAAGAAGATCTGGCCCGTGCGGCGCTGATCGAAAAACAAAATTTAACCGACCTGATCGCCACCCTGGAAGACGAAGCGGTGCATGTCGATGAAACCCTGGCGCGCATGAAAAAAGAGATTGGCGAGCTGGAAAACAAGCTCAGCGAAACCCGCGCGCGCCAGCAGGCGTTAACGCTGCGCCATCAGGCTGCTTCTTCTTCCCGTGACGTGCGCCGCCAGCTGGACAGCGGTAAGCTGGATGAAGCGATGGCTCGTTTTGAATCTTTCGAGCGCCGCATCGACCAGATGGAATCTGAAGCTGAAAGCCACGGCTTTGGCAAACAGAAAAACCTTGATACGCAGTTTGCCGAACTGAAAGCCGACGATGAAATCAGCGAACAGTTGGCGGCGCTGAAAGCAAAAATGAACGCCCAGGATCGCGGTTAAATTTTCGCAGCTGCGGTTGTGCGTCGCACACCGCAGTTCGTCTGACTTGTAAGGAGTACACATGAGCGCGCTTTTTCTGGCCATACCGTTGACGATTTTCGTGTTGTTTGTCGCCCCCATCTGGCTGTGGCTGCACTACAACAACCGCGCGGCAAACGGCGGGCAGCTTTCACAGGGCGAACAACAGCGGCTGGCGCAGCTCACTGAAGAGGCACAGCGCATGCGGGACCGCATTCAGGCGCTGGAGCAGATCCTCGACGCTGAGCATCCGAACTGGAGAGATAAATAATGGTGAACTCATTTTCCGGTCGTAAATTATGGCGTATCCCTGAAAAAGGGATGGTGAAGGGCGTTTGTGCCGGTATCGCACAATACCTTGATGTACCGGTAAAGCTGGTGCGCCTGATCGTTGTTTTATCGATGATTTTTGGCCTGTTTTTCTTTGTAATGGTGGCCTATATCGCCCTGACGTTTATTCTCGATCCGATGCCGCAGGGCGCCGATATGGAAAAACCTCAGCCCACCAGCCGGGAGCTGCTCGATGAGGTTGATGCCCAGCTGGCGGCCGGCGAGCAGCGTTTACGTTCCATGGAACGCTATATAACGTCCGATACTTTCTCGTTGCGCAGCCGGTTCCGTCAGCTCTAGTTTTACTTCACTTTAACCCTCTCCTACGGGAGAGGGAATATCGCCACTATTCACCACTCCCCGGAGGTTCCATGACCACATTCCGCACCGCCAGCCAGAAAGCGAAACCGGGCCTGAAAATTGCCGGGAAGCTGGTTCTGCTTGTTGCTCTGCGTTACGGCCCGGCGGGCGTAGCGGGCTGGGCCGTGAAATCTGTCGCACGCCGTCCGTTAAAGATGCTGCTGGCACTGACAATTGAGCCGCTTGTTTCCCGTATGCTGCGTAAAATTTCTGCTCGCTATCACACCAAATAGCACTCTGTTTATATTGTTTGCCTCTTTGATTCGCTATTCCCAAACCTTATTTATTACAATCATTGAAGATATTTTTTCCCATTAGTAAAAAATGGGCGCAACCAGGACGCAGATGAACAGAATCAAGAATGAACTGAACGCTCTTGTCAACCGCGGCGTGGACAGGCACCTGCGGCTTGCGGTCACCGGCCTGAGCCGCAGCGGTAAAACCGCCTTTATCACGGCGATGGTTAACCAGCTACTGAGCGTCAATAACGGCGCTCGCCTGCCGATGCTTAGCGCGGTGCGCGAAGAACGTCTGCCTGGCGTTAAACGCGTGCCGCAGCGTGATTTAGGCATTCAGCGTTTCACCTATGACGAAGGGCTGGCGCAGCTTTACGGCAATCCGCCTGGCTGGCCGACGCCAACGCGCGGCGTCAGTGAAATGCGTCTCGCGCTGCGCTATCGCTCTAATGATTCGCTGCTGCGGCACTTCAAAGACACCTCAACGTTATATCTGGAGATTGTGGATTATCCGGGCGAATGGCTGCTGGATTTGCCGATGCTGGCGCAGGATTATTTAAGCTGGTCGCGCCAGATGACCGGCCTGTTGCAGGGCGATCGCGCCGAATGGTCTGCCGACTGGCGCAAGTTATGCGCAGGTTTAGATCCCTTTGCTCCGGCCGATGAAAATCGACTTGCGGCCATCTCCGAAGCCTGGACAGATTACCTGCTGCGCTGCAAACAGGAAGGGCTGCACTTTATTCAGCCGGGCCGCTTTGTCCTGCCGGGGGATATGGCCGGCGCGCCCGCGCTGCAGTTCTTCCCGTGGCCGGAGGTCGATACATTCGGTGAATCTAAGCTAGCCCAGGCGGATAAAACCACCAACCTCGGCATGCTGCGTTCGCGCTTTGATTATTACTGCGAAAAGGTGGTGAAGGGGTTTTATAAAAATCACTTCCTGCGCTTCGACAGGCAGATTGTGCTGGTGGACTGTCTGCAGCCGCTTAACAGCGGGCCGCAGGCGTTCAATGATATGCGCCTTGCGCTGACGCAGCTTATGCAAAGCTTCCAGTATGGGCAGCGCACCCTGTTTCGCAGGCTTTTCTCTCCGGTTATCGACAAGCTGCTGTTTGCCGCCACCAAAGCCGATCATGTGACCGTCGATCAGCATGCCAGCATGGTTTCGTTATTACAGCAGCTGGTGCAGGACGCCTGGCAGAACGCCGCATTTGAAGGCATAACTCGTGAATGCATGGGCATTGCCTCGGTGCAGGCGACGCAAAGCGGTCTGGTTGACGTGCAGGGCGAGCAAATTCCTGCGCTACGTGGAAATCGCTTAAGCGACGGCGCGCCGCTAACTGTTTACCCTGGGGAAGTCCCGGCACGCCTGCCGGGCAGCGCATTCTGGGAAAAGCAGGGCTTTCAGTTTGAACAGTTCCGTCCGCAGGTGATGGACGTCGACAGGCCGCTGCCGCATATCCGCCTGGATGCCGCGCTGGAATTTTTGATTGGGGATAAACTGCGATGACCGAACCCTTAAAGCCACGTATCGACTTCGCCCAGCCGCTGGAAGTGGAAAAAGAACAGGCATATAAAACCGCGCACGCCTTCAGCGAGCCCGAGGCGGAGAAGTTTACTCCCGCGCTGGCAGCGCTTGATGAAGAGCAGGAAGAAAGCCAGGCCGAAGCCGTTGTGGAAGCGGCGCTGCGCCCGAAACGCAGCATCTGGCGGCGCATGGTTACCGCCGGGCTGGGATTGTTTGGTATCAGCGTTGTCGCGCAGGGCGTGCAGTGGACGCATAACGCCTATGTCACCCAGGACTGGATTGCGCTGGGCGGCGGCGTCGCAGGCGGCTTAATTGTTGCAGCAGGCGTTGGCTCCATCGCAACGGAATGGCGGCGCTTATGGCGCCTGCGTCAGCGCGCAGAAGAGCGCGATGAAGCGCGGGATTTGCTCAGCAGCCACAGTATGGGCAAAGGCCGCGCTTTCTGTGAAAAACTGGCGCGTCAGGCTGGCCTGGACCAGGGGCATCCGGCGCTACAGCGCTGGTACGCATCCATTCATGAAACGCAAAACGATCGTGAAGTTGTCGCGCTTTATGCGCAGCTGGTACAGCCGGTGCTCGACGGCCAGGCTCGCCGGGAAATCAGCCGCTCCGCCGCGGAATCCACGTTAATGATCGCCGTCAGCCCGCTGGCGCTGGTGGACATGGCGTTTATCGCCTGGCGCAACCTGCGGCTGATCAACCGCATCGCTACGCTGTACGGCATCGAGCTGGGCTATTTCAGCCGTATTCGCCTCTTCCGTCTGGTGTTGCTTAACATCGCCTTCGCCGGCGCAAGCGAACTGGTGCGAGAGGTAGGGATGGACTGGGTCGGGCAGGATATTGCCGCTCGCCTTTCGGCCCGTGCCGCTCAGGGGATCGGAGCCGGGCTGCTCACGGCGCGTCTTGGCATTAAAGCTATGGAACTTTGCCGTCCGCTGCCCTGGATGGAGGACGATAAACCGCGCCTGGGTGATTTCCGTCGTCAGCTGCTGGTGCAGCTCAAAGAAACGATGAGCAAAAACAAATCTAACCCTCCGCTGTGACATTCGGGTAAAGCCGTGACCGTCTGGCTTTACGGCTTTACCCCCATTCAGTTACTTATCTGTCAACTTTTCTTCACACATCCCTTCTGACCCGCCGGTATCTGGAGTATTATTACTTTATCCAACGATCCCGTTTTAAAGCGAAAAAGGTCACCTCCATGCGTCTGGAAGTCTTTTGTGAAGACCGCCTTGGTCTGACACGCGAATTACTCGATTTATTAGTGCTGCGTGGTATTGATTTACGAGGCATCGAAATTGACCCTGTTGGGCTCATTTATCTGAATTTCTCAACCCTGGATTTCGACTCGTTCAGCAGCCTGATGGCTGAGATTCGTCGCATCCCGGGCGTGAAAGACGTTCGCACGGTGCCGTGGATGCCATCCGAGCGTGAACACCGGGCGCTGAGCGCGCTGCTTGAAGCGCTGCCGGAACCTGTGCTCTCCCTGGATATGAAAAGCAAAGTTGAACTGGCTAATCCGGCGAGCTGCGCGCTCTTTGGGCAGGGCGAAGAGAAGCTGCGTAACCATAACGCAGCAAGCCTTATCAACGGTTTTAACTTTATGCGCTGGCTGGAAGACGCGCCTGCGGACTCCCATACCGAACATGTCGTCATCAACGGACAGAATTTCCTGATGGAGATAACGCCGGTGCATCTGGACGGCGAAGATAAGCTGCCGATGCTGGTTGGCGCAGTTGTGATGCTGCGCTCCACGGTACGTATGGGACGTCAGCTGCAGAATATCACTCAGGCCGATACCAGCGCGTTCAGCCAGGTTATTGCGGTCAGCCCGAAAATGCGTCACGTCGTTGAACAGGCGCACAAGCTGGCGCTGCTCAACGCGCCGCTGCTAATCGTTGGCGATACCGGCACAGGAAAAGATCTGCTCGCCCACGCCTGCCATCTCAGCGGCCCGCGCGCGCAAAAACCCTATCTGGCGCTGAACTGCGGCTCAATGCCGGATGACGTGGTTGAAAGCGAATTATTCGGCCATGCGCCGGGCGCTTATGCCAACGCCGTCGAAGGGAAGAAAGGTTTCTTCGAGCAGGCGAACGGCGGCTCGGTATTGCTCGATGAGATCGGCGAGATGTCACCGCGCATGCAAACCAAGCTGCTGCGTTTTCTCAACGATGGTACTTTCCGCCGCGTGGGGGAAGAGCACGAGGTCCACGTTGATGTGCGCGTGATTTGCGCGACGCAGAAAAATCTGGTGGAGCTGGTGCAGAAAGGCGAGTTTCGCGAGGATCTCTATTATCGCCTGAATGTGCTGACGCTTAATCTGCCGCCGCTGCGGGACCGTCCGCAGGACATTATGCCGCTTACCGAACTGTTTGTGGCGCGCTTTGCCGATGAGCAGGGCGTACCTCGTCCTAAACTGGCAAACGATCTCAGCAGCGTATTAACACGTTACGGTTGGCCGGGCAACGTTCGCCAGTTGAAAAACGCCGTCTATCGCGCGTTAACGCAACTGGAGGGCTACGAGCTGCGCCCGCAGGATATCCTGCTGCCTGATTTTGATACCGCGAGCCTGGCCGTTGGGGAAGAGGCGATGGAGGGGACGTTAGATGATATTTCGCGGCGCTTTGAGCGTTCCGTCCTGACCCAGCTTTATCGTACTTATCCAAGCACCCGCAAACTGGCGAAACGTCTTGGCGTATCGCATACGGCTATTGCCAACAAACTGCGTGAATATGGCCTGAGCCAGCGTAAAACCGAAGAGTAATCCTTTAATGAAAAAGAGGGAAACTACTGTTTTCCCTCTTTTATTAGCTAAACGCCCCGCACGAGGGACATTTATACCTTAAGCCCTCAGGGCTTCCAGCGCCGCAGCGTAATCCGGCTCGTTAGTGATTTCGTTAACTAACTGGCTGAATACCACCTCATCTTTTTCGTTGATGACAACAACCGCACGGGCAGTCAAACCTTTCAGCGCGCCTTCGGCGATGCCTACGCCGTAATCCTGCTGGAATTCAGGGTTACGCAGGGTAGAGAGGGTGACGACGTTGCTCAGACCTTCTGCGCCACAGAAACGGGACTGCGCGAACGGCAGGTCGGCGGAAACACACAGAACGACGGTGTTATCCATCTCGGTCGCCAGCTGGTTGAATTTACGCACGGATGCCGCGCAAACGCCGGTGTCGATGCTTGGGAAAATGTTCAGCACTTTACGTTTGCCCGCGAACTGGCTCAGCGCAACATCAGAGAGATCTTTTGCAACCAGCGAGAAAGCAGCGGCTTTGCTGCCAGCCTGTGGAATTTGACCGGCAACCGCAACAGGATTGCCCTGGAAATGAACGAGTTGTGACATGTTTAATTTTCCTTTTTACATATAATTAACGCCGCATGCAGTGTATTCCAGGATTCAGTGGATGAATATAAAAAACTGATACTGCACGTAAAAGTGTTCGCCCCTATACTGAGCAAAAAGCCGACGACAAGGTTAACGATGAGAAAAGTTAAGGTTTATCAGGAAGCATGGCCGCTGCATACGCCGTTTGTTATCTCGCGCGGCACGCGCAGCGAGGCTGTTGTGGTAGTGGTTGAGCTTGAAGAAGATGGGATCAAAGCCGTAGGGGAGTGCACGCCTTATCCGCGTTATGGCGAAAGCGATGCCTCGGTGCTGGCGCAGATTGCGACGATAATCCCGCAGCTGGAGCTGGGCATGACGCGTGAAGCATTACAGCAGGCTTTACCCGCCGGGGCTGCCCGCAATGCCGTAGACAGCGCACTGTGGGATCTGGAAGCGCGGCGCAAAGGCGTCTTTGTGGCGCATCTCGCAGGCGTTGAGCTGCCGGAGATGATAGCTACCGCGCAAACGGTGAGTATTGCCGCTCCTGAGCAAATGGCCGCCGCCGCCGCGTTGCTGTGGCAAAAGGGCGCGCGTTTGCTGAAAGTGAAGCTCGACGATCGCCTGATTACCGAGCGCATGGTTGCCATTCGTGCGGCGGTGCCGGAAGCCGTGCTGATCGTTGATGCCAACGAGGCCTGGCACAGCGAAGGCCTGGCCGCGCGCTGTCAGCTGCTGGCCGATTTGAACGTTGCGATGCTTGAACAACCGCTGCCTGCCAGCGAAGACGGCGCGCTGGCTAACTTTATCCATCCGCTGCCGATTTGCGCCGATGAAAGCTGCCATACGCGTGAAAGCCTGGCGGCGCTGAAAGGGCGCTATGAGATGGTAAACGTGAAGCTGGATAAGACCGGCGGACTGACCGAAGCGCTGGCCTTAATACGGGCCGCTCGCGAGCAGGGTTTTGATGTGATGCTTGGCTGTATGCTTTGTACATCGCGCGCCGTTGCCGCCGCGTTACCGCTGGCAGCAATGGTTCGCTTTGCCGATTTGGATGGCCCGACGTGGCTGGCTGTGGACGTCGAGCCAGCCCTGCGTTTTGAAACCGGCAAACTTTATCCTTAACCCGCCTGTCTGTGCCAGTGCAGCAATCCCATCATCGCCTCAAGATAACGCTCGCTGGCCTCATCGGCTGAGACCGGCGGGAATTCCGCCGTAATGCACGGCAGATTCAGATCCGCACACCAGCTTCCAAACGAACCCGGCGTTTCGTAGCCAACGCTCGTCACCAGCGGTAAAGCAAAGGCGTCTGCCAGCCAGTTGCCAAGCGAAGAATTAGCGGGATCTTCAATGCAGCCCAGCGGATCGTGAAACGAAACGACCCATGCAGGCTGGAGCGAATGAATTAACTGGCAGAGCGCCGTCGTTTCCGGTTCAGAGCCCGGCTTGGCGCCGGTTGATAACACCACGTCCCGCCGATCCGCGCTGCTGTTCCAGCGGTAAACCGTGTCGCCAGCTTTCCAGTTCGCAGCCGGAAAATTCCGGTTCAGATCGACGCCGTTGGCATTGGCACGCAGGCCAAGCTGGCAGCCGTCAGGGTTAACGGCGAGCACGACATGATGACGGCGATATTTCGCCTCAAGCGTGCGCAGGGCGCAGGACAGCGTCACCATCGCTGCATTTTCATCGCCGTGCGTGCCGGCAACGATCAACCCGCTGCGGGTTTCGCTCGGGCTTGCCGGGAACCACAGTAAAGGCGCGCCAAATACAGATTTACCGTAACGCTCACTGCCGGGAGGCAAATGGCCGCGTAGTGGGCGAGGGCGATGACCGGGCATAGAAATCCTTATGGAAGCTGATAGTTTTTAACATTAATAGCAGCGTTTCACAAAAAACTCATCTGAAACCAACTGGCCGCCGGCCTGTTCGCAGAGCTGGCCCTGCGCGGTAGATGACAGCGCTCAAGTTATAAGAATTTAATTTCCCACGGCGGTTGCATTGAAACAGGTTGTTTGCTTTTCTTAATTGCAAAACAAGCAATTGCGCGAGATCACCCGCCGACCGGCGTATGTTTAGCGCCAAAAATGAATCCTTAAAAGGTAACTGATGAAAAAAAGTTTTCGTATTACCTGCTGTGCGCTGGCAGTGGCCTGCACTTTTTCGGCGGCCCGGGCAGCAGACGTGCCTGCCGGTACCAAACTGGCGGCCACCCAGGAGCTGGTTCGCCATATTAAAGATGAGCCTGCATCATTAGATCCGGTTAAAGCCGTTGGCCTGCCGGAAATCCAGGTCATCCGCGATCTCTTCGAAGGTCTGGTTAACGAAAACGAAAAAGGTGAGCTGGTTCCGGGCGTGGCGACAAAATGGCGCAGCAACGATAACCGCACCTGGACATTTACCCTGCGTGACGATGCCCGCTGGTCTGACGGCTCCCCGGTCACCGCAGAAGATTTCGTTTATAGCTGGCAGCGGCTGGTTAATCCTGAAAATACGTCCCCCTTTGCCTGGTTTGCGGCCCTGGCGGGCATAGCGAATGCGCAGGCAATTATTGACGGCAAAATGCCTGCGGATAAGCTGGGCGTGACGGCGGTTGACGCCCACACGTTGCGTATTCAGCTCGACAGGCCAATAGCTTACTTCCCAAGCCTGACGGCGAACTTCTCGCTCTATCCGGTTCCCAAAGCCACGGTGGAAAAACTGGGCCAGGACTGGACCAAACCCGGCAATCTGATTGGAAACGGCGCCTTTACCCTCACGGAGCGGGTGGTAAACGAAAAGCTGGTACTGGTACCGAATAAAAGCTACTGGGATAACGGCAAGACCGTGCTGACCAAAGTGACCTTTATTCCCATTAACCAGGAGACCGCGGCAACAAAACGCTACCTGGCAGGGGATATTGATATCACCGAGTCCTTCCCGAAAACCATGTACCAGAAGCTGCTGAAGGACATTCCGGGCCAGGTCTACACCCCGCCGCAGCTCGGCACCTATTATTACGCATTCAATACGCAAAAAGGCCCCACCGCAGATGCGAGAGTTCGCCTGGCGTTGAGCATGACTATCGATCGCAGATTGCTGGCGGATAAGGTGCTCGGAACAGGCGAGAAACCAGCCTGGCGCTTTACGCCGGACGTGACGGCAGGCTTCAAACCCGAACCTTCGCCGTTTGAGCAGATGAGCCAGCAGGAGCTGAACGCGCAGGCGAAAACCCTGCTGCGCGCGGCCGGTTACGATGTCAATAAACCGCTTAAACTTTCGCTGCTCTATAACACCTCGGAAAACCACCAGAAGATAGCCATTGCGGTGGCCTCCATGTGGAGGAAAAACCTTGGCGTAGAGGTGAAATTACAAAACCAGGAGTGGAAAACCTATATCGACAGCCGTCAAACCGGCAATTTCGATGTGATTCGTGCCAACTGGATAGGAGATTACAACGAACCTTCGACGTTCCTGTCGTTGATGACGTCAACCCACAGCGGCAACATCGCGCGCTTCAATTCCCCAGCCTACGACAAAGTCATGACGCAGGCGAGCCAGGAAGTGACGGAGGCCGGACGTAATAAATTCTACAACCAGGCCGAAAGGATCATTCAGGAGCAGGCGCCGATCGCCCCGATTTACCAGTACACCAACGGACGCCTGATAAAGCCGTGGCTGAAGGGCTATCCGATCAACAACCCGGAAGATATGGCCTACAGCCGTACGATGTACATCGTGGCGCACTGATCGTCCCGCGCTGATTCCCTGCCCGTCAGGGCGGGGAATAGCGTGCAACATCAATCAAGGAACCACCGCGGTTAATGGGTAATGTCGGTAGAGCGGGAAAGCTTTTCCCATGCCGCCAGCTCCGCTAAACGCGATTCATATTCCTGCGTGAGGAGAGCTAGCGCATCGGACCCGGCAGCAAAGCGTAAGGGTTTTTCTTTGGCAGAGGCCAGCGTCAGCAGAGCCCGGGCAAGCTTAACCGGATCGCCTGGCTGAGCATGGTTATAGTCACGGTAGGTTTTCTCATCCTTGTGCCGCACCGAATCATAATCACCTATCGATGGGCTGGCAAAATGAACGGAACGTTCGTCCAGAAAATCTGTGCGGAAGAAGCCGGGCTCAACGATAGTAATATTAATGCCAAAACGTGAAACCTCACCGGCAAGCGAGGCTGAATACCCCTCCACGGCGAACTTGCTGGCGCAATAGATTGATGCAACGTTGAAGCCTGCGGCTCCCCCTATGGAAGAGAAATTAAAAATATGGCCCGCGCGCTGTTCGCGCATACAGGGCAAAATAGCCTGCGTCATTGTTATCTGCCCGAAGACGTTGGTTTCAAACTGCGCTTTTACCGCCTCCGCCGTCACTTCTTCAAAATAACCCATCTGGCCATAACCGGCGTTATTAACCAGCACGTCGATACGGCCGAAGCGTTTTAGGCATTCTTCAACGACCTGCGACTGCTGCTGGCGATCGCAAATATCCAGCGGCAATAACAGCAGGCCGGGTAAGGCCGGAAAAGTTTCCCGTAACCTTTGCAGATTGCGACCCGTTGCGCAGACGTTCATACCGGCAGCCAGTGCCGCTTTAACCATCTCCATTCCTATACCACGCGTAGCGCCAGTAATTAACCAGGTTTGTTTCATCGTCAGAGTTCCGGATAGCGGGCAGGATTGCCGGGAACCAGTGTATGGCGCCTCTTCTGTTGCCGGATAAACCGATACTCTTTTATTATTGCACGATCCTATTTTTGACGATTAAATTACCCGGTTTATTCTATTCTTCCTTCTCGTCAGCTTTTCTTCTGGATAAACGATGTTCAACGAAGCCATTGAATTTATAAATCAACAGAATAACCACGATGGGTTAATCGATACGCCGCTTAAACGCGTGCAGTTTATTTATAGCCAAAAGCCAGGGGAGCTCGTTACAACGTTGCATGAACCTGCGCTTTGCGTGGTGATATCAGGTAAGAAAAAGGTAGCCGTTGCCGGGAAAACCTACGAGTACGATCGTTTTTCCAGCCTGCTGGTTTCCGTTGATCTGCCCGTCAGCGGCCAGATTGTTGAGGCATCGGCGCAGCATCCCTATATTTGTCTGCGTTTAGCTTTGTGCCGGGAAGTGATTATGGATGTCATAGCGGAGGCGGGAGTACAGCAGCAAAACAGGGGCGATCGAGTCACGGGGATTTCGCTGGTTGATAATGACGCTTTAATCACGGATGCGGTCAGACGCCTGATCCAGAGCCTGAAGGCGCCCGGAGAGGCGAAACTTCTCGGTTTGATGGCCGAACGGGAAATTATTTACCGCCTCCTCAGCAGGCCAGAGGGGGCGTTTCTCTGCCGGATGGTATTCAGCAGGCAGGCCGAGGCTGCGGTAGTGCGCGCTATTGCCTGGCTGAAGGAAAACTATGCCGACAGCTTCAGCATGGCGAAACTTGCAAAGCATGCCGGATTAAGCGTATCGGCGCTTCATCTGCATTTTAAAAAAGTGACGCTGCTCACCCCGCTGCAATACCAGAAACAGTTGCGCCTGCAGGAGGCGAGGCGTCTTATCCTCTTTGAGCAAAAAGATGCGGCGAGCGCGGCGTTTCAGGTGGGCTATGACAGCCAGTCGCAGTTCAGTCGGGAGTATCGCCGCATGTACGGCCTGCCGCCGATAAAGGATCGCAGGGCTACCGTTCTTTGAGCTTATTCGCATCGGAAGCCGCCTGCGCTGAAATGTCGGATTCGCCGTCTGCTATTATTAATTACTTAACTACCCACTATTCTGAGGTGGACTATGGCATCCGGCTGGGCAAATGATGACGCGGTACAGGAGCAAATTGACAGCACGATAGACGATGCTATTGCCCGCGCGCGCAGCGAATTACCTACAGGCGAAAGTCTGACGCATTGCGAAGAGTGCGGAGACCCTATCCCCGAACAGCGCCGCAAAGCGATTCCCGGCGTGCGGCTGTGCGTGAAGTGCCAGCAGGAAGAGGATGCCAGAAGATCCACTTTCTCAGGCTATAACCGCCGCGGTTCAAAAGACAGCCAGCTACGCTAGCCCGCATAGCGCTGCCAGCGATTTCTGCCTGCTTCTTTAGCCTGATAGAGCGCAGCATCCGCCTCGGCAATAAGCCGCACGGCAGAGGTGCCCACGGCGCAGCTGGCGATGCCCTGGCTTAGCGTGACGACGGGGGCGACAGGGGAGTTTTTATGCTCCAGAGCCATCGCCTGCAGGTTGAGTTTCACGCGTTCGGCAATCGCCGTTGCTTGTTGCGCCGAGGTATCGGGCAGCAGCATAATGAACTCTTCACCGCCAAAACGCGCCACCACATCCTGATTATTACGCGTGGCGCTCTCTATGCAATGCGCCACTTTTATCAGGCAGTCGTCTCCCGCCTGATGCCCATAGCGGTCGTTATATTTCTTGAAGTGATCGACATCGAGCATGACGAGCGAGAGTTCGGCGTGGGTTTGATGCTGGCGCTGGATCTCTTTATCCAGCAGCAGCTGGAATGAACGTCTGTTGGCGATGCCGGTCAGCGGATCCCGGTTAGCCAGCAGCTTTAGTTGATTGATTAAATCCACATTTTCCTGCTCGCGACGAACGGCGAGCATAAACCAGCTGCGCAGGATCCGCCTTCCCGACTCAAACAACGCCGCCATCAGGCCGTATAAAATCGCGTTCAAAGCGGTAAGCGTGGTGGGATAGACGAAGTTGCATATCAAAATGACTATCCAGACCGGTAAGGTAAAGCTGAGCAGGACTCGCCCGTCAAAGTACAAAGAAATCAGCGCGGTAAAGATCAGCAGCGCCGAGAACGGAAAAACGATCCTCACGTCTCCGCTGGCGATAAAAACGTAGAAGCACAGGGCCCACAATCCGCTGAGGCAAAATATCGTCCCGCGCGTGAGCTTGCTAAGCCACGGCGCCTGCTGTTCAGGGGCCATGCGCAGAATAAAGATAACCGCTGCGGACAGGGCCAGCACCAGCACCAGTGAAGTTTCCAGCAGATGCCGGGGATGATGCGGCCCGGCAGCCAGGCTGTCAGGTGAAAAATAATTACGTCCGAGGATAAATGCGGAAAAAAGTATGTTTACCCAAAGAAACCATGTGCCGCTCACGTTGATGGCATGCTGGCGCACCATGCTAAGCCGTAAGTCAAAATTGGGGCATGCTTTACGTCTGTCTGACAAACTTTTCTCCAGGATCGCATAAAAAAGAGGGAACGCTTTGTGAATAACTGTAGCCTGTGTGGCTACCTTGTCTAATTGTTAACGGCGGGTAAATGTTATTTCTTTAATTAATTCAGAACCTTTGCCTGGCTACGCGGGTTGAATAACAAAACAAGATGGCTAGACTGACTACAGAGTCTTTATCTGGCTGGGGGAAAGGAAGTGGAAGTGATTAAAGGGGCCGAACTCAACGTGCCTGACGCCGTGTTCGCCTGGCAACTGGACGGAATGGGCGGCGTAAAACCGATTGCAGGCGATGCCGTCATCGATCGTGAACATCCATGCTGGCTGCATCTCAATTATACCAACCGCGACAGCGCGGAATGGCTGACGACAACGCCGCTGCTGCCAAATTACGTCCGTGACGCCCTGGCGGGTGAAAGCCTGCGACCGCGGGTATCACGCGTCGGGGAAGGAACGCTAATCACTTTACGCTGCATTAACGGCAGCACCAACGAGCGCCCCGACCAGCTTGTCGCTATGCGGCTGTATATGGACGAGCGCCTTATCGTCTCGACTCGTCAGCGACAGGTTCTGGCGCTCGACGACGTGGTTAACGATCTGAACGAAGGCACCGGCCCCGTGGACTGCGGTAGCTGGCTGGTGGACGTTTGTGATGCGCTGACCGATCACGCCAGCGAATTTATCGAACAGCTACACGACAAAATCATCGACCTGGAAGATAACCTCCTCGATCAGCAAATCCCGCCGCGTGGCTTTCTGGCGCTGCTGCGCAAGCAGCTAATTGTAATGCGTCGTTATATGGCGCCGCAGCGGGATGTCTATGCGCGTTTATCAAGCGAGCGGCTGCCGTGGATGAGCGACGATAATCGCCGTCGCATGCAGGATATTTCAGACCGCTTAGGGCGAGGGCTGGATGAGATAGATTCATGTATAGCCCGCACGGCGGTGATGACTGACGAAATTGCGCAGGTGATGCAGGAGGCGATGGGGCGGAGGACCTATACCATGTCGCTGATGGCGATGGTATTTTTACCCAGCACCTTCCTTACCGGACTGTTCGGCGTAAACCTTGGCGGCATCCCGGGCGGCGAATGGCATTTCGGCTTCAGCCTGTTCTGCATTATGTTGGTGGTTTTGATCGGCGGTGTTGCCTGGTGGTTACATCGCAGTAAATGGCTGTAAAATTTCACATTTATAACAAAACCTGCGGCAAAAAAGGTCGGTTAACTTGAGCGAAGTCAATAAACTCCCGCGAGGTTAGAGGCAATATCTCTCCTGCAGGTGAATGCAACGTCAAGCGATGGGCGTTGCGCTCCATATTGTCTTACTTCCTTTTTTAGAATTACTGCATAGCACAATTGATTCATACAATGCCGGCTTTAACAGTCGGCTTTTTTTTGTCTGCGATTTGTTGTCTATGCTTAAGGGGAGAGCTAACAGGAGGAGTATATGACTTTTCACCGAAGCATGTTTATGAGTGACCCAACCCCCAGCGATCCGGTACCGAATCCCGATCCTTTTCCAAAACCGCAGCCGATACCCGATCCGCCTGTAGACCCCGATCCGAAGCCCATCATCGATCCGCCACCGCATATGTAAAGGCTACCCTCTCCGTTGCGGAGAGGGAAACCCGTCATTTAATTTCCAGCACGTCCAGACGCTGCAGCGGCGTTTCGCCGTCATCGTCTTCTGGCTGCCAGCCGGCAGGCCGCATCGGCAGCTCTTCACGATCGAACGCCAGATCGCCGCCGTCCACCACTTCCGTGCCGTGCAGAATGCCTTTGAAGTCGAACAGTTCAGTATCACACAGGTGTGAAGGCACCACGTTCTGCATCGCGCTGAACATGGTTTCGATACGGCCAGGGTAGCGCTTATCCCAGTCGCGCAGCATATCGCCAATAACCTGACGTTGCAGATTCGGCTGCGAACCGCAGAGATTGCACGGAATAATAGGAAATTCGCGCGCGATGGCGAAACGCTCGATATCTTTCTCGCGGCAGTAGGCCAGAGGACGAATAACGATATGTTTGCCATCGTCGCTCATCAGTTTCGGCGGCATGCCTTTCATCTTGCCGCCGTAAAACATGTTGAGGAACAGCGTCTGCAGGATGTCATCACGGTGGTGGCCAAGCGCGATTTTCGTCGCGCCCAGCTCCGTGGCCGTGCGATACAAAATGCCGCGACGCAGGCGGGAACACAGAGAGCAGGTCGTTTTCCCTTCCGGGATCTTGTCTTTTACGATGCCGTAAGTGTTCTCTTCGACAATCTTATACTCAACGCCGATGCTTTCCAGCCAGGCCGGCAGGATATGCTCCGGGAAGCCCGGCTGTTTCTGATCGAGGTTAACCGCCACCAGGCTGAAGCTGATGGGGGCGCTTTGCTGCAGATTGCGCAGAATTTCCAGCATGGTATAGCTGTCTTTACCGCCGGAGAGGCAAACCATAATGCGGTCGCCGTCTTCGATCATATTGTAATCGGCAATCGCTTCACCGACGTTACGGCGCAGACGCTTTTGTAATTTATTCAGATTGTACTGTTCTTTAGGCTTAATAGATTGATTTTCTTGCATATGTTTTTATCTTTAATTCTTCCAGTGACATCACAGGGGCAGCGCCTACAATGCGAGTTTCTCGTTCAGCATGCGTAAGTATGTCGCGTATGGTACGGATTACGCCGACGAATGCCAGCACGTTTTACCGCACAGCGTTCCAACGGGAACCGATAGATGCCAGGGCGTAATAAGGCTCCTGGATTCCTGCCCTGAAGCCAGGAAATTTTTATAAAGGATATGCGCGTTAAATCTCAATATAGCCAGCCGGTCTTACACACTCAGAACCGGCTGGCTGTCTTTGCTACTGGAGCAGCGTCATGGCATAGAATCCTGCGGCCGTCATGGCCAGCGAACCCAGAACGTGAACCAGTACCGAAGTTACCACCCACACATAGTTACCTGACTGCAGCAGCGCAAACACCTCCAGAGAAAATGTCGAAAAGGTGGTCATCCCACCGCAGAGGCCTGTTGTGACCAGCAGTCGCCAGGCCGGATCGAGGCCGGGGTGGCGAATAAAATACGCCATCGCCGCGCCGATAATAAAACCGCCCAGCAGATTAACCAGTAGCGTACCAGGCGGTAGCTCAGGAAAAAAAGCGTTCAGGCGGGCACCCAGCTGCCAGCGAATGACGCATCCCAGAGAACCGCCAATAATGACGGCGAAAAGCTGACTCACAGTGACTCCTTTTTATATTGGGGTTAAAAAATGGTGCGACACGGCGTATGCGTCCGTATTCATCTCATATATCACCGGTACGCCGGTTGGGACGTGAAGCCGCATGACGTCTTCTTCCGTCATTCCGTTTAAATACATAATCAGCGCGCGTAGCGAGTTGCCGTGCCCGACAATCAGTACGGTTTTACCGTGCTGAAGCTGCGGCATCACCACGCGCCGCCAGTACGGCAACACCCGACGAATGGTCATCTCCAGACTTTCCGTCGCGGGCAGGTCAGAAAGCGCAACCTGCCAGTAACGCGGATCCTGATGCAGACGAGCTGGCGCCATAAAGTCTGCGGGCGGAATACCGAGAAAGCTTTTTCGCCACTGACGGACTTTTTCCTCACCCATCATGCGGGCAGCTTCATCCTTATTCAGTCCCTGCAGGGCGCCGTAATGACGCTCGTTTAGCCGCCAGGTTTTGTCCACAGGCAGCCAGCTACGGTCAAGCTGCACGAGTACCTGCCACACGGTATGAACGCAGCGGGTCAGGACCGATGTGCTCACGCAATCGGGCCGCAGGCGGGCTTCCCGGAGCAGGAGGCCCGCCCGGTCAGCTTCCTGCCGGCCTTTTTCTGTCAGGGGTACGTCGTTCCAGCCAGTAAAACGATTTTCCCGGTTCCACAGACTTTCGCCGTGGCGTAGCAGGATGAGCGTTGAGGTGGTCATGGTCAGTTCCGGTTGATGTCGGGCCGCAGGGCCGTCAGGATTAACGATTACCGACGGCGGACAAATGCCTGCAGGCCCGCATACCGCGCGTCCTCGCCCAGCGTCTGCTCAATGCGCATCAGCTGGTTATATTTTTCCACACGCTCGCCCCGGCAGGGCGCGCCGGTTTTAAGATGTCCAGCCCGAAGGGCAACGGTCATATCAGCGATAAAAGTGTCTGTGGTTTCACCGCTTCGGTGCGAAATAAAAGCTCCCCAGCCATGCTGCTGACAGAGCGCGACGGCATCAAAAGTCTCGCTCAGCGTGCCAATTTGGTTAAGCTTAATCAGCGCGGCACTGGCCAGATCCTCTTCGATACCGCGTTGAATGTACTTCACATTGGTGACGAACAGATCGTCGCCAACCAGCTCGGCACGCGCTCCGAGCCGCTGATGCAGGTGCTTCCAGCCCGCCCAGTCATCTTCGGCCAGGCCATCCTCAAGCAGTATCACAGGGAAATGATCCATCAGTTCACCATAATAATCCGTCATCTCTTCAGCGCTCAGGGCGCTGCCCTCGGTGCGCAGATGATACTTCCCGTCCGTATAAAATTCGCTGGATGCAGGGTCCATGCAGATACTGATGTCTTCCCCTGGCCGGTAGCCTGCTTTTTCGATCGCCTGCACGATGAACTCCAGCGGCTCACGATTTGACGACACGGTCGGAGCAAATCCCCCCTCGTCGCCTACCGCCGCCGAGAGGTTTTTCGCCAGCAGAATCTGACGCAACGCCTGATACACCTCGCTGCCCTGGCGCACTGCCTCGGTCAGCGTCGGCGCACCGTGCGGCGCTATCATGAATTCCTGAAAGTCGGCGCCCTGGCCGCGGGCATGTACGCCGCCATTAATGATATTCATGCATGGCACGGGCAGCAGGTTCGCCTGCAGTCCACCCAGGTAACGGTAGAGCGGCTGACGCGTGGCATATGCAGCCAGCCGGGCTACCGCCAGCGACACGCCGAGAATGGCATTGGCACCCAGCCGGCTTTTATTTTCCGTGCCGTCCAGGGCCAGCATCTGGTTATCCAGGCGGCGCTGCTCCCGGACGTCCGTCCCGGCCACGGCGTTGCTAATTTCCGTATTCACGGCATGAATGGCATCCCGCACGCCTTTGCCGCCGAAGCGTTCCGCATTGCCGTCGCGTCGCTCCACGGCTTCACGGGAGCCGGTGCTGGCGCCGGACGGCACCGAGGCGCGCGCCATCTGACCGTCGGTGGTGAAAGCTTCAACTTCTATGGTGGGGTTGCCGCGCGAGTCAAGAATTTCGCGGGCGGTAACTTTATCCAGCGTAAAGTTCATGTGCATATCCTCTTTTTCAGGCGTGTATATGTTTAATCAGAACATCCACCGTGAGGTGGTTGATGTATTCCGCCGAACGTGACGTCAGCGATCCCATGAAACGGTTGCGGTGTCCGGCAATAACCAGGTCAATGCCAAGTTCGTTAATGCATTTCTCTACGTCTGCAAACCGTCGCATGGTCACCAGTTCACGCGTGTCCACGTCAATGGTCACTGAGGCCACCAGCTCACTGAGAAACGCCTTCGCTTTTATAATCTCCTCCGATACGGCGTTATCCATCAGACTGTCGGAGATATAGTTCATTTCACGGTAGTCATCGCTGACGTGGGCAATGGTGATTTTCATCTGCAACGGCTGCGCCAGTGCCGCGGCCTGCGCGAGAAGCGGGATCCCGTCCTTTTTATTTTGTACAAGTATCAGTGCGTGCGTGTATGTACTCATGATTGACTCCGGCTCTGGTTAAGATGGGCCTCAGGCCACGGCAGAAGCTGTTGCTTTCTGCTGAGCATGCCCGGTGCGATGCAGGAAGCCGCGTTTACGCTCTCCTGCCCGGCGAAATAAAACGTGGAAAAAACGAACCTGATAGCCGTCAGCATCAGCAGGCCAGCACCTGTCTGGTCTGCCAGAAGCGCCAACGCGGTAAGCAGGTCATTCAGCAGGGGAGCGCCCCGATCAGATGAGGTGATTTCAAGCTGGGCGAGGCGCACGTCTGTACCGGCGATAACGAAGGCTTTAAGGTCTTTATCCAGCAACTGTTCTGCTGACAGGCCGGCAACATCGGTTTTAGCGCTCAACAGTTCGTGGACAACGGCTCTGCGGTTTACACCCGACAGCATGCTGGGCTCGGTGCCCGCGCGGATATCGTCCTGCATGTTGGTATTAAACGTGTCGCTGAGCAGCACGCCCAGCAGAAGGATGGCATGAATGGCAGGCAGTTTTGCGATCGGTCCACCCAGCCGGTGATGGTCAATGATGCCGGCGTTATTATTCTGCAGAATGTCTGCGGGGTCCTGTCCCGGTTCGGTAAAATCGACCAGCCAGACCGGCTTCCCTGTAGGCGGAAAGCTGAGTACGACAGATTGCGTAAGCCCTGCGTGTCTGAAAATATAGCCAAAAACATGTGTCAATGATCTATCCCCGCTAAGGGAAGTACACAGGCCGGGAGGAAAGTACGGACGGCCTGACATACCTCCTGGAAATCAAGAGTCATATCAGGCGTCATCAGCTCCGGAACGGAGCGGTTGGGAAAGGTGGAACGCCATCACCTTATCTATCCAGTGTAGAACAGATTATTATTTTGATGCAAACGGCAGTTCATGCGTCTGCGCATGGCAGCTGCAATTGGTTTCAAAATATAGGCCGGGAAGCGTGACGGAGTAAAACAGGGGCATTTCAGGAGGAAAAGGCAGGAAGAGGTTTGGCCATATATCAGCGGTTTTAAGCGCAACTTTTCGCGGTATGCAGAGCGCGCTGTTTTAAAGGTGTGCGTTTTCCTCTCCCGGCCCACAGCCAATTCTCACTTCCTTCGTGCCATGGCGCGCTCGGAAAATTGTGCTAATTTTTCTATGGGTAATAACAAGAGAGCAGGTTAATGAGCCAGGATGAAGAACGTGCGCAGTTAATCGGCTGCGCCATCGGTGCGGCAGTGGTCAGTTTGATAGCGGAAGGAACCGTAATAAATCGCGATAACATTGTTGATGAACTGCACCGGCAGGGAAAAACTATCGGCGACGGGCTGGGAAGCATAATAAGCTACGAAGCGGTTGAAATTGTGATGCGAGGACAATAAAAGCGGGCCCGGGCTGAAATTGCCGCCAGCATGATGCTACTGTGCTACGCGAATGTAAAAATGGAGTGAACATGGGAAATCAGACCAAAGACGAAGAGCTGTACCAGGAAATGTGTCGCGTTGTCGGCAAGGTGGTGCTGGAGATGCGCGATCTGGGCCAGGAACCCAAACATATCGTTATTGCTGGCGTATTGCGGACCTCGCTTGCCAATCAAAAAATCAAGCGCGCCGAATTAACGACCAAAGCGATGAGCACCGTGATAAACGCGCTGTCTGGCGATAAGTGAGTGGATAAATGACCCTGCCGGTCGAAGCTGCTAGAATGCGCGCCAGTCGCTGACCGACACCCCATTTATCGAGAGTATAATTGTGACCCCTTTTTCCACCCTAAACATTCTGCCTGCGGAACAACTCGCCAATCTTAACGAACTGGGCTATCACGCTATGACTCCGGTTCAGGCTGCTGCATTGCCCGCTATCCTCGCAGGGAAAGATGTCCGCGCTCAGGCGAAAACCGGCAGCGGTAAGACCGCGGCCTTCGGCCTGGGCCTGCTGCAACACATTGACGCCAGCCAGTTTATTACCCAGTCGCTGGTACTGTGCCCGACGCGCGAGCTGGCGGATCAGGTCGCTAAAGAGCTGCGCCGTCTGGCGCGCTATATGTCGAATATTAAAGTGCTGACGCTTTGCGGCGGGCAGCCGTTTGGCGCGCAGCGGGATTCTCTGACTCATGCGCCGCACATCATCGTGGCGACGCCGGGTCGTCTGCTCGATCACCTGAAAAAAGAGACTGTGAAGCTGGACGCGCTGCAAACGCTGGTGCTGGATGAAGCCGATCGTATGCTGGATATGGGCTTTGCCGACGCCATTGACGAAATCATCAGCCACGCGCCGGCCAGGCGCCAGACGCTGCTGTTTTCCGCCACCTGGCCGACGGCCATCGCCGCCATCAGCAAGCGAGTGCAGAACGATCCGCTGACTATCGAAATCGATTCTGTCGACGAACTTCCGTCCGTGGAACAGCAGTTCTACGAAGTCTCCCGCGGCGGCAAAATCGGCCTGCTGCAAAAGCTGCTTAGCAAGCATCAGCCTGCATCCTGCGTGGTGTTCTGCAACACCAAAAAAGATTGCCAGGCCGTATGCGACGCGCTGAGCGAAAGCAACCAAAGCGTGCTGGCGCTACATGGCGATATGGAACAGCGCGACCGCGACCAGACGCTGGTGCGTTTTGCCAACGGCAGCAGCCGCGTACTGGTGGCAACCGACGTCGCCGCGCGCGGGCTGGACATCAAAGCGCTGGAAATGGTGATTAACTACGAGCTGTCCTGGGATCCGGAAGTGCACGTTCACCGCATCGGGCGTACCGCGCGTGCGGGCGAGAGCGGCCTGGCAATCAGCTTCTGTGCGCCAGAAGAAGCGCAGCGCGCAAGCGTGCTGGCGGAGATGTTAAACCTTTCTTTAAACTGGCAGCAGGCGCCGACAGGCATCAGCATCAAACCGCTGGAAGCGGAAATGGCGACGCTGTGCATCGACGGCGGCAAAAAAGCCAAAATGCGTCCGGGCGATATTCTTGGCGCCATGACCGGCGATATGGGGCTGGATGGCGCGGATATCGGCAAAATAGACGTGCATCCCCTCCATGTCTACGTCGCCGTTCGCCAGTCCGTTGCCCGCCACGCCTGGAAGCAGCTGCAGCAGGGCAAAATCAAAGGCAAATCCGTTAAGGTTCGTTTGCTGAAGTAAACGTCGGGTGGCGCTTACGCTTACCCGACCTACAAAACGGTAGGGTGGATAGCGCTTACGCTTACCCGACCTACAAAATGACAGGGTGGATAGCGCTTACGCTTACCCGACCTACAAAACAGCAGGGTGGATAGCGCTTACGTCTACCCGACCTACAAAACGGCAGGGTGGATAGCGCTTACGCTTACCCGACCTACAAAATGGCAGGGTGGATAGCGCTTACGCTTACCCGACCTACAAAATGGCAGGGTGGATAGCGCTTACGCTTACCCGACCTACAAAATGGCAGGGTGGATAGCGCTTACGCTTACCCGACCTACAAAATGGCAGGGTGGATAGCGCTTACGTTTACTCGATCTGCAAAACAGTAGGGTGGATAAGCGTAAGCGCCATCCACCTGTTTCACGCAACAAATCCTAAGCCGCATCCGCCAGCACAAACATCCCGTACGGATGAATCTCCAGGTAATAATTATCCCCAACGTCCGGCTGCAGGCGCGTGGCGTTCACCTGCAACAGCAGCGCCTGGCCGTGCCATTCCACCGTCACTTCATACTGCGGTCCCATATAGGCGACATGGCGCACCACGCAGCGCTGGCTTTCCGCGCCGTGCTCGCTCAGCGTGATAGCTTCCGGGCGTACGCCTACCGTACCTTCCGCCTGCGATGTTGCCAGCTGCGGAGGACGCGGCAGGCGATAGCCGTGGATCTCCACATAATCGCTGCCGAAGCGCGCCGGGAAAATGTTGGCATCGCCCATGAAGCTCGCCATAAAGCGCGAGGCTGGCTGACGATAGAGCGTTTGCGGGCTGCCAATCTGCATAATCTCGCCCTTGTTCATCACCAGCACCGTATCCGATACCGCAAACGCCTCGCTCTGATCGTGGGTAACGTACAGCGACGTAATGTTGAACTGCTTTTGCAGCTCGCGGATTTTATCGCGCATGCTGCGCCTGAGGTTGGCGTCGAGGTTGCTGAGCGGCTCATCGAACAGCAGCACTTTCGGCTTGAGGATTAACGCCCGCGCCAGCGCCACGCGCTGCTGCTGGCCGCCGGAAATCTGATCGACGAAACGATCTTCAAAGCCCTCCAGATCGACCATCGCCAGCGCTTCTTTTACGCGGCTTTTAATTTCTGCCCGCGGCGTGCCCAGCATCTTCAGGCCGTAGCCGACGTTATCGCCAAGCGACATATGCGGAAACAGGGCGTAGGACTGAAACACCATGCAGATATCACGCTGCTGAATTGAGCGATGGGTAACATCTTCGCCATCAATCAGAATCTGCCCTTCGGTGGGCTTCTCCAGCCCGGCCACCAGGCGCAGCACCGTGGTCTTTCCGCAGCCGGACGGCCCGAGCAGGGTGACCATTTCGCCTTTGGGAATGGCGAGATTGATGCCGCCCAGGACGGTATTATTGCCAAACCGTTTCGTGACGCCGCGCAGTTCTACAAAATGAGGTTGTGTCATGGTTTACTCCGTAATCACGCGTTGGTTCTGGCTTTCGAGCGCGAAATGCGCGCCTCGCCGATCAGCCAGTCAAAAATGAAGATAATCGTCAGCATCACGACGATCAGAATCGAGCCATAGGCGATCGCCACGCCGTATTCGCCATCTTCCACACGGTTAAGAATGTAGGCCGTCGCCACGCGGGTATCCGGCGTCACAAGGAAGACAATGGCGCTGACCGTCGTAATGGCGCGTACAAAGCTGTAAATAAGCGCGGAAAGGATCGCCGGGCGCAGCAGCGGCAGCAGGATATTGATAATGGTGCGCATGGAACCGGCGCGCAGGCTCAGGGAGGCCTCATCCAGCGACTTATCAATCTGCCCAAGCCCTGCGATACCCGCGCGAATGCCAACCGGCACGTTACGCATGACCATCGACATAATCACGATGGCGGCGGTGCCCGTCAGGTAAACCGGCGCGCTGTTAAACGCGAGGATGTAGGAGACGCCCGCCACGGTGCCCGGCACCGCAAAGCACAGCATGGTGGTGAACTCGATGGTCTTTTTGCCGCGGAACTGCTGACGCACCACAATCCAGGCGATCAGCAGGCCGAAGAAAGCGGTGATCGGCGCGGCAATGCCCGCATAGAGCAGGGTATCGAGCAATGAAGGCCACGCGCCGTCGCTCATGCCCTGGCCGAACAGCTTGATAAAGTTATCCAGCGTCAGGGTGTAATCCACGCCCCAGTTCACCGTAAAGCTGCCGTAGAAAATGCTGCCGTAAAGCAGGGCGTTAAACGCGATCCAGACGGCCAGCAGCGCAATAACCGCCCATATCAGGGTAACCGGCAGCGGCTGCACGTCGCCACGGTTGGATTTACCGGAAACCGTCACGTAGGAGCGTTTGCCAATCCACATGTACTGAATGCAGAACACCAGCAGCGAGAACAGCAGCAGAAACGCGCCGAGCGTGCTGGCGGCCTGATAATCAAGCTGCGAGCCGGTGATGTAGAAGTAGATTTGCGTCGCGAGCACGTCGAAGTTGCCGCCCAGCACCAGCGGATTGCTGAAGTCCGCCAGCGACTGCACGATGACTATCAGAAAGGCGTTGGCCAGCGCCGGTTTTAACAGCGGCAGAAATACGTTTTTAAAGGTCTTCCAGCGCGTGGCGCGCAGCGTGTATGAAGCTTCTTCCAGCGACGGATGAATCGTTTTTATCGCGCCGTCGAGGATCATAAACGCCATGGGCGTAAAGGCCAGGACCTGCGCCAGCCAGATGCCGGTAAAACCGTACAGCCAGTTGGTGTTGCTCAGCCCGAACCATTTCACCATCAGCTCGGTGACATAGCCGGAGCGGCCCATCATCAGCGTGACGCCAAGGCCGACGACAAACGGCGGGGTCACGATAGGCAGAATGGAGAAGATACGGCCAATAATTGCGCTGCGTTTCGCAATACGCGTGGTGTAAATCGCCAGCACCAGGCCAAAGAAGGTGCAACCAATGCCCACGGCGATCGACAGGCCGATGGAGTTAATAATCACCTGCACAATATGCGCCTGGCCGAGCACCGCCATAAACGCCAGCGGCGCAAAATCTCCGCCGTCGGTAGTGAACATTGGGATAAAGATAGCGATGCTTGGCCAGACGATAAAGACGCTAATCAGCGCCACAATGGTCACCAGCGAGCCAATGACAAAGCGGTCGCCGCCCAGCCATTCAAGGCGGGCCAGGGCGAGGGTGATAATCATACCCAGCGCGATGAACAGCACAATGGTGGCGTAGCCCATGCCGCGCCCGGTTAGCGTCGCGCTAACCACCACAAACGCCATGCAGAATAAGGCCCAGCCAGCATCGAAATAGTGGCGCTGTTTTTTCTCCGGTCCCGGCTCATTGAACGGACGCAGCAGCAGCAAAGAAGGCAGGACATACCACAGCAGGCTGATATTTATTTCAGACCAGCCGTAGGCGGCGATTATCTCATCAAGGGTGGATTCAGAAAGGCCGTAATCCAGGCTCCAGCTCGGCAGCAGGGCAAAAGCCAGCCAGCACAGCGCTACCCACCAGATAATAGCGTCCCGCTTTTGCGGCGTACGCAAAAGTAAAGTTTCAGACATAAGTGCCTCATCGGCCAAAAGAAAAGAAGGGAGCAGGTGACGTGACGTTGTCACCTGCGGGTGGGTTAGTTACCCATCTTCACGTCGTTTACCCACTTACCGATAAGCGCTTTACGCATATCGGTCGCGCCGTATTTATCCATGTCGTAATTGATAAGCTTCAGATCGTCGAGCTTCAGGGACAGTGGCGAGGTTTCAGCGGTGGTATTGGTCAGGATCTGGTAGGACTTACCTTTCTTCCAGGAAAGCTCCTGCGCTTCTTTCGACAGCACCCAGTCAACGAACAGCTTAGCGTTATCGAGATTGCGCGCGCCTTTCAGAATGCTGACGCCGCCAATTTCATAGCCGGTGCCTTCGCAGGGCGAAATCAGCTCCAGCGGCGCGCCGTTCTCTTTTTCCAGCGAGTAATCGTGCAGGAAGCCAATGCCAATAGCCGTTTCGCCACGGGCGGCGTTACGCGCCGGGGCAATGCCGGATTTGGTGTACTGCGAAACGTTGCCGTTGAGTTTTTTCAGGTAATCAAACGCCTGATCTTCTCCCCACAGCTGGGCAAAGGTTGCAAGGGCGGTATAAGCCGTACCGGAACTTTGCGGATCGGCAATCTGAATTTCGCCTTTATAGACCGGGTTAGTCAGATCCTTCCAGCATTTTGGCACCGGCAGATTTTTCTCTTTCAGGCGTTGGGTATTCACGCCAAAACCGAGAATGCCGACGTAGACGGCAGAGGAGTAGTTCCCTTTGCGTTTAGCCGGATCGCGGAACTGCGGCATGATCTGCTCGAGGTTGGCCGATTTATAGGGCGTCAGCAGATCCATCTCGCCCGCCTGCGACTGCGGATCAAGCGTGCCGCCGTACCAGACGTCAGCCTGCGGGTTTCTCTTCTCGGCGTCTACTTTTGCAAGCGTGCTGCCGGAGCCGTTACGGATAAACGACGTTTTCACATCGTACTTTTCGCTAAACGCTTTGACTTCCGTTTCGCACATTTCGTTGGTGGCGCTGCAGTAGACCACCAGACGGCCTTTCGCCTGGGCGGCGCCAGACAGCGTTGCCAGCGCGACGCCTGCGGCAACCAGAGAAGAGAGCACGGTCAGTTTCATATTATTATCCTAAGTGTCCTGAGGTAAGGTGATAGCCGGCTCCATGGCCCCAATACTCCTGTCCTGCGCGCTGATGCCCGCAATTAACAGCGGCATCAGCAAAAATCCAATCAGCGCGGCGGCGATGGTCAGCAGCACAAACATCCCCGACCAGCCGTAACGCTCAATCACCTGCGACAGCGGCCAGCCCGCCAGCGCTGCGCCTAAATAGGCAAATAAGCCCAGAAAACCGGTTACCGCGCCCGCGGCCTGTTTGTGGCTGCACTCCACCGCCGCGAGGCCGATCAGCATCTGCGGACCGAACACGAAGAAGCCGCTGGCAAAAAAGCACATCGCCAGCAGCGCATAATGGTGCACCGGCGAGAGCCAGAGGGCGGCAACGGAGATAAACAGCCCCAGGGCAAACAGCAAAATCATCGGCGCGCGCTGGCCGCGAAACAGCAAATCCGATCCCCAGCCGGCAAACAGCGCCCCGAACAGTCCACCCATTTCAAACAGCATCACCGTGGCGTTGGCGCTGAGTAAGTTCACGCCGTGGCTTTCCGCCAGCCAGATGTTGCCCCAGTCGTTCAGCGCGATACGGATCAGGTAAACCAGCACGTAGCTTGCGCCGAGCAGCCAGATCATCGGGTTTTGCAGCACCGTGCTGCGAAACATCTGCCACAGCGGCATCGCGGGGCTAAGCTGCGCCTGGCGCATCTCCAGCGGATCGTGCCGCCAGACGCCCACCGGCGGCAGGCCTCCTTCTTCCGGCGTGCCGGTTAAGCGGCGGCATAGCCAGATACCCGTCACGATGCCGATAACGCCCGGCACCAGCAGCGCCGCCTGCCAGCCAAACCACAGCGCCATCAGCGCGGAAATCATCGGCACCGCGGCGCCGCCCAGGTTAATGGAGGTGTTCCAGCATCCCCACCAGAAGCCGCGTTCGTTGCGCGAATACCAGTGCGTCAGCAATCTTGCGCAGGGCGGCCATCCCCAGCCCTGGAAAAAGCCGTTCAGCGTCCAGATAATCAGCAGCATCGTCAGGTTGCCGCCAAAGGCGAACAGGATATTCAGCACGCCGGTCGCCAGCAGGCCCACGCCCATAAACCAGCGCTCTCCGCGTCTGTCATGCCAGAGCCCTGCGGCAAACTTCGACAGGCCATACGAAAGGTAAAACAGCGTCCCCATCAGGCCGATATCGCTCTTGCTCAACCCAAGATCGACCTGCATCGCCGGAAGAACAAAGCTCACGCTTTTACGCGTCAGATAAAAAGCGGCGTAACCCACCACCATCGAAAACAGCAAACGCGGACGCCAGTAACGATAATCACGACCAATGGCCTGCTCAGAAATCATGGGATCCCTCCGGGTTGAAAAGACTATAGAAAACGGCGGCAGAAAGGGGATGAGACAAGGTTTTAGGCAACTAAGACTTTTTCCTGGTTATCCCTGATTTTGTTGGAAAAGTGTGGGCAGGTTAACAATTACGCGCGTGCCGGAGCGGCCTTCGAGCGTTAATTCGCCGCCTAAAGCGCGGATGCGTTCCCCGATGCCCTGTAGCCCGAAGCCGGTATTAAGATCGCCGTTAAAGCCGACGCCGTCGTCCTTTACCTCAAGCCTTACGCCGCGCGGCTGTAAAGTAAGGGAGATATCGACGCGGCTTGCCTCCGCGTGCTTGCAGATATTGTTCAGCAGCTCCTGCACCAGGCGATAAAGCGTGAATACCACGGTATCGCTGACGGGTTGGCCGGGAAGATCGTAAGTAAAACGGCAGACGATGCCGCGCTCGGCGAAAGCAAACTCCTGCACCAGGTGATGCAGCGCCTTCTCAAGGGACATCTCATCAAGCACGGGAGGACGGAGCTGGCGCAGCAGCTGTCGGGTGGAGTGGTGAATACGCTGGGCAAGCTGGCCGATCTGTTCGGCGGCAAGCGTTGCCGCATCGCCGCTGGCGGTACGCTTCACCAGCATCGCCTGGATCTGGATCGCGGTGATGTTCTGACCTATCTCATCATGCAGCTCGCGGGCGAGATCCTTACGCGTATCTTCTTCGGCATGCACCAGCTTCTCCATCAGCTCGCGCCGGGCCTGTAGCTCAACCTCCAGCCGCTGGCGATAACGATGAAGATTGTTAGCCAGATGCTGCTGACGGCTGATGGCAATCCCCAGGCCGATACCGAGCAGCGCCTGGGTCGATAAAAACAGCTCCATCTCCATCAGCCCGTTAAAGCCGGTGCCGATTTGTCGGGCGATAGTGATCATCATGCTGCCAAGCAGCGCCGCCAGCACGCCGCCCTGCCAGCCAAACTTATAGGCCATCACGACGTTCGGCAGAAACACCACGATCAGCAGCAGCCGCTCAATTTCCGGCGACAGCACCATCTGCGCGCCAACGCCGATAATAAAAAACAGGCTGCACCAGATAAGCAGCGAAGTACGCAGCGGCGGATTCGGCGTTTCCTGCGCCAGCAGGCTTTCCAGATGCTGCTGGCGCAGGTATTCATAAATCAGATACACAAAGGGCGTCAGCAGAACTCCGCCGGTAAACGCGGCCAGTAAAATTTGCGAAGCGGAGCTTGCCAGAAAGGGCGTCAGCATCAGTGTATGCAGCAGCGCGTCGCCGGCAATTGCCGCCATCAACAGAGAAAGCCGCTGCCAGTAAAGCGTGAAGCGATGCCAGTAACGCTGCACGAGCAGCGCGGGGATGGCGCTGATAAACGGCGAAAGCAGCATTACCGGCTCGGTCATCAACTGCTGCTGCCACAGCCAGCCCAGCAGCCCGATAACCGATACGAACAGAGCAGGCCAGTAACGACGATGCAGCAGGATCAGGAGCGCGAGGTGCACGCCCTGCGGCAAAAGCAGGGTGGCCTGCTGGCCGTTACTGGTGAGATAAAAACTGATGGTCCACAGCGCCTGCCAGCCAAGCCCCCAGGCAAAGACGATAAACAGCGACAGCAGCAGATGACGCCAGGAACGCCCCATTTAGTGCCCGGTCAGCAGCTGATGGTCGAGGGCGAAATGCACCAGTTCGATAGTGCTTTCACATTGCAGCTTGCCGAGGATATTGGCCCGATGCACATGCACCGTTTTATGGCTTAGCCTGAGCAGCCCGGCGATATGTTTGACGCTTTCGCCTTTTACAAGCAGATCAAAGACTTCACGCTCGCGAGGCGTTAAGCCTGCAAGCGCTTTTGCAGGTTTTCCCGCATGGCGCAATGCCCGCAGCGCCTCGGCGCATAAATAATGGCCGCCCATGCCGACGGTACGCACGGCCTGTACCAGCTCTTCAGGACCGCAGCTTTTTGTGAGATAGCCGCTGGCGCCGGCATCCAGCGCGCTTTGCACAAAGGCGGTGGTATCGTAAATGCTCAGAATAATGGCGCGAAAGCCCGGATGCTGCTGGCGCAGGCGTTTAAGCAGGCTAAGGCCGTTTTCGTCAGGCATGGCGACGTCGAGCACGGCGACGTCCGGGGGATTTTTGCTAAGCGCAGCCCAGGCCTCGGCGGCGGAACTGTGCTGTCCGACAACCTGAATATCCGTTTCCAGGCTCAACAGCTGGGCAAAACCGGAACGCACCACAACGTGGTCATCAACTAAAGCAACGGCAATCATCGGGGGGCTCATGCAAAGGGACCTGGCGACATGATGCGTGCGAATAAATTCTTCGCAACGGCAACGTTGGGAATATGTAACGGGAGTAGCAAAAAGAACTCTCATCCTGGCCTTCTCCCAGGAAGGGAGAAGGGGAAAGGCGCAGGGACGATACCGATTAATTCCTGCTTCTCTTTAAGGGTATGCTCAATCAATTCCCTCTCCCTTATGAGAGATATTCTCGAGCGGTTCTGGAGGATGTCCGGTCAATTCCCTCTCCCATTTGGGGAGAGGATCAGGGCAAGGGGAAATTACTCGCTGCTCGTTTTTTCCGCTTTACCGGCCATCTGCGCCAGGAAATCGTAACGCTTTTGCAGATCTTCGGCGGCGTCTTTCCACAGCTGTTCGGCAACGTCCGGCTGCTGCGAGTTCAGGCGACGGAAGCGCTGCTCTTTTACCAGCGTATCGGCCAGCGCATCCGACGGCGGACGGGAATCCAGCGCCAGCGGCAGCTTGCCTTCATCCGCACGGCGTGGATCGAAGCGGTACAGCGGCCAGAAGCCGGTTGCGGTAAGCTGGCGCATCTGATCGTGGCTTAGCGCCAGATCGTAACCGTGCTCTTCGCAGGGGCTGTAGGCGATTATCAGCGACGGACCCGGATAGGCCTCCGCTTCCTGAATCGCTTTCACCGTCTGGTTTAGCTGCGCGCCAAGAGAAATCTGCGCCACATAAACGTGCCCGTACATCATCATGCTCACGCCGAGATCTTTGCGCGCTTTACGCTTGCCGTGCTCGCCAAACTTGGTTACCGCGCCCAGCGGGGTGGCTTTCGATGCCTGGCCGCCGGTATTGGAATAACACTGCGTATCCAGCACCAGAATGTTGACGTTTTCAGTCAGGCTCAGCACGTGATCGAGGCCGCCAAAGCCGATGTCATAGGCCCAGCCGTCGCCGCCAATCAGCCAGATGGATTTTTCAACCAGCGCATCCGCATCGATCGATAGCTGGCGGGCATCCGCGTCATCCACGCCAGCCAGATGCTGACGCAAGGCGGCAACCTGTTCGCGGCGCGCTTCCGGCGTGGCTTCGGCGTGCAGCTGCTCGTTAAGCTCTGCCGGCAGCCGATCCGCATACTTCTCCAGCAGGCGCGTCACGCGCACGCGGTGCTGGTCAACCGTCAGTCGGAAGCCCAGGCCAAACTCGGCGTTATCTTCAAACAGCGAGTTTGCCCATGCCGGACCGCGCCCGTTGGCATCGGTGGTGTACGGCGTGGAAGGGAGGTTGCCGCCGTAAATTGACGAACATCCCGTGGCGTTGGCGATTAGCAGACGGTCGCCATACAGCTGGGTCAGCAGCTTGATATAAGGCGTTTCGCCGCAGCCGGAGCAGGCGCCGGAGTATTCAAACAGCGGGGTCAGCAGCTGAGAAGTTCGGATATCGATGCGTTCCAGGCTGGTGCGATCCATTTCCGGCATGCTGAGGAAGAAATCGTAGTTCTCTTTTTCTTCTTCTACGTGCTCAAGGCGCGACATCATATTGATGGCCTTGATTTCCGGGTTCTGGCGGTCTTTCGCCGGGCAGACCTCAACGCAGAGGTTACAGCCGGTGCAGTCTTCCGGCGCGACCTGCAGAACGTATTTCTGGCCGCGCATATCACGGGATTTCACATCCAGCGACTGCAGCGCGGCAGGAGCAGATTCCATCACCTCCGGCTGAACCACTTTGGCGCGAATCGCCGAGTGCGGGCAGGCTGCGACGCAGTGGTTGCACTGGGTGCAGATCTCCGGCTTCCAGATGGGGATCTCTTCGGCGATGTTGCGTTTTTCCCACTGCGTGGTGCCCATCGGCCAGGTGCCGTCCGGCGGCAGGGCGGAGACGGGCAGCGCGTCGCCAAGACCGGCAAGCATGGCGGCGGTCACGGTTTTCACAAAATCTGGTGCGGCGTCGGAAACCACCGGCGGGCGCATCGGGCTGCTTTCGAAGACCGGCTGCAGCGCCACCTCAGCCAGCAGCTCACGGGACAGCGCTAACGCCTGCCAGTTACGTTCAACCAGCTCCTGGCCTTTGCTGCTGTAGCTTCTGGCAATCGCTCCCTGCAATTCAGCCAGCGCGCTGTCGCCCGGCAGAATGTTGGTGAGATGGAAAAACGCCATCTGCATAACGGTATTGATGCGCGCGCCAAGCTGGCATTCGCGGGCGATTTTCGCCGCGTTGACCACGAAGAAACGCGCCTTTTTCTGCCTGAGCACCGCCTGAACTTCCTGCGGCAGACGATGCCAGACCTCATCCGCGCCGTAGGGCGTGTTGAGCAGGAAAATACCGCCCGGCTTCAGGCGTTCGGCCATCTGGTATTTATCGATAAACTGTAGCTGGTGGCAGCCGACAAAATCTGCTTTATCAATCAGATAGGTTGAGTTTATCGGGTGCTCGCTGACGCGCAGGTGCGAAACCGTCAGCCCGCCCGCCTTTTTCGAGTCATAAACGAAATAGCCCTGGGTGAAGAACGGCGTGGCGTTACCGATTATTTTGATATTGTTTTTGGTCGCCGAGACGCTGCCGTCGCTGCCAAGCCCATAGAACAAGGCCTCGAGCTTCGCGCGAGAAGGCAGGGTGTTTTCCGGCAGCGGCAGCGAAAGGTTGGTCACGTCGTCGTAAATACCCACGGTAAAGCGCGGGCGCGGCTTCGCTTCTTGTAGCTCGTTAAACACCGCCAGCACGCAGTCCGGGCCAAATTCTTTGGAAGAAAGGCCGTAGCGCCCGCCGATTACGCGCGGCAGCGTTTCACGTTCGCCACGGTTAAAAGCTTCGGCCAGGGACGTCATTACGTCCAGATAAAGAGGTTCAGCCAGCGCGCCGGGCTCTTTGGTTCTGTCCAGCACGGCAATCTGGCGCGCGCTTTGCGGTAAGGCTTCCAGCAGATGGTCGGCAGAGAACGGGCGGAACAGACGGACTTTCAGCACGCCGACTTTTTCGCCGCGGGTCAGCAGCTCATCGACAACTTCTTCGCAGGTGCCGATGGCGGAGCCCATCAGAATAATCACGCGCCCGGCCTGCGGATGACCGTAATATTCGAACGGGCGATACCGGCGGCCGGTAACTTTCGCAAAGCTCTCCATCGCCTGCTCGACATGTTCGTAAACCGCGTTGTACCACGGGTTGGTGGCTTCACGGGACTGGAAGTAAGTATCCGGGTTGGCGGAGGTACCGCGAATGACGGGATGCTCAGGATTCAGCGCGCGGGCGCGATGTGCATCAATTTCTTTTTGCGGCAGTAATTCAAGGAGGGTGCTGTCCGCCAGCGGGACGATTTTATTGATCTCGTGGGAAGTGCGGAAACCGTCGAAGAAATGAATAAAAGGCACGCGGCTCTTTAACGTTGCGATATGCGCAATCAGCGCAAAATCCTGCGCTTCCTGAACGCTGCTGGCGCACAGCATGGCGCAGCCGGTCTGGCGAATCGCCATCACGTCCGAGTGGTCGCCAAAAATTGAAAGCGCGTGCGTAGCCACGGTACGGGCGGCCACGTGCAGCACAAACGGCGTTAGCTGCCCGGCCAGTTTGTAAAGCGTGGGGATCATCAGCAGCAAACCCTGCGATGAAGTAAATGAGGTGGAAAGGGCGCCGGTTTGCAGCGCGCCGTGCACGGTGGCGATGGCTCCGGCTTCCGACTGCATCTCTACAACGCGCGGCGTATCTCCCCAGACGTTCCTGCGGCCGTCGCCGGACCAGGCATCGGCCTGCTCCGCCATCGTTGAGCTGGGCGTAATCGGGTAGATGGCAATAACCTCGCTTACGCGAAACGCCACGGAGGCGACTGCACCGTTGCCGTCGATAGTGATCATAAAAGTGACCCTTAAAAAGCGCTAAAAAAGAGGCTCGCATTACGTCGGCGGCCCTGAATAATGCCTTAAGTTTAGCAAAGGCCGGAAAGCGCGATTTTCGCTTTTGTGTGCTGGCCGCTGGCCGCGTAAAGGGGGAACAGGTGGGAATTATCTGAAGTTTTATGCCAAACAGTGAGCCGCTTTGCAAAAACAAACACTTTTTCTTGCCCGTTGCTCTCGACGCAGCGCGGGCATGACGCTTATGATTCTTAGGTTTTGCAATATTCAGGGGGAGAAGAGTAATGCGCGCTGCGTTTTTAGCCGGCTATGCCGCTTTGTTGTTATCAACAACGCTGTTATCAGCATGTAGTAATGAACCGCCTCAACAGGCCACCGCCGCTCACGTAGCGCCGGGGATGCGTGCTGCGATGTCAAATCAGGGGCAGGCGAGCTGTGCGATGATTGGCGGGACGCTGAGCGTTGCGCGTCAGCTTGACGGGTCGGCGGTCGGGATGTGCGCCATGCCCAACGGCAAACGCTGCAGTGAAAACGCGCTTGCCGCCGGAACCTGCGGAACCTACTAGTCTTAGTTGACCAAATCGGCCAGCTTATAGACTAAAGTATGCTGGCTGTTATTCAGCGTGAGCTGCTGCTGTGCAAGGCCAACCTGCGCGCCGCCGGTCAGCAGATTGTTGATCGTGCGATCCAGTTCGTTAAGCTGCGGTTCGGCGCACAGCATCATGGTCATTCCCAGGCCTTTCGCCTTCAGGATATTATCGGCAAGCGTTGCCTGGCCCATAAAGCGGTTACACATGCTGCCTGCAATATGCATATTTTCCCCGAAGCTCAGCTCCGGCATACGCTTTATCCCGGTCAGAGGCTTGCCGTCCACGCTTTGTAAAACATAGCGGTGATGCTGCAGATCCTGCGCGGTAACCGTTCCCTTATCACCAGATTGCGCGCAGCCGGCCAGCACCGTTGCTGCCAGCAGCAGCGAAGTTAATTTCTTCATCTCTTCTCCCTAAGTTACTTATTTCATCAATGAGTTGGCGCTACTTTGGCAAAAAGTACGCCAGGCTGCAGTAAGGATAATCTTAAATTATAGCCGACAGTCGCCGCAGGCCTTAAACCTGGTTGGCGCAAGGTTCGCCGTTTTCAAGCTGGCGCAAATTCTCAAGCGTCGTTTCGGAAATGCTGGTTAATGCTTCGGCCGTCAGAAACGCCTGGTGTCCGGTAAACAGCACGTTGTGGCAGGCGGACAGGCGGCGGAATACGTCATCCTGAATCACGTCGTTAGACTTATCTTCAAAGAACAGATCGCGTTCGTTTTCGTACACGTCCATGCCCAGCGCGCCGATTTTCTGCGTCTTCAGCGCTTCGATAGCCGCCTGCGAATCGATTAACCCGCCGCGGCTGGTATTAACGATCATCACGCCGTCTTTCATCTGGCTAAAGGCGGTGCGGTTGAGCAGATGGTAGTTTTCCGGCGTCAGCGGACAGTGCAGGGAAATGACGTCCGCGTGCGAGAAGAGCGTCGGCAAATCGACATATTCCACGCCCATTTCCAGCGCCGCCGCGGCTGGATAAGGATCGAATGCCAGCAGGCGCATACCAAAACCTTTCAGAATACGCAGCGCCGCCAGGCCAATTTTACCGGTGCCGACAACGCCTGCGGTTTTACCGAACATGGTAAAACCTGTTAACCCTTCCAGCGAGAAGTTGGCATCACGGGTGCGCTGATAGGCCCGGTGAATACGCCGATTCAGGCACATCATCAGCCCGACGGCATGCTCGGCCACCGCTTCCGGAGAATAGGCCGGTACGCGCACCACGGCCAGGCCCAGCTCTTTCGCCGCCTCTAAATCCACATTGTTGAAACCCGCGCAGCGCAGGGCAATAAACTTCACGCCCTGTTTTTTCAGCTCTTCGAGCACCGGACGACTGCCGTCGTCATTAACGAAAAGACAGGCGCCGTCGCAGCCGTGGGCGGTTTTGGCGGTTTTCTCCGTTAACAGGAAGTCATAAAATTCGATATCAAAGCCATATTCCTGGTTAACATTCTCCAGATACTTTTTATCGTACTGTTTTGTGCTGTACACGGCCAGTTTCATAAGTCTTTTCTCCAGAATGAGTTAACGTAAAATTATCATGCTTAAAATTTTCTTACAATTATTAAAAATAAGTTTTAACAAGCGGCGCAGGCCCGTCCGGTATCGCTCATCTAAGCTTAGACGATGGCGTCGACTTCACGCCCGGCCCGAATCATGACAGAATCATGGCATATTTCGGCATAAATTGTCGCTGAATCAGGATATTAACCGCCCATGAAGGGTAAATATAAAGCCATTATTGCCCTGGCACTGACGCTTATCTTGCTCCCGCTGACGCTGCTGTTGACCATCGCCTACTGGCTGCCGACGCTTGCCGGCATCTGGCTTCCGCAGGGGACGCGAATTGCCATGGAGGCCAGCCCGCGCCTGAGCCGCGGGGCGATTATCATTCCCGATCTGCGCTATCTGGCCGGGGAGTGCGAACTGGCCAACCTGAAAAGCGCCAGGCTCAGTCATCCGAGCCGCTGGCGACTGCATGTGAACGAACTCACCCTTAACCCCGACTGCATCAGTAAAATTCCTGCCGATGATTCCAGCCCCGCCGCGCCGCGCACGCTTGCCCAATGGCAGTCCATGCTGCCCTATACGCTGCTGACCATTGATAAAGTGAACGTTACGCCCTGGCAGCAGTTTGCCGGTGGATTGCGCGTCTCGCTGACGCCGACGCAACAGGAGGTGCGCTATTCCGGGCCGCTGCTAACCATTGAGGCAGAGCTGAAAGGCCAGACGCTTGAGCTACAGAAGCTGAAAATTAGCGCATTCGAAGGGATGGACCCCGTTGAGCTGGCCGGTACATTTACGCTTGCGCTGGTGCCGAACGGTTTGCCGGAACAGGGGCACATAACCACCGCGCTGCGCATTCCGCAGGCGTCTGAGCCTGTCAACGCCGTGCTTGACTGGCATGAAGATCAGGGCGCTTTAACGCTGCGCAAACCAGGCGGCGGCGAAACGTTGCTCTCGTTGCCCTGGACCATCAGCCAGAAGATCTTCGAAATCAACGGCGGGCAGTGGTACTGGCCGTATCAGGGATTTCCGCTGCGTGGCGGCATCGCCCTGCGCGTGGATGACTGGCAGCAGGGGCTGGAAAACGCGACGTTTAGCGGGCGCATGAACGTGGTGACGCAGGGTCGCGCCGGCAAGGGCAACGCGGTGCTGAACATCGGACCGGGCAAGCTGAGCATGACAAACAGCGCCTTGCCGCTACAGCTGACAGGCGAAGCCAAGCAGGACGAGCTCGTCTTCTATGCGGTACTGCCCGGCGAGTTGAGCGGCGCCCTGAGCGATCCACAGCTGCTGTTCAGGCCAGGCGCGCTGCTGCGCTCCCGGGGCCGGGTGATTGATTCGCTGGATATCGACGAAATCCGCTGGCCGCTGGCGGGCGTGCGTCTCACGCAGCAGGGCGTGGACGGGCGTCTGCAGGCTATTATTCGCGCTCACGAAAATGAGATGGGCAACCTGGTCTTACACCTTGACGGCAAAGCCGAAAATTTCCTCCCGGACGCCGGGCTGTGGCGATGGCGCTATTGGGGCAACGGCGCGTTCACGCCGATGAACGCCCGCTGGGATATGAGCGGCAAAGGCGAGTGGCGCGACGCTATTATTGCGCTGACCTCACTCTCAACGGGATTCGACAAGCTGCAGTACGGTTCAATGCTGATGGACAAGCCGCGTCTGACGCTGGAAAAACCTGTGCGCTGGCAGCGCGCGGCGGAACATCCTTCTTTTACCGGCGCTCTGTCGCTGGATGCGGGCAGCACAACGTTTACCGGCGGCAGCGTCTTACCTGCCTCAACGCTAAAATTTAGCGTCAGCGGCGAAGATCCTTCTTCTTTTCAGTTTAAGGGCGAGCTCCATGCCGGAAAAATTGGCCCGGTGCGCGTGCTGGGCCGCTGGGATGGCGAACGCCTGCGCGGTAACGCCTGGTGGCCGGAACAGACGTTAACCGTTTTCCAGCCGCTTATCCCGCCGGAGTGGAAGATGGATCTGAAAGATGGCAGCCTTTATGCGCAAATCGCCTTTTCCGCCGCGAGCGGTCAAGGCTTCGAAGCCGGCGGGCACGGCGTGGTGAAGGGCGGGAGCGTATGGCTGCCGGATAACCAGATCAACGGCGTCGACTTTGTTCTGCCGTTTCGCTTTAGCGAGTCGACATGGCATCTGGGCACGCATGGTCCGGTAACCTTACGTATCGGCGAAGTGAAAAATCAGGTGACCGCGCAAAACGTTACCGCCGATCTTGAAGGCTGGTATCCGTGGAGCGACACGCGGCCGTTGACCCTAAGCAACGTTAGCCTTGATATCCTGGGCGGCAAAATACTCATGCAGCAGCTCCGTATGCCGCAGCGGGACGCCGCGCTGCTTCGGCTACAGAATATTTCCTCGAGCGAGTTGATTACGGCAATCAATCCCAAACAGTTTACCATGTCCGGACGCGTTACCGGCGCGCTGCCTTTGTGGCTTAACCATCCGCAATGGATTATCAAAGATGGCTGGCTCACCAACCCGGGCCCGCTGACGTTTCGTATGGATAAAGACATGGCCGACGCCATCGTCGCCAATAATATGGCGGCGGGCGCGGCCATAACCTGGCTGCGCTACATGGAAATTTCGCATTCATGGACGAAAATCAACCTGGATAATCTGGGCGTGGTGTCAATGAGCGCAAGCGTGACGGGGATAAGCCGCGTGGAAGGCAAGAAAAACACCGTTAAGCTTAACTATACCCACCAGGAAAACCTGTTTACGCTGTGGCGTAGTTTACGCTTTGGCGACAATTTACAGGCCTGGCTGGAACAGCACGCCGCGCTGCCGGATGCGCGCTGCCAGAGAACCGGCACAGCATGTGAGGAAAGAGAATGAGAATTTTTATCGCCGCAGGGCTGGCGGCCGGAACGCTGCTGCTTTCGGGCTGTACGCCGCGCATTGAAGTAGCCGCGCCGAAAGAGCCCATTACCATCAACATGAACGTGAAAATCGAGCATGAAATTCACATCAAGGTGGATAAGGATGTGGAAAATCTGCTCAAAAGCCGCAGCGACCTGTTCTGATGAGGGGCGACTAATGAAAACCGTAATCAAAGGCGCGCTGCTTTCCGCCCTGCTGATCAGCCAGCCGCTATGGGCCATAACCCTGAACGAGGCGCGTCAGCAGGGGCTGGTAGGGGAAACGCTCAGCGGCTACATCGCGCCCGTCAGGCAGGATAAGGAAACGCTGGCGCTGGTGAAAAGCATCAACGAGGCAAGGGCGTCGCATTATCAGCAGCTGGCCGACAGCAATAACATTTCCGTGGATGAGGTCGCGAAGCTTGCCGGACAAAAGCTGGTGACGCGTGCGCCGCCGGGAGAGTATGTGCGCGGTATCAACGGAAGGTGGATGAAAAAATAACCGGGCCCACGCTGATATCGCAAGCGTGGGCGCCTTACTTTACTCTTCGCTAAACCAGTCGCTGTTTTCCTGGCGGATCAGCAGAATCGACTGGCTAATCTCATGCAGATGGCGGTGCATGGCCTGATCCACGCCATCCTCGTCGTGCTTCCTGAGCGCTTCAAAAATAGCGTAGTGCTGCGCCAGCAGCATGTCCGGCGGCGAAACATGGTCGAGACTCATGTAGCGCACGCGGTCCATCGTCGCTTTGATGTTTTCAATGGTATCCCAGGCCAGGCGGCAATCGGCCACCAGCGCCAGCTGTTCATGAAACTCATCGTCGAGCTGGAAAAAATCATCCAGCTGGTTACGTTCAATGGCAACGCGCTGCTGATTTAAAAGCTGCTCAAGCATATACAGGTGGCTTTCGGTCGCCATGCTTGCGGCCCGCTTCACCACGGCGCGCTCAATGGCCTCGCGAATAAAACAGCCGTTCTTCACGTGGCTGACGGAAATCTTATTCACGTACGTGCCGCGCTGGGGACGAATCTGTACCAGCCCCGTTTCCGCAAGCTTAATAAAAGCTTCCCGCACGGGCTGACGGGAAACGTCAAAACGCACGGATACTTCTTTTTCAGAAAGCGGGGTGCCGGGCGGAATCAGACAGCGAACGATGTCGCGACGCAGAATACGATAAATTTGCTGGTTAACGGGCAGCGAAGGATTGAGAACCGAAGATGAAGGCATGTCGTTATTTCTTATTTAGAAAACCTATGCAAATTTAACACTTATTTGCGAAATCTCCCATACCCGGACAGCGCGCCGGGCAGGGAAGGGCCGTTATTCTTCGCGGTATACGCTAAGCCCGGCGAAGGTCTGGCTCACCGGCATCATTTCAAGCGTATTGATATTGACGTGTTTTGGCAGCGTCGCCACCCACCAGACGGCTTCCGTGACGTCTTCCGGCGTCAGCGCATTGGCGTTTTCGTAGGTTTTATCCGCCTTTCCGTCGTCGCCTTTAAAGCGCACGTTGGAAAACTCGGTGCCGCCTACCAGGCCCGGTTCGATATCGGTCACGCGAACGGCCGTTTTATGCAGGTCGGTACGCAAATTGAGGCTGAACTGGCGTACAAATGCCTTGGTCGCGCCATAAACGTTGCCACCGGCATACGGCCAGCTTCCGGCGGTAGAGCCGATATTGATGATGTGCCCGCGGTTGCGTTCCACCATGCCCGGCAGGACGGCGCGGGTCATATATACCAGGCCCTTATTATTGGTGTCGATCATCGTTTCCCAGTCGTCCGGGTCCGCCTTATGCGCCGGCTCCATTCCCAGCGCCAGGCCTGCGTTATTCACCAGAATATCAATCTCACGCCATTCGGCCGGCAGCTGTTCCATTGCCTGCTCAATAGCCGCGCGGTCACGGACATCCAGCTGGAGCGTCAGAATGCTGTCGCCCAGCTCATTTTTCAGCTCCTGCAGGCGCGCCTGACGACGGCCGGTCGCAATCACTTTATGGCCATTGTCGATAAAACGACGGGTGATGCTCTCGCCAAAGCCAGCGGTGGCGCCGGTTACCATAATAATCATGTCACTGTTCCTCAACGCTTTTACGTCGTCATACCTTAGCATGCCGCAAAGGACTTGCGATAACTGAAGTTGTAAGAGCCGCGCCGTACGCTTCTGGTGCGGCGGTACTGCGAAACTGCCGCTTCCGGGTGCGACAAGCGCAGCGTATTTCCCGGTCGGCCCCAGGGCAATCCTTTGCCTCCAGACGGCAAACAGGCGCTTTGTTTGTTAATCTCTTAACGCTTAACGTTAAATCAAAGGCTGGCATTAACGTTGCTATAACTAAATAACTTCTTCTGAATTTATACAGGTACTGCGATGGTGGTTAATTATACGCAAGCGTTACGCGGGCAGTTCTTCGATATCACACAGCCTGGCGCATCGGCGGAAAATCTGGCGGCCAGCGCCCGCCATATTGCCGACGGCCTGCTGTTTCTGAACGGGGGCGTCATTGCTGCGCTCTTACCCTGGGAAGAAGGGCAGCAGCAGCTGCGTAACGCAAAGGATTATCTCGACTATCGCGGCAGGCTCATTCTCCCCGGCTTTGTGGACTGCCATATTCACTATCCGCAGACGGAAATGATGGGCGCCTATAGCGAACAGCTTCTCGACTGGCTGCAAACCTATACCTTTCCGGTGGAAAGCCAGTTCGTCAGCCACGATTACGCCGTTCGGATGTCGGACTTTTTTCTCAGCCAGCTGCTCAGCAACGGCACTACCAGCGCGCTGGTGTTTGGCACCGTGCACCCGCAGTCTGTAGACGCGCTGTTTAACGCGGCGGAACAACTCGGCATGCGAATCATTGCCGGAAAGGTAATGATGGACAGAAACGCGCCGGATTACCTGACCGAAACGCCGGAGCAAAGTTACCGGCAAACCCGTGAGCTGATTTTGCGCTGGCATAAACGCGGCCGCCTGAATTACGCCTTAACACCGCGCTTTGCGCCGACCTCCACGCCGGAACTGCTGGCCGTCGTACAACAGCTGCGGGAAGAGTTCCCGGATATCTGGGTGCATACCCACCTGAGCGAAAACAGCGACGAAGTGGAGTGGGTGAAAGCGATGTGGCCCGAGCACGACAGCTACCTGGACGTTTATCATCACTATCGGCTTACCGGTAGACGCAGCGTATTTGCCCACGGCGTGCACCTGCAGGACTGCGAGTGGGATTGCCTGCATCGCACCAGCTCCTCGCTGGCTTTTTGCCCGACGTCTAACCTGTTTTTAGGCAGCGGCCTGTTTAATCTCAAACGCTGCCGGCAGAAGGGTGTCCACATGGGGATCGGCACCGATATTGGAGCGGGAACGACCTTCAATATGCTGCAAACCCTGGCCGAAGCGTACAAAGTCGCGCAGCTGCAAAACTACCGTTTATGCGCCAGCGAAGCTTTCTATCACGCCACGCTGGGCGGCGCGCACGCGCTGGATCTGGACGCAAAAATTGGTAATTTCCAGGCCGGAAAGGAGGCGGATTTTGTGGTGATTGATCCCGCCGTGACGCCGCTGCAAAAGCTGCGCTACGCCAACAGCAGCGATATCTACGAAAAATTGTTTGTGCTGATGATGCTCGGAGACGACCGCAATATCCGGGAAACGTGGGTGAACGGTAAACGCGTCTGGCCGTACGATCCGCTTCCGGCTTAAGTAAAAAGCGCCCGAATACCGCCACGCGCTAAAAGGAGAGCCTCCCGCTGAAATCGCCGTGGCGATTGCGACAGAGATTATTGCCGTGTATCAGGGGGCGGCATAAGCTATAAAAGAACACTTTTCTTATTCGGGAGTGCAGCATGCAAACGGAAAACCCGTTTTATCACGTCAGCTTATTGCCGTATCAGGCCCCGCGCTTCGATGAAATCAATGACGCCCATTATCGTCCGGCGTTTGATGAAGCAAAGCGCCGCAAACTCGGCGAAGTGGCGCTTATTACTCAGAATCTCGACGCGCCAACGTTTGAAAACACGTTCCTTGCGCTGGAGCAAACCGGGCAAATGCTCTCCCGCGTCACCAGCGTCTTTTTTGCCATGACGGCGGCGCACACCAACGATTATCTGCAGCAGCTTGATGAAGAGTTTGCCAGTGAACTGGCAGAGCTTAACGATGAAATTCGGCTGAACGACGCGCTTTTTGCGCGTATCGATGCAGTTTACCAGCAGCGCAACACGCTGGATCTTGACGCCGAATCCCTGCGCCTGGCGGAGGTTGTCTGGCAACAGTTCAAGCTTGCGGGCGCCACCTTAAACGACCAACAGAAGGCTCGCCTGAAGCAGCTTAATAAAGAAGCGGCTCAGCTAAGCAGCCAGTTTAATCATCGCCTGCATGCAGCAGGCAAAGCAGGCGGGTTAGTGCTGGATCATGCTTATCAGCTTGAGGGCTTAAGCAGCAGCGAAATCGCCGCGGCTAAACAGGCCGCAGCGGATAAGGGCCTTGCGGATAGCTGGTTGATTCCGCTGCTGAACTTTACCCAGCAGCCCGCGCTGCAATCGCTGGCCGACCGCCAGACGCGTGAAAATCTGTTTAAAGCAGGCTGGGAGCGCACGCAGAAAAACGATGGCAACGATACGCGTGCCATCGTGGCAAGGCTTGCAGCTTTACGTGCCGAACAGGCACAGCTGTTAGGGTTTAAGAATTACGCGGCCTGGAAAATCGCCGATCAGATGGCGAAAACGCCGGAGGCCGCCCTTACTTTTATGCGCAACATCGTGCCTGCGGCAACCGCCCGCGCGCAGCGCGAGCTGGGCGATATTCAGCAGGTTATCGACGAGCAGCAGGGCGGATTCGAGGCGCAAGTCTGGGACTGGGCATTTTATGCCGAGCAGGTTCGGCGTGCGAAATACGATCTCGATGAAGCGCAGATCAAGCCTTACTTTGAGCTTAACAGCGTGCTGGAAAACGGCATGTTTTGGGCTGCGAGCAAACTGTTTGGCCTGAGTTTTAGCGAGCGTTTTGATATTCCGACTTATCACCCGGACGTGCGCGTGTGGGAGATCTTCGATAAAGACGGACGAGGCATGGCGCTTTTCTACGGCGATTATTTCGCCCGCGACAGCAAAGGCGGCGGCGCCTGGATGGGAAACTTTGTCGAGCAATCAACCCTGTTTGCAAACGATCCCGTTATTTACAACGTCTGCAACTATGTAAAACCGGCGGAGGGAGAACCCGCGCTGATTTCGTGGGATGACGTGGTGACGCTGTTCCATGAGTTTGGCCATACTCTGCACGGCCTGTTTGCCACGCAGCGTTACGCCACGCTTTCCGGCACCAATACGCCGCGCGATTTCGTTGAGTTCCCGTCGCAGATCAACGAACACTGGGCGCGCCAGCCGGAAGTCTTCGCCAACTATGCCCGTCACTACCAGACAGGCGAACCGATGCCGGAGCAGCTGCGCGAAAAACTTTTCACGGCAGCCCAGTTTAATAAAGGCTACGACATGACGGAGCTGCTCGCCGCCGCATTGCTGGATATGAACTGGCACAGCCTGCAGCCGGGAGCAGAGGTGGCCGACGTGGCGCAGTTCGAAACCACCGCGCTGGAAAAAGAGAAGATTAATCTGCCGCAGGTGCCTCCTCGTTACCGCAGCAGTTACTTCGCGCATATTTTTGGCGGCGGCTACGCGGCGGGCTATTACGCCTATATCTGGACGCAAATGCTGGCCGACGACGGCTATCAGTGGTTTGTGGAGCAGGGCGGATTAACCCCGCAAAACGGACAGAAATTCCGCGAGGCGATTTTATCGCGAGGAAACAGCAGCGATCTGGCCCAGCTTTACCGTGACTGGCGCGGACACGATCCTTACAGCGAACCGATGCTGAAAAATCGTGGGTTAAGCGAGTAATTATTAAGGGTGATGCTGGTCAGAAACATTAAATGTACATCCTGAGCGCCATCACCCTGAATGTAATAACGCGGGTCAGTTTATTCTGTCGTGCCAGCGCATTCCTTATATCTATTACCTGCTCCATTAATATTTACAAGCTCAAGTATGTGCGCACTTTTATTTTATACGATAGGGAATGAGTCACTGAAAAACATAAAATCTATATTTCGCGACTCTTGTCACGGAATAAAAATTTGATTCTCCCTCCTTAATGCGAGTATTCTTTAGACAGGATGCTTAGTACCTATAAAGAATTGTTAACTTTTCTTGCGCAGGGTTTAGCAAGCCGTGTACAAGCGTTATCTGGCGAGAGTAAAAACTGCTCATGAAGCTGTATCAGAACTTATCCGCTGGCTCACTGGCAACAATACTTATAATATTCCTTAATATTTAAAAGTGATAGCATCTGATGAGTAAGAACATTCTGGAGCGTGGGATAGTATTTATTTATAAGGGACGAGGCATGAATAACTATATAGTTTTTATTAAAGACAAAGAATCAAAAGTGGTCATAGCGGATCAGGTAACACGTGCGCTTACCAGCGAACTGAAAAGCAAGGGCTTTGCTAAATATCCTCATATAATAGAAGCGGATAATGAAAAAGATGCTGTGCAGAAATTAAATAAAGAGGGTAAGGAACATCTTAATGCCCTGTCTGAATACTCCGGAAATGTCTTCTTCTACTGTGCCGTTTTAGTTGTCGGTTTAGTTATAGCGTTTATCCTCTCACGCTGAGCCGTCATGCCGGCGGATATCATATCGCATACCCCAGGGAACAATAGGGAGAGATAAATATACCGCCGGGCAATTATGCTTAGGTTAAATTTCGGCCTGGGTAGCGCTTAACAGCTCCCGCAGCTTCTCCCGATGCAAATCGCTAATATCGTGCGGATGGCGATAACCGATGTTCTCAATCGCGCGCGCATATAATGCCACCAGCCAGTCGTAAACGTAGCTTGCGTTGCCGCGCGCAGGCGTTTCGCTAAGCTTAGTCAGGCGCTTAGACGCCTGTGCCTGGGCTACCGGAGCGAACACCGTCGCACCTTTGTTGACACGGCTTGCTGGGCGAGCGGACTGCGGTACGCCGGCGTAGCCGAGCCAGTTGACGAAATCACCTAACACATTGCTCGCGCAGGTAATTTCCTGAGCCATACCGCCATCGCCAGACTGCAGCGACGCGTTAAGCAGGCCCGGTAAATCCAGACGATAGCTGGCGACAATCAGCAAATCGCAAAGCGTATGAAGCCTGGGAATATCCAGCCCGAAAAGCTGAGCCACCTCCGGTCGCTGCGCCAGACGACGCAGATGCGCAACCCATAGCTGATGCACTTCAAGCGCGTAGCTTACAGGATTAACGTCGTGCAGATCCTCACCGTCATCCTCGGCAAATAGATCGATATCCAGCTGGAAGCCCGCCGGCTTTTTGGTTAGCTGATGGTGATGACGCTGCCAGCATTGCTGCAGGGCATGGCGCTCCGGCACCAGGTTCGCCAGCAGTTCGCCGTGCAGCGCGGCGTTGGCCTGCAGGGCGCGAACCAGGTCTTCGGCCTGCTTGCGGGCCGCATCGGGCGCGGGATTATTTGCGGCGCTGAACCGCTGGAACAGCTCAGCGGTTTGCGCTGCAAGCGCGTTTTGCAGCAGCGCTGTGCGCTGGGCGCGACGCTCGCTGCTTATGGCATCGGTCAGCCATTCCAGCAGGCGATGCATATTGCGGCTGTCCAGCGCCTGCAACGTTCCCCAACGTTTTCCTGCCTGGCCGATCAAACGCTGTACGCCGTCGTCCACGCTCACCCCGTGGGTAAAACGGGCGTCGAATGGGGTGATCGTCCAGATTAAACCGGGCAAGGTAGCCTGGGCGCCCTGGGTGTTATCCACCCAGCGGGCAAGCGACGTACCGGCGGATTTTACCTCCGCACGCTCGGTAGCTGCATTGCAGACCAGCAGCGTATCCGGCTCCAGCCGGTCGGTATAATAATCAATTTGCGCCAGCGGAATGTCGATGATATCCACCTCGCTGAGCGCGGGAGCGTTGCTTAACGTCAGGTAAACTTCCGCGCAAAGCGCCAGCAGATCCTGCTGCGCCAGGCTGACGGGGGATCCTGCCTCATCGTTGCACAACGGGCAGATCATCACGTCAGCCTGCAATGCCGGCTCATCGGGCGGCGCCGGGATCAGAAAGCCTTCGGCGGGCAGCAGGAAAGTGTCGACCAGCAGGCTGGCCGGAGCGAGGAAGCGGGTTGTTTCGCCTATATGATGCAGCGTATCGCTCAGATGCTGCCACCGCGCCGTTAAAGCAGCGTCATCTCCCCACAGCAAGGCCAGCAGCGAAACGCGATCGGCTGACGTTAACCAGGGGATAAGATCGGCCATCTGCTGCCAGAGCGCGTCGTCGGGATAGTGCTGACGACGAACCTGCGCATGGTAACAGCGCGCGATATCGGAAAGCTGCTGGCCGGAAATCCCCGGCATAACCTGCGCCTGGCGTCGGGTTTGCAGCTCGGCAAGACGTGCGGCAATCACGCTGGATTGCGCGATACGGGGTTCAGGCTGGGCGTGATATTCGCGGATTAGCCGCTGCGTCACGTCGCTTTCGCTAAACAAAGTCAGCAGCAGCGGAAAATTCTCGCTAACCGGGGCGGCTTTGGCGGTAAAACGAACGGCTGGCGTAGCAGCGGCATGACCCGGATTAATATGCGTCAGGTAATCCAGCGTTTTTTCACCAAGCGTAATTTCAATGCGTCCGGCATGATTCGCCAGCAGCGCGCTGAGTAAATGATGTTTACCGGCAATGGAACGCCCGTATAAACCCAGCGTTAGCGGCTGCTCAGCGAGCGCGGCGAGCTGATGCTGGCGGCGCTGCAGCGGCAATAACCGCGCCAGCAGGCTGTCGGCTTCGTTTTCCAGTAACGGCGCATGCGCGCGGGTATCCTGGATCCAGTTCGCAAGGTTATGCAGCACGGCTTTTTGTTGACTCACGGTTGGCTGACTCATTTTTGGTAGACGCTCCCGCTGTCAATCCAGTAATGGCTTGCGCCGCTGTAGCTGCCGGCGAGGGTGTTAAGTTTAAAACTTAGCTGATTGAGCGGCACCTTGCTGCCGTCCTGCAGCCAGGCTTCCGCTAACACAAAGGCGTTGGCTTCGCGCGTTTGCTGTAAGCGCACGTTCAGCACGCCGTCGCCCGCGATGGATTTCGCAAGGGTTGGCGAGTTAATCGCCAGCGTATAAAGCGGCGTGGCGGGCCAGCGGGCGTTATCCAGCTGCCGGAAACCGAGGCAGGCATTGCCGCGCAGCGGGAAGTGCAGGCGGGTATCCAGCGTGGCTTTCGGGTTATCAAGATCGATATCGCGATACCAGACGTTCTCTTCGCTCAGCACGTTATTGCCGTCGAGCATGCCGAGATAACGCACGGTGGAGTAGGCCTGAATATCAGCGGCTTTAAAGTTAAAGCCGGGCAGGCGTAAATCCATCGCCAGGCTGCACAGCATAGCGCCGACGGCGGCGGTAGATTTCGGATTGCCGATGCGGCCCTGCTGGCTGAACGGATACCATTCGTGGGTCTGGTAGTTATCAAGCCAGACGATACGGTTTACCGGCACCGGCTGAAGGTGGCGCAGTAAAGCCTGCACGCCGGGCAAACAGGCGGGACGGCCGGTGACCAGTAAAACGTCGCAGCAGTAGTGGCTGATAACCTCGCACAGCGCCTGTAGCGGCGCGGTGAGGGTGAACTGCCCGGCTATCAGCGCTTCCTGCAAAGCGGCAAGCTCCACCTGAACAGGTACGCTGAAGAGATCAAACGCCGGGGCGTCCGCCGGCAGCGCATGCTGTACGGCCTGCTGGACATAGTTAATAACGTTGTCCGTCGGGCGCCTGGTTAACAGCTCGCCAAAGGTGGCTTCAAGCGTCGCCTGCCGGTCGTCCGGATCGCTGTTTTCCCAGTAGTTCAGCACGGCGTGGCCGAGCGGGATAAACAGCTGCAGCGCGGTTTGCTGACGCAATGTGCCGCGCGTGTCCATGCGGCCCGACTCGCCAAACAGCGTGGTCATCAGTCCGGTAACGTCAGCCACGCCCGCCTGATGAATTTTCGCCTGCAGGGCGGGCAGCACGCAGCGTTGGATGACATCCAGCAGAATGTCATCGCCCGCTACTTTGAAGCCTTCGCGGAACAGCAGACGTGGCGCAATCTTCACGTTGCTGCCCACGCCGTCATCGAGCTGATACTGCGTGATAGCCATATCCGTGGTGCCGCCGCCAATATCGATGGAGGCGACGCGCAGGGTTTTGCCCTCTGGCTCATCTTCGCTAAGCATGCGATCCGGCCGCGCCAGCCGACGGAAAAACGTCCCGCTTTGTCCGGCATAATTCACTATCGCTTCGTTATACAGCCAGACGAGCTGTCCGCAGGTGGCCTCGTCCCATTCCATATGTACGGTGGGCACCGGCACCACGCTTTTCTCTTTGTCGCGCTCGAGTTCAAAGCCTTCGTCCGCCGGATGCCACTCCATCGCTTTCCACACAAGGCCCACGGCTTCGCGCATCCTCTGGCTGAACAATTCGCGTTCCTGTTTTGGCATGGCGGAAGGCAGGGTGAGGATCAGATTGCGTAGCTGGCGAGGGGCGTTAAGGTGCCCCATGCTCTGGCGTGAACCTACGCTGTTGATTTGCATCAGCGCCTGCGCCAGCAGCTCGCACAGCATCAGCGTCATCAACGAGCTGCGGCTGTACTGCGGCGAGAAGACGGGCAAGCGTTCGTCCATCGGCAGGCCATACAGCGGCTGGCCGTCGTCGTTCATCAGGTTCATCAGCGGGAAGGCGGTAGCGAGCGGTTCGCGCTGGGTTTTTACGCCCATCTGGCTAAAGCGCCAGTCCTGGCCCGCCGGCGTCTCATCCCAAAGATAGCGACGCGGGCTGGAAATGCCGCTGGCGCCTTCCGTGCCGAGACGTTCGCTCGCCATACGGCGCGCTTCGCTGCCCACGCGGGCAATCGACGGCCAGACGAACGCGTCATCCCGGCCGCTTTCCACGGAGAAATGCTGCTTGCCGAATTTGGCTTCTGAAAACTCAAGGCGGCTGGTAAACATCGCCTCGTTGATAAATTGCGGTTCGCTCAGGGAGCGGATTTGCAGCTCTGCCGTCTGGCGCAGGCCGTCGTTGGCTTCGCCATGATCTTCGATAAGCACGCCGCAGGTATGGGTGTTGCCCACGTCCAGCACCAGATCGACGGGGATCGCAGGGGATTGCAGGGTCGCGGCGACAATCTTCACTTCCGGCACGGCAAGCTGGGCGCCCAGCATCTCAAGAATATTAAGATAGTGTCCCTGATATTCGAACATCTTCATCGCGGTGGCGATTTCACGTTCGGTACGCGATTCATGCTGCGTGACGTAGTGCGTGAACACTTCGCGCAGCCAGCCGTCCACCCAGGTCTGGTCGAGGAAATCATGGATTTCCTGGTTCTGCCAGGCCAGCGCAAAACGGGCGCCGTTACGAACATCGTTTTGCGTTGGCGCAAGATGGGAGGCGGAGGCGTCATCCGCATAAATTTTGGTATCCAGCGCTATGCTTACGCGCACCGTATTCCCGGCGGAATCCGGTGTTTCAAGGCAGCGGATCTGCACCCGCGCCCAGTTATCCGGCCCGCCCACAAAAGTACGCGGCGGGTTAAAACGCTGAAACGGCAGCGGCAGCCAGGTTTTATCCAGCACCTTCAGCGAGTGGCCGAGGGTCAGGGTGCTTTCCGGCTTCACGACTTCCGGCGCGCCGCCGTCTGTATCAGACAGGGTAAACCTGCCGGGCACTACGTCGTAATCAAGACGCAGCAGCGGGCCGTTGGCGGTTTTGCGCACAAAACGCCCGGTGTGCGGAGCGTTTGGCTGTGGGGCGAGGCCAAAATCCAGAAGCTGAATGCCGCTGTCTTTGATGAGCGTAACGCTCGGCTTGTAGTGGAACAGGTTGGCAAGCATCAGGTTAATCACTCACTTTTTTAAACGTCATCGGCACTACCGTATCGCCGTCGTAGCGTCCGCTGCACTCGGCCACGCCGTTATCGCCCGACTTGCAGGAAATTTCCGGCATCGGATAGCGTGAACCATCGCTGCAACGAGCGCTGCCGCGCGTTTTGATCATTAACGTGCCGGACGACTGCAGGCCGGAGAAGACCTCGACCTTACAGGCGATATTGTCGCCGTGGATCAGGCGCGCGGTGCCTTTATTATTGGCAATCTGATAGCGCAGGCTCGGCGGTTTGCCGGTAATCGGATCGTCTACATCAATCAGCACGCGCCACGTGCCGTTGAGGAATTTTGTCGAGCCAATTTTTAACGCGTCGGCCGGGAGAACGAGCGCGCTTTTCGCCACGTCTGCTGGCGCTACCGGCGCTTTTTCAGGAGCAGGTGGCGTGACCACTGCGGCCTCGGTTAACGGCAGCGTTGTTTTTTCAACGGCTGCAGCAGGGGCGGCGTCCACGGTCTGGATAACGGCAGGCTTAATCGGCTGCGGCTCAGGCGCCGCTTTCGCCACGGCTACAGGCGGCTGAGCGGGGGCCGGTAAAAATTTGTAAGCCACAGGCGTGGCGATAAGCGCCAGCGCAGCGGCGGCGACGGGCAGGAGCCAGAGGCGCGATTTTGACCTCTTGACGGCGATCGGCTGTGGCGCAGGAGCAGCTTCTGCGATTATCGGTTCTGGTTGAGGGGTAGCGACCCGAGGCTGAGGGGTATAAACAAGCGGCTCTTCAGGCTCGCTAAGGGCCATTTCTTTTAGCGCAACAGGCTGTTGCGTCACGACAGGCTCAGTTTCTGGCTGCTGCGGTTCCGGAATGAAGGCTATCGTCGGTTCCGGCGCTTCGACCACGCGCAGGCAATCCAGCACGTCTTCGCGCGCGCTCTGGTTAAGGTTTACAAAACCCCAGAAGGTAATGACAGGTTTGCCATCCACCAGATAAACATGCTGGCTGCCGGGAAATTGCAGGGCATTTGCCAGCAGCGAGCCGAAAAGCTGAATGGCGTTTTTTTCCGCCTGCTGACAGCGCTGGACAAGCGTCGCGACGTTTGCCTGGCAATTATCCAGATAGCGCAGCGCCTTTTTACGCTGCTCGCTGCTTGCGGCGGCCCAGCTCAGCACGCTGCCTTCAAACGGCGCATACCAGTCCACCCGGTCGCCTTCGTCATCAGGCTGCGGAATGGCGAGGCTATCCGCCACCGCATGCTGCTTTCGCAGGCGTAAGGTTTCGCGTATCTGTAAAGCAGAGTCGAACACTGCCTGTCCGTTTTCGCCCAGCGCCAGGAAATCATCCAGGCATCCGCTGCGCAGTAATGTTTTTGCCACGTCTGTCATCCTGCCGTTAATGACTCATTTCGAGCCATCTTCACGCGTTACATTCTACCGACTCCTGCAGTAAGCAAACGGCAGAAGAGACGACAAAAATTTCTAATTATTGAGGGATTGCGGTTAAGTCACTGGGGAGGCAGCGAGTTTTGTGCTACTCATAAATCTCTATTCGAGCAAAAGGATGCGAAAATATGCCGGAACAACTCCCGTTATTACTGGTGCAGATGGGCCACCCGCCGGAGGATATTCGTGCTGCGGTGGGCGAGCAGCCACAGTGGTTTTTTGCAGCGCTTGGCGAGGCGGGGCCTGTACAGGTCGTATGCCCGTTTGCAGGAGAAGCGTTGCCGGCGGTCGGCACATTTCGCGCGGCGGTGATCACCGGCTCCTGGGCAATGGTAACGGACCGTGCGGAGTGGAGTGAGCGCACCGCTGAGTGGACGCGGGAAATCGTGCTTGCCGGCGTGCCCGTACTCGGCGTGTGTTACGGGCATCAGCTTATGGCCTGGGCGCTGGGCGGCGTGGTGGATTATCATCCGCAGGGAAGCGAAGTGGGGCAGATTGCCGTTACGCTTAATGCCGGGGCGCAGCACGATCCGCTATTGCACGACCTGCCGCACACGTTCGATTGCTTCCTAAGCCACGAGCAAAGCGTGATTACGCCGCCGCCAGGCGCCGTTGTGCTTGGCGCCTCCAGCCACGATCCGCATCAAATCATCCGTTATTCCCCAACGGCGCTGTCGGTGCAGTTCCACCCGGAATTCACCGCGCTGGTGATGAATAAAATCATCACCAGCCGCAGCGAAAGGATCGCGATGAAGGGGAAAGATCGCGACGCGCTGCTGGCAAACGTAAGCCAGACGCCTGTTTCACGTTCAATTTTGCAGAGGTTTGTAGCGAGTACCTGATGCAGCGGGGGCGCACAGCAGCTAACGAGCCGCGGAAGCGCCAGGATAGCGCTTTATGCGGCGACCGCCGATTGTTTAAGCAAATTTAGCTAAAAATGAATAACATGATAGCCGTTTGTTATTTGCCGCAGGCGGGCTGGTATGCTGTTATTAAGGTGCAAAATAATAAGTACGCCAACCATTCGGCAAGCAAATAAAAGGCAAAACTATGTCCACAGGGAAAACACTCCTCGGGCTGCTGCTTAGCGCCCTGCTACCCGCAGGCGCGGCGACGGCGGCCGCCAGTAATACGCTAGTCTACTGCTCCGAAGCCTCTCCGGAATCCTTCAACCCGCAAATCGCCAGCTCTGGCCCAACCTTTGTTGCCAGCTCGCAGACTTTGTACAACCGCCTGGTGGATTTTCGCCATAGCGACAACCTGCCGGTGCCGTCGCTGGCTACCGAGTGGAAAATCAGCCCGGACGGTAAAACCTACACCTTTACCCTGCGCAAAGGCGTAAAATTCAACAGCAACAAATACTTTAAGCCGACGCGTGATTTTAACGCCGACGACGTGATTTTCTCCGTGATGCGCCAGAAAGACGCTAATCACCCGTATCACAAGGTTTCCCAGGCTAATTACGAGTACTTTAACGACGTCGGCTTCGACAAGCTGATAACCGACGTGAAAAAAATCGACGATTACCACGTTCAGTTCACCCTGAGCGAGCCGAATGCCGCGTTCCTTGCCGACTGGGGCATGGACTTCGCTTCGATTCTCTCTGCAGAATACGCGGATGCGATGCTGAAAAAGGGCACGCCTGAGCTGGTGGATACCCAGCCAATCGGCACCGGCCCTTATGCGCTGCAGGAGTACAAGGTGGACTCGCTGATCCGCTACGTGGCGAACCCGAACTACTGGAACGGCGAAGTGCCGACCAAACACCTGATCTTCTCGATCACGCCGAACGTGCAGACGCGTCTGGCAAAACTGCAAAAGAACGAGTGCCAGATTATCCCTGCGCCAAGCCCGGTACAGTTTGACGCTATTAAGGCTAATAAAGACCTCGCGCTGCATACCGTTGCGGGCCTGAGCGTCGGCTATCTGGCGTTTAACACCACCAAAAAGCCCTTTGATAACGTGCTGGTGCGCCAGGCGCTGAACTACGCGGTGGACAAAAAATCCATCATCAACGCCGTCTTTATGGGCACCGGAACGGTGGCGAATTCGCCGATTCCGCCTGCCATGATGGGCTATAACAAAAACCTGAAGGATTACGCTTACGATCCTGAAAAAGCCAAAGCGCTGCTGAAGCAGGCGGGCCTGGAAAAAGGCTTCGATACCGATCTGTGGTCCATGCCGGTACAGCGTCCGTATAACCCGAACTCGCGACGCATTGCCGAAATGATCCAGGCGGACTGGGCGAAAGTGGGCGTGAAGGCCAAAATCGTCACCTTCGAATGGGGCGAGTATCTCTCCGGAATGCGTAAAGGCGAGCACTCCTCGGCGCTGTTTGGCTGGATGTCCGACAACGGCGATCCGGATAACTTCGCGGATACTCTGCTGGGCTGCGGCAGCATCGAAAGCGGTTCTAACGCCGCCCGCTGGTGCGATAAATCGTATGACGCGCTGACGCAGAAAGCGAAACTAACCAGCGATCCGGCTGCCCGCGCGAAGCTGTATGAACAGGCGCAGGAGATCTTCTACCAGCAGGCTCCGTGGATCCCGCTTGCCAACGGCAAAACCTTCTTCGCCACGCGCAGCAACGTGACGGGGTACAGCGTCAGCCTCAGCGGCAGCGATTTCTCAAAGGCTAAGCTGAACTAAAACCGGTGAACGGCCGGCGTTTATCCACCCTGTAGATCCTGTCGCAGGGTGGATAAGTGAAACGTTATCCGCCAGAAAAGGAGAAACACATGGCACACCTGGACGAGGTCATCGCCCGCGTGGACGCAACCATCAGCGAAAACGTTATTCAACATATGAACGAACTGCTGATTGAGCTAAGCGACGACGCGCAGCTGAGCCGCGAAGATCGCTATACCCAGCAGCAGCGTCTGCGCACCGCTATTGCGCACAAAGGCCATCATCAAAGAGAAGAGGCGGAAGAACGCCGCCAGGCCTTAACCAGAGGCGGCACCATTCTGTAATAAGCGGGAGTTGTTATGCGTACTGGATTTATCGGGCTGGGCGGCATGGGTCAGCCAATGGCCGAAAACCTGCTTAAAGCAGGTTATGAAATCGCGGTGTGGAACCGTTCCGCAGCGCCTGCCGAAGCGCTGAAAGCGCAGGGCGCGCGCGTTTGCGCATCCCCGGCAGACTTTACCGATTGTGAAGTGCTGATCTCCATGCTTGCCGATGATGATATCAGCCGCGACGTGGTTATCGGCCAGGGCGCGCTCGCCGCGCTGCCGCAGGGCGCTGTCTGGATCAATATGGCGACGGTTTCGGTGGCTTTTACCGAAGAGATGGCAGCCAAAACCAGCGCTCGCGGCTGCCGCTATGTCGCGGCGCCGGTTCTGGGACGCGTTGATGTTGCCGCAGCCGGAAACCTGAATATCCTCACCGCAGGAGAAGGCGCGCTGCTTGATAAAGTACAGCCGATTTTCGACGTGCTGGGCAGCAAAACCTGGCGCTTCGGCGACAGGCCAGAGCAGGCCGCAGCCGTTAAGCTTGCGGCAAACTTCATGCTGGCAAGCGCCATTGAAGCGATGGGCGAATCCGCGGCGTTGGTCGGAGCCTATGACGTAGCGCCCGCTGATTTCCTCGGCATGCTGACCAGCACGCTGTTTGCGGCGCCTGCCTATAAAAACTACGGCGCGATGATTGCGGAGAATCGTTACACCCCGGCCGGCTTCACCATGAAGCTGGGGCTCAAAGACGTGCGTCTGGTCCAGCAGGCGGCGGAAAGCAAACATGTGCCGATGGGGATAGCGGGCGTATTACGCGATAATTATCTCGATGCGCTGGCGCACGGCGATGAAAATCTCGACTGGGCAGCGCTGGCCACGGTTTCCGCACGCCGCAGCGGCAAGGCATGAATAAACTCCGTCAGCAATGGCGGGGAATGGTGGCGATATAAGTGGTACATCAATATAGCGACATTCTGGTTCTTTTTGCCCTGTCGGCTGCGGCTTATAGTCGGTCCTTCAACTCATCATCTTTCCCGGAGGCCGGTTTTGACGGGCTTAACTAACGAATACCTGCAGCCTGTTGGCGAGGCATTACCGGACTGGCAACCCCGTCCTCGCCCTCAGCGCGTGGCGCATGCGGGCCGCTATTGTCGCCTCGAACCGTTGAGCGAATCTCATACTGCATCGCTATGGCATGCGTGGAGCAAAGCGGCGGACGGGCGCGACTGGACCTACATGAGCGTAGGGCCTTTTGCCGACGAACAACAGTTTGCCGAATTTGTGTCGAACGCCGCCGCGAGCGCGGACCCTTTGCATTACGCGGTAATCGACCAGAAAACGGATCGTGCAATGGGCACGCTTTCGCTGATGCGCATCGACCCGGCGAACGGCGTGATGGAGGTGGGTTTTGTGAGCTTTTCTCCCGAGCTAAAACGCACGGCGCAGGCTACGGAAGCGCACTATTTGCTGATGAAATATGCTTTTGACGCGCTGGGCTATCGCCGCTACGAGTGGAAATGCGACAGCCTGAACGGGCCCTCCCGCCGCGCGGCTTTGCGGCTTGGGTTCCGCTTTGAGGGCGTTTTCCGCCAGGCCGTGGTTTATAAAGGCCGCAGCCGCGATACCGCCTGGTTTTCCGTCATCGACAGCGAATGGCCGTTGCTAAAAGCCGCTTTCGACGCCTGGCTGTGCGAAGAAAATCTGCCGCAGGGAATACAGCTTCAAAGCCTGTCCAGCCTGCGTAAAAAACTGGCTGCCAACAGCAAAGGTCGCGAAAAAATTACGCTCGACGTTCGCCCGCTTGTTGAGAGCGACTATTCCGCATGGTTTACGCTATGGCAGGGCTATCTGACGTTTTACGATTCTCAAATAAGTGATGCGATCAGCAAGCTAACATGGCGGCGCATGCTGTCGGACGACGAACCGATGTACGCGCTGGGCGCATTCGACGAGCAGCAAAAATTACTCGGCATTGTGCATATGGTTTATCACCGCGGCACCTGGTCGTCAGGCGATCGCTGCTATCTGGAAGATCTGTTCACCACGCCAGAGGCAAGAGGTAAAGGCGTCGGCCGGGCGCTGATTGAAGGTGTTTACCAGCATGCGGCAGCGAAGGGCGCTTCCAGGGTTTACTGGCATACCCATGAAACGAACGCTACCGCGCAAAGGCTTTATGACAAGCTCGCGGATAAGCCTGGGTTTATTCAGTATCGTAAAAATAGGGCATGATTGCAGGGCGGGAGAGCTGCCGGTCGGCGCTCTCCCTTGCGGGCTTAGCGGTTTTGTCCCGCCATCAGAATGTATTTTACATGCACGTATTCTTCGATGCCGTAATGGCCGCCTTCGCGCCCGTAGCCTGAATGCTTGATGCCTCCGAAAGGAACGGATGCGGCGCCAACAGAGCCGGAGTTTATTATCACCATGCCGGCCTCCAGCCGTTTCGAGAGACGAAAAGCGCGGCCAAGATCCCGGGTCCAGGCGTAAGCCACAAGGCCATATTCGGTATCATTCGCACAGCGGATCGCTTCTTCTTCTTCGCTGAAACGATAAATCGCAAACACAGGCCCGAAGATCTCAGTGTTATGCACGGCAAATGTCTTATCCAGATCGCACAGAATAGTCGGTTCGTAGAACAGGCCTCCTTTTGCATGCGTTTTCCCGCCGAGTTTTATCGTTGCTCCTTTTTGCACGGCGTCGTTTACCAGAGAGGAGACTTTATCCAACGCCATCTGATTGATGAGCGGACCGACGACAAACTCCTTTTGCATCCCCTGATCCACAGGTATCCCGGCAACCACGGCGGCTAAGCGTTCGACAAACTGCTCGTAAATGCCGTCCTGAATGAAAATACGGTTCGGGGAGATACATACCTGGCCTGAGTTACGCAGCTTAGCCCCGATCAGCCCGTTTATCGTCTCTTCCACAGGGCTGTCGTCGAAGACGATAAACGGCGCGTTGCCGCCCAGCTCCATGGTCATTTTTTTTAGCGTTTCGCCACAGCTCTTCGCCAGCAGCTTGCCCACCCGGGTAGAGCCGGTAAAGGAGATTTTGTGGATGCGAGGATCCTGCGTGAAGGCTTCGCCAATGGCTTTAGCATCCCCGGTAACCATCTCAAACACGCCCTGCGGGATACCCGCCTGTCGGGCGTATTCCAGCAGTTTGTAGGCGGTTAGCGGCGTCTCTTCCGCGGGCTTGATAATCATGGTGCAGCCCGCAGCAAGGGCGGTGGCGATTTTGCGGGCGATCATCATGAACGGAAAGTTCCACGGCGTGATGGCGGCCGTCGGGCCGACCGGTTCTTTCACGATCAGCACCGAAGCGTGCGGGTCGTGAGAAGGGATAATTTCACCGTTTAAGCGTCTGGCCTCCTCGGCGTACCATTCGATGAATCCCAGGCCGTATTCAATTTCCCCCATGGCTTCGCTCAGGCATTTGCCGTTTTCTTTTACCATCAGCTCGGCAAAAACGTGCTTATCCGCGCGAACCAAATCGTACCATCTGCGCAGCAGATCTCCGCGCTCCTTTGCGGTCCTGGACGCCCAGGCCGGAAATGCATGACAGGTGCGGTCAATGGCGGAGGTCACTTCTTCGGCGGCCATATAAGAGGCCTGCCCGACCACAGTGCCGTCTGCTGGGTTAATTACTTTAATCATTGGGCTTGCTTCCTCAAAAAGTAATGCTGAACGGAAGACGGGGTACGTAACCTTTTATCCGTAGTCTTTTGACCCGTTGATGATGCGGCGTTAGCTTTCTCTCCACAATCGATTAAAATTGCTGAACCGTTGAGAAAAACTAAATGATTATTAGCCATGCGCGAACTCCCATCGTTAAACGCCCTGTTAGCTTTTGAAACCGTTGCCAGAAGCGGTAGCGTACGCGCCGCCGCAGAGAAATTATCGGTAACTCCGGGAGCGGTAAGCCGACAAATTCGCCTGCTGGAAGAGCATTTCGGTACGGCGCTTTTTCGCCGCCAGGGGCGAGGACTGCTCCTGACGTTGCCCGGCAATGCCTATTTCCAGCAAATCAGCGTGCATTTTGACGGCCTGCGGGCCGCCGGACAGATACTGGATCGCAGCGCTGGACGCGCAGTCATCCGTCTGCACTCGTTCACTACGTTTGCCACCCGCTGGCTTATCCCCAGGCTGGCTAAATTCCAGCTGGCGAACGCCGATATCGACGTACGGCTGACTACGGCTTCGGAATGGGACGACGAGATAAACTACGATGCCGCCATTCGCCTGGGGCGGGGAGACTGGCCGCGCACCCACGCCGTGGCGCTGGTGAAAAATATTCTGGTTCCTGTGTGCCGGCCGCCAGAAGAGCGCCGAACATTAGATCTTAGCGATCTCGCAAAGCATACGCTGCTGATGGTACGCGGACGGCCGGATGACTGGTCGCTGTGGAGTAACGCCTTTGGCGTTGATATGAAAACGCCTGTGCGACACCGGGAAATGGAGAGCTCGGCGCTGGCCTACCAGGCGGCGCTGGAAGGGCAAGGCATCGCCCTGGCGCAGCGCGTGCTGGTCGAAGAAGAACTTAATTCCGGTACGCTCATCGCGATGGAAAATCACCAGTGGGATTGCGGCGAGCTGACCTATTACCTGGTCTCGGACGAGGATAGTCCGAAAAGGTCGACGATTATGAGGCTGGAGAGATATCTTACCAGCCATGCTTAAAAACATTGAGCGCTCGTCACACGCCGTGCGGCTTCGCCGCCATGCCTTTATAAGCCAGCGCAATGGCGACCATCAGCACAACAAACAGCATCGATGGCGCAAACCAGGTGAGCAGCAAACCGGTTAACAGCGGGTTGCAGGCGCCACCCAGCCAGCCGAGCTGCTGCGCTGAGAAGTAGCTCGCTTTCAGGCCCGGCGGGGCGATGTTGTCGACCAGCATGTACTCGCCCGGCGCGTAAATCAGCTCGCCCACCGTAAACACCGCGGCGGAAAGGCCCCACAGCAGCAGATTGCTTCCAGAAAGCATAAATCCCGCCAGCCCGGCCATAAAAAACAGCGTGCCGCAGAACATCAGTTTTTTGATATTGTCCGGGCGGATCCGTTTGCCAACCAGATACTGAAACACCACCACCACGAAGGCGTTCACCGGCAGAACCACGCCAACCACTTTTTCAGCAAGCCCGGAGTCGGAAATAGCGATGGCATACTGCGACAGGCAGGCTGCAAATGAGCCGTAAACCAGCGAGCCGAGAAACGCCGAAAGCGTGAAATACTTTAGCGCCTTGTCTTTAAGCATGCTGCGAGGAGAAAGCACGGCGCTTTCAGTTTGCCCGTGAGTATTTACCGGCGCGCTGCGCACATAACGGCCAATGAGGATAAACGGGAGAACCGCCGTCAGGCCGGACAGCCAGAAGGGTAATTGAGTGCTGTAGAGCACCGCGAGCGTGCCAATCGGCGGCCCGACGGTCCAGCCAATATTTGAAAAGGTGTAGTTAAGGGAAAATATTTTTGGTTTTTGATGCAGCTCCAGCGTGTCGGAAAAATAACCTTTCAGCACCGTAGAAAATACTGAGTACGCGCAGTTAATAAGCGAGTAAAAAATTACGACCAGTACGGAATTATTAACCAGCGGTATGGCAATAAAGCCGGCAAGAAAAATGGCGATGGCCAGCAGCATATATTTTTTCTTATCAAACCTGTCCGCCAGGATGCCAAACCACAGGCTAAAAATGACCCCCGCCGTGAGCGCGATGGTTAAAGCCAGGCCGATCTCTTTTAGCGGCATGCTGTACTGACGCGCAAGATAGATAGTCATAAACGGCAGGGTCAGGCCGCGACCGACGGTCAGCAGCAAAGAGGCGATAAGTAAAATACTTGTTGATAAGTGCTTGCCGGAAAACAACTTCGCGAGGGTGGCCATTTTATCAGTGTCAATAGAAAGCGCGGAAGAGAGCAGGCACATTTATCATGAAGAAACAGCGAAGTACAGTCCATGCTGATGGCAAGAGCACGGGAAAGCCCATCTGTATGGCTGCACTTTTCTGCGATCTGTATCTATGAATGTGTTTGTTTTAGGCTTAAATTTTAACAAATTTATAAAATATGACAGGGACGGATATGACACGTAAAGACGGGCTGCTGGCAATGCTGGTGGTCGTGGTATGGGGGCTTAATTTTGTGGTGATTAAAATGGGGCTGCATAATATGCCGCCCCTGCTGCTGGCAGGGCTGCGCTTTTTACTGGTAGCCTTCCCCGCGCTGTTATTTGTCGCCCGCCCGAAAATCCCGTTTCGCCTGTTAGCGGCCTATGCCCTGACGATCAGTTTCGGGCAGTTCGCCTTTTTATTCAGCGCCATTAAATTTGGCATGCCCGCCGGCCTTGCCTCTCTGGTATTACAGGCGCAGGCGTTTTTCACGATTGTTCTCGGCGTTTTTGTTTTCCAGGAAAGGTTGCAGACGAAGCAAATCGCGGGGATCGCGCTGGCCGTGATTGGCGTGTTAATCCTGATAGAGGGCAGTCTTGGCGGAGAGCAGGTGGCGTTGCTGGGCTTTATGCTGACGCTCGCCGCGGCGTTTAGCTGGGCGTGTGGCAATATCTTTAATAAAAAAATCATGCAGCTTGAGGCCCGGCCGCCGATTATGTCGCTGGTGGTGTGGAGCGCGCTGATTCCGGTGATCCCGTTCTTTATTGCAAGCCTGCTGATGGACGGCCCGGCGTTAATGCTGCAAAGCCTGGTGGCTATCGATCTCACCACTATTTTGTCGCTGGTTTACCTGGCGTTTGTCGCCACTATTATCGGTTACGGCATCTGGGGCAGTTTGCTTGGACGCTATGAAACCTGGCGCGTGGCGCCGCTTTCGTTACTCGTACCGGTAGTCGGAATGGCCAGCGCCGCGTTGCTGCTCGACGAAAGGTTAAGCGCCACTCAACTGGTGGGTGCGGCGCTGATCATGGCCGGGTTGTACATCAATGTATTCGGTCTGCGGGTGCGTAAGGCGGTGGTCAGTTAATGCCTGTCGGGTACGCCTTAGCGCTACCCGACACTGATGACTACTCTTTACCGTGGTAATAGGGCGCGCCCAGCTTTTCTGACTTATCACTCATGCTGTGGCTGGCGCCGCTCTGGTTGTCAGAAGGGGGGATCATCATCCCGCCGTGGTTGGCCTGGGTGACGTTAAAGTTGCCCGGCTGTTCCGCCCAGAGGTTGCCCGATGCCAGAGCCAGAAGCACGGCAGCTGCGGAGACAAAGCGTTTCATGAATTCCTCGTTTACGCCCGTTTGTACGGACGGTGATATAGCGGTTATGGCCTAATGATTAAGCGGATGCAGATACTTCCCGTCGCCGGTCAGATGCGTAACGCGATATTTATGCGGCGGCACGGAGAAGTAGTTTTTGAACGTGCGGGTAAGCGTCTGCTGCGACTCAAACCCATAACGCTCCGCTAAATAGAGAATCGGCTCGTTGCTCTCTTTAAGCTTCAGAGCAATCTCGGTCAGTTTGCGATTGCGGATGTACTGGCCTAATGAGTGACCGGTCTCTTTTTTAAACATCCGTTGCAGGTGCCACTTTGAGTAGCCAGAACGCTGGGAAACCTTCTCAAGCGAGAGCGGAGTTTCCAGGTTCTCTTCTATCCAGTCCAAAATGCTGTGTACTGTTATCGCATCGTTATTGCGTCTGGACATCGTCTCACCTCTTTGCAGGTTTACGGCAATACCTTTGTTAGCAGGTGATAAAGCGCATCGACTTCATCTGCCGTCAGGTTTTTTGTCAGTTCTTGGTGCAGATCTTGCCCCACAAGGCTATGGCACGCTTCGCACAACCGTTTCCCCTCAGGCGTAAGCCTGACCAGAACGCCTCGTCTGTCATTAGGGTTCGGCAAGCGCTCGATCCACCCTTTGCAAAGCAAACGATCGAGCATGCGGGTAAGCGCGCCGAGGTCCACCGACAACACTTTTTTCAACTCCACCGGCGTAATACATACTTCACAATAGATGGAGCAGAGCACCTTAAATTGCGTCGACGTGATGTCCAGCGGTGAAAGATAAGTGTTGAGCAGCCGGTCCTTATGTTGGTTAACCATGTGAATCAGCCGCCCTAACGGGATCATTTCGTTAAACAGATCGCTTGTGCTTTTCACTATGGTTGCCCAGGCAAGTAGATTAATCACGCGAGATATTATTTCCCGGGCAAGTATAAGTCAACGTGATGATTCGGCGGCGGGCAAAAGATGCCACAAATAGCTAAAACGGTTCAGTTGCCAGCTAAGAACCGGTGTCGAAACAAACCGTTTAAGAGAAGTTAATGTTTTTGATGCGTATACTTAGCTGTCTTATCGACTGTGGAGCCAGGAACAAAAAGATGATGGATTTACTAAAAGCCATCGGGCTTGGGCTGGTGGTATTACTGCCGCTGGCAAACCCGTTGACCACGGTTGCGCTGTTCCTCGGCCTTGCCGGTAACATGAACAGCAAGACCCGCAACCGCACGGCGCTGATGGCCTCCATCAATGTATTCGTCATTATGATGGTGGCCTACTATGCAGGGCAGATAGTGATGAACACCTTCGGGATTTCGATACCCGGGCTGCGTATCGCCGGAGGCTTGATTGTCGGCTTGATCGGCTTCCGTATGCTGTTCCCGCAGCAAAAAGCGCATGTGTCTCCCGAGTCGAAAACCAAATCGGAAGAGCTAAGCGAAGAGCCGGAGGCGAACATTGCGTTCGTTCCCCTGGCGATGCCGAGTACCGCAGGTCCCGGAACGATTGCGATGATCGTCAGCTCCGCCTCCACGCTCAAACACGGCGTGGATTTTCCTGCCTGGGTTACGCTGGTTGCGCCGCCGCTGATTTTTGGGCTGGTCAGCGTGATTTTATGGGGCAGCCTGCGCAGCTCCGGGGCCATTATGCGCCTCGTGGGGAAAAGCGGCATTGAAGCTATTTCGCGCCTGATGGGGTTCCTGCTGGTGTGTATGGGAGTGCAGTTTATTATTAATGGCGTAGTGGAAATCATTACCACCTGGCCAAACTAAGGGAATGAGATGAAAAACTTAAAGCTACCCAACGATGACTACCAGAACCTTGTGGCGCATATCGTCGACTATATGGAAGACAAGCACGACCTGCAGCTGGGGCAGTTTGAGGCTGAGTTTTTTCTTGACGAGCTGGTTAAAAAAATCGCGCCGCTTTTCTATAACCAGGGGCTGAACAAAGCGATCGACGTTATTCACAACAACGTGCTGACGCTCGAAGAGCTGCTGGATCTGGAAAAGGAAGTCTGAGCCGGGATCGGTTGATGTCAACGCCTCGATGCGTAGATGGATATCAAAAATACCAACCCCAGCGCGGGGCCGAACCGCTGGAAAACGTCCGGATCGATTTTTGTCGTCCAGATTAATGGCAAAGACTACTATCCACGATATTTGCTGGATGAAGGCTACCGGCCTGAGGAACGCACGTTTTAGCCCAATGAGTAATGGTGTTGCCACCCTTTACGGAGGCGAGAATACCGCGGTCGCCATTATGGAGACGCTGTTCCATGATTTGCCGCTGCATTCCGACGGTGCGCCCTTTGATCTTCGCCGCGCGGAGGGGCTGGTTCACTCGGTTATCAAATCCCGTCTAAGTAAGCCGGGCAGCGGCAACCCACCGCCCGGATAATCTTTAACCGTGATGAGGCTGCTCTTCCAGCGCCACCGGCCAGCGGCGGAATATCAACACCGACCAGACTAACGCTGCCAGCGCCGGAATCGCGCCGACCAGGCCGATGCTGGACATGGAAAAATGCAGGCTGACCTGGTTTCCCAGCAACGCGCCGGCACCGATGCCGATATTGAAAATCCCTGAAAAGAGCGACATGGCCACGTCTGTGGCATCCGGCGCCAGCGCCAGCACTTTCACCTGCATGCCAAGCCCAATCACCATCATGGCGATACCCCAGAACATGCTCAGCACGGTCAGGTTAACGTTGCTGGCGGAGGCGGGCAGCAGCAGCGCAAGGCAGAGCACCAGCAGCGCTATCGCTCCGCTAATCAGCGGCGAAGCATATTTGTTGCCCAGCTTGCCGAACAGAATGCTGCCGAGGATGCCGGTACCGCCCAGCACCAGGAGCAGAAGCGTCGCAAAGTTGGCGCTCAGCCCGGCAACGTTTTGCACAAAGGGTTCGATGTAGCTGTACGCGGTGTAGTGGGCTGTTACCACGACCGCCGTCAGCACATAGATGCTCACCAGCGCCGGGCGACGAAACAGTTCCGGCACGCTGCCAAGGGAACCGGAATGCTCGCTTGGCAGCTTCGGCAACAGTTTCATCAGGCAGAACAGCGTAATGGCCGCCACCACGCCGATCGCAAAGAAGGTGCTACGCCAGCCAAAATATTGTCCGATGATGCGGCCCAGCGGTAATCCTAATACCATCGCCAGCGCGGTACCGGTTGCAAGCAGGCTCAGCGCCTGCGCCTTTTTGCCCGCCGGGGCCATGCGAATGGCCAGCGATGCCGTGATCGACCAGAAAATAGCGTGGGCAAAGGCGATGCCGATGCGGCTGATGACCAGCACGGTAAAGTTCCAGGCAAGGAAGGAGAGCACGTGGCTGGCGATAAATAACGCGAAGATGCCGATCAACAACCTGCGGCGCTCCACCTGGCTTGTCAGCAGCATAAACGGCAGCGACATTAACGCCACAACCCAGGCGTAGATGGTAAGCATGATGCCAACCTGCGCCGTCTCCATACCGAAACTGCCCGCAATATCCGACAGCAGCCCGACAGGCACAAATTCGGTGGTGTTAAAGATAAATGCCGCGACGGCAAGAGTAACGACCCGCAGCCACGCTGTACGCCGTGAGACCGTGCTTAGTGTCATAAAATAGTTTCGCGTTGGTGATTAAGGGAGGAAGAGAAGGCGATCATAAAACCATCAATCGGGGCATACAACTAATTTTGTGATTTAGATCTCATTTTTTTGTTCTGCTGTGAGCGCATAAAAAAATGAATGCGAACGCCCGGTTTCTCATGGCATGGTAGACATCATGCGCTCCCCCATAACAATATGAGGTTTATGCTATGCAACCAGTTGACTTTTATATGGTAGACGCCTTTGCGGATACCACTTTCGGCGGCAATGCCGCGGCCGTGTGCCCGCTCACGGAATGGCTGCCGGACGCCACCCTACTGAAGATGGCCAAACAGCATAATCAGTCGGAAACGGCTTTCTTTGTCACCACGGACGAGGGGTTTGAGCTGCGCTGGTTCACCACCCAGGGGGAAATCAACCTGTGCGGCCATGCGACTCTCGCCGCAGCGCACGTTATCTTTGAATATTTCGCTTATCCCGAGGCGACGATCCATTTCACCACCCGTTTTGTCGGTCCGCTTAGCGTTACCCGCAACGGCGAGTGGCTGACGCTCGACTTCCCGGCGTGGGACACCGAACCGGTAATGCCGCTGCCGCTGCTGCTGGAGACGCTGGGCATCAGCGAATGCAAAGAAGTGCGCGTGGCGCGCGATTACATGGTCGTGCTGGAAACTCAGCGGCAGGTTGAGGCGGTTCGCGCAGAGATCAACGCCATGATCCCGCTGGAAAAAATGGTCTGCATCACCGCGCCCGGCGAAGGCGAATATGATTTTGTCAGCCGTTTCTTCTGTCCGGGTGAGGCGGTGCCGGAAGATCCGGTCACCGGATCGGCGCACAGCATGCTCATCCCTTACTGGGCTGAGAAACTAGGCAAAACGCAGATGTTCGCCCGTCAGGTATCCGGGCGCGGCGGCGATTTACGTTGCCAGCTGGCAGGCGATCGTGTGCTTATCGGCGGGAAGGCCGCGACCTATCTGATAGGTAAGGTGCTGCTGCGCTGATGACGTTTCGTTGATTTTTATGGTGATAAGGGAACGGGCTGGCGTTGCGGTGGGGCAGGTGAAGTCAAACGCATCTGTATCGATGAGCGGCATCGCGGGCAGCGCCTCGGCGAAAAACTCCTGGCGGCGCTTGAGCAAGCGGCTCCTGGACGCTCTTGCCGCTTACTTCGTCTGGAAACACGGATTAAGCAGCATGGCGCGATAACCCTTTATCAGCGCCAGGGTTATCAGCCAGTTGAGGCCTTTGCGCCTTATAAGCCAGATCCGTTAAGCCTGTTTATGGCAAAGCCCCTGCCGCAGTGACTCAGGTGAAGCGCCTGATTAGCGAATGAAACGGCCCTTCCTGCCGCCTCAGATGCGGCATATCGCCTTCACTACGGCCAGGCGCTCTAAGGCAAGCGCTGAATATTAGCTTTGATCACCGCAACCGAACGGGAGAAGTTGACCTTCTCTTCGGGACTGAGTTCCAGTTCTATCACCTGCTGTACGCCGCTTTGCGCCAGTACCGCAGGTACGCCAATGGCAATATCCGACTCGCCATATTCCCCGTCCAGAATGCAGGATATCGCCAGCGCGCGGTGGCTGCCGGTGAAGATATTGCGGCAGATCTCAGCGATAGTGGCAGCGACGCCATATTCGGTGCAGCCTTTGCGGCTGTAGATCTCGAAACCAAGCGTGCGGATCTTCCCGGCAAGCGCTGCCATGTCCAGCGCTTGACCCGTTTTGCGTTGATAGACTCCGGCAAGCGGCGAGCCGAAAACCGACGAATGCGACCAGACCGGGAACTGGGTATCGCCATGTTCGCCAAGGATAAACGCATCGATGCTTTGCGCGCCGATATCCAGCGCCTCGGCAAGCGTGCGGCGCAAACGAGTGGTATCCAGCCAGACGCCGGTGCCCATCACCTGGTTGCGCGGTAAACCCGAGAGTTTCCACACCTGGTAAGTGATGATGTCGCAGGGGTTAGTGGCAACCAGAAAAATACCGTTGAATCCATTGTCCATCATAGCCGGGACGATCTTCGTCACGATGCCGGCGGTGCCGGTGAGCTCATCCAGGCGGGTCTGCCCGGGCTTTAATGCGCCGCCTGAAACAGCGATGACGGCGATATCCACATCCGCGCAGTCGCGGGCTTCACGGACGCTGATTTTCATCATGCCCGGCATAAAGGCTGCGGCATCCGACAAATCCTGGCAGTGGCCTTCAACGCGCTCCCGGTCCAGGTCCACCAGAATAAGCTCTTCACAGATATTCTGGTTTAACAGCGCATAGGCCGCGGAAGCGCCGACGTTTCCTGTGCCGATGATCATCACTTTACGGGCTTTGGTATTCATATTTGTCCGGATAAGGTTGTCGTCTGACTGGTAAGTAAGGTACACCCACAAGGCCGCAGGAAAAAATCAGTTTTCCTTATAGCGGCAAAAAATGGCGAAGGCGTCAGGCTGAGGAACATTTATTTTTACAAGCGGCACCCGGACCGGCTCGAATAAGCGTTCAGACAAAAGGAAAGCACATGGCTGCACTTCAGTTACTTTGTGGAAAGGCAGGGGCGGGCAAGTCAACGCTTGCGGCTGAACTGGCGCAGCGCGAAGGTCGCCTGCTTATCAGTGAAGACCGCTGGCTTAGCGCGCTTTATCAGGATGAACAGAAAACGCTTGCTGACTATGTACGTAACGCTGCGCGGTTAAAAACTGCCGTCGGGCCGCATATCGTTGAATTACTGCGCCAGGGCATGAGCGTTACGCTGGATTTTCCCGGCAATACGCCAGCCGTTCGCGGCTGGGCAAAAAGCCTGGCTGAACAGGCCCGCGTGGAGGCTGAACTGCACTGGCTGGATGCGGCAGATTCGCTGTGCCTACAGCGAATTAACTTTCGCAATCAGCAGGGAGAGCATCCTTATACGCTGAGCGAGGCGGAGTTTGCGCAGATCGCCTCCTTCTTTATTGCGCCCGATGAGAGCGAAGGGCTAAAAATTTTCCGCTATCAGGCGGCTTAAACGCAAGCTAAGGCAACGACAAAGGTGCAAGCATCGCTATAAAGGCCTCAAGCTGGCGAGTCTTCGCGTCTTTGCGCCAGATAAGCCAGGTGTTCAGGTAGCGCCAGTCCGGCGGTAGCGGCCAGGCGCTCGCCTGATGGCTGCCGGGCATGCTTTCCAGCATGCTGCGCGGCATTAAAGCCAACCCCGCTCCGGCAATAACGCAGGCCAGCATACCGTGGTAGGACTCCATTTCATGAATTTTCCCCGGTATCGCCTGGCCGTGATGGAACCAGCTCTCAAAATGGCGGCGGTACGAGCAGTTCGCCCGGAAAGCGTAGATGTTTGCTCCGTTAACCTGCTGCGCATGCGTTACCGGCGCGCTATCGGCAGGCGCCACAATCACCATTTCTTCTTCATACACGGCCAGGCCCTCTAGCGCAGGATGCAACACCGGGCCATCGACGAAAGCGGCGGACAGTTTTCCTTCCAGCACGCCGTCTATCTGGTCGCCGGACGGCCCGGTAGCAAGCGAAAGCTGTATCTTTGGATACTTTTGATTAAACGTCGCCAGCAGGCCAGGGATGCGCACGGCGGCGGTGCTTTCCAGCGAACCCAGCGCCAGCAGGCCCTGCGGCTCGTTGCCTGAAACCACCGTTCTCGCCTCGTCCACCAGCGCAAGGATGCGTTTGCTGTATTGCAAAAAACTGTGCCCGGCAGGGGCGAGTTTCAGTCGCTGATTTTCACGGATAAAGAGATCGACGCCGAGATCCGCCTCAAGCTGCTTAATACGCGTGGTGAGGTTAGAGGGCACGCGATGCACCTTCTGCGCGGCGGCGTTGATGCTGCCGGTCTCCGCTACGGCGGTAAACATTTCAAGCTGCACAAGATCCATGCTTCATTCTCATTTCATGAATAACTGACTCACAATTATTCATTTTTCAGCAGCGCTTCTCAAGCGTAAGGTAAGCGTTATTCAGACTATGAGGCGACAACATGCATTCTGTTACGACGCAAACCCACGCGATTTCTTTAAACCCGGCAAACGGGCAACGGCTTGCCGCTTATCCTTATGAATCCGACGCTCAGCTTGATGCGGCGCTGGCGACAAACCACGGCGCTTTTGTAGCCTGGCGGCAGGTCTGCGTCATGCAGCGGGCGCAAAAGCTCAGGGCTCTGGCCGCAGCGCTGCGCGATAGCGCCGAACCGATGGCGCAGATGATTACCGCTGAAATGGGCAAACCGATTGTTCAGGCGCGGGCAGAAGTCGCAAAGTCAGCCAGCCTGTGCGACTGGTACGCTGAACATGGCCCGGCGATGCTGAGCGCCGAAACTACGCAGGTTGAAGAGCACAAAGCGGTGATTGAATACCGCCCGCTGGGTCCGGTGCTGGCGGTAATGCCCTGGAACTTCCCGCTGTGGCAGGTGCTGCGCGGTGCGGTGCCTGTCCTGCTGGCAGGCAACAGTTACGTGCTGAAGCCTGCGCCGAACGTAATGGGTTGCGCACTGCTTATTGAAGCGCTGTTTATCAAAGCTGATTTCCCCGCAAGCCTGTTTGAAGTGATAAACGTGACGCCGGCAGGCGTGAGCCGCGCGATAAAAGACTCCCGTATTGCCGCAATTACCGTGACCGGCAGCGGGCGAGCGGGCGCCGCGATTGGCGCCCAGGCCGGAGCGGCGCTTAAAAAGTGCGTGCTTGAGCTTGGCGGTTCCGATCCGTTTATCGTCCTCAATGACGCGGATCTTGATGAAGCGGTCAAAGCGGCGGCGGCAGGGCGCTTTCAGAATACCGGCCAGGTATGCGCGGCGGCAAAACGATTTATCGTTGAGGAGGGCATTGCCGCAGCCTTTACAGAGAAGTTTCTTGCAGCCGCGCAGCGAATGCAGACCGGAGATCCCACCCTTGAGGCGACCCAGCTCGGGCCAATGGCGCGTTACGATCTGCGTGATGAACTCCACGAGCAAGTTACAACGTCACTTAATGAGGGCGCTACGCTGCTGCTGGGCGGCGAGAAACTGTCAGGCGAAGGCAATTATTATGCCCCGACCGTGCTGGGCAACGTAACGCCGGCAATGACGGCTTTCCGTCAGGAGCTGTTCGGCCCGGTGGCGGCGATTACCGTGGCACGCGACGCGGAGCACGCGCTTGAGCTGGCAAACGACAGCGACTTCGGCCTTTCCGCCACGCTGTTTACCGCCGACCAGAACCTTGCCTGCAGGATGGCTTCCCGTCTGGAGTGCGGCGGCGTATTTATCAACGGCTACAGCGCAAGCGATCCGCGCGTGGCGTTTGGCGGCGTAAAGAAAAGCGGCTTCGGGCGGGAGCTTTCCCGCTTTGGCCTGCATGAGTTCTGCAATGTGCAGACCGTGTGGAAGGATCGTCGCTAGCAGCAGCCTGGCGGATGGCGCGGCCGTTAAGCCGTTCACAAATCTGAAATAGTTCTGTCATTTTCGCCCGGTACACTCGGCTTATTCCTGGTGTTACCAAAGAAAATCATGAACATAAGACAAATTTTCAGCTCATGGAAGGCGCCTCGCCGTTCGTTTGGCTTACTGAGCGGCGCTGTCTGCGTGATAGCGCTGTTCTGCGTTTTACAGATCGTGTCAACCCTTCTGCTTTCCTCCATTTTGCACGATACCCGACGCGATCTCCTCGCGAGCGATCGGCGGCACGAACAGCAGATGTTTATGGACAAAGCGCGCAGCTCGTTGCTTATGGCAAGCGATCTGTTAAACCGGGCGGGCATCTACTTCCTGCAGGATAAAGAAACGGGATCGGTAGGAAGCTGGAACAGCCTGCTGGATGAGTCGCAGGCAGCGCTTAAGGCGTCCCTTGCCGATTTTGAAAGCTATCAACGGCTACGCCTCGCTAACAGCCAGCAAGAGCGGGAGCACAGCGAAGCGCTGGTCAGCAGCTATAAGCTGTTTTTTGACGGACTGAAAGAGCAGGCGGACGGCCTGGCGCAAAGCAGCACCATCGATGCATTTTTCGCCGTGCCGGTGCAGGCGTTTCAAAGCGCCTTTAACGATAGCTATGCCGGTTTCCAGAAGGAGAATGAGCAACAAACCCGCGATGCCAGCGGCTCGCTGCTGAGCAGCCTCAGCCGTGCGCAAAATATGTTTATCGCGATGCTGGGGGTGTTAGCGCTGGTGGCCGTCGCCGTCTGGCTGGCCGTGACGCGCTGGGTTATCGGGCCGCTCAGAAGCGTAATCGCTCATATTGACGTGCTTGCCGCAGGCGATCTTTCGCGTCTGCCGCCTGCAGGTAGCCATATGAACCGGGAGGTGAATCAGCTGAGCGGCAGCGTGGCGGCGATGCAGCACGGGTTACAGACTCTGGTTCAGGAAGTGCGTGACGCGGCGGCAACGATGGCGCTGAACGTCAATCGGCTGGCGGAAGGCAATCAGCTGCTTTTCAGCCAGTCGGCGCAGCAGGAACAAGCGTTACAGGGAGTGACAGGCCACATCACGGAGCTGGGTTCCCGCGTCAAAGAGAACGGCGATTATGCAAAACTGGCTAAGCTTCGCGTCGACGAGGCCCGTGAAATCGCCGCCGGGGGCGACCAGATGATGCACAGGGTGAACCTTTCCATGCAGGATATCGTTACGCAATCCGCCGAGATGCGCGGCATTGTCGCCATTATTGACAGCGTGGCGTTTCAGACCAATATTCTGGCGCTCAACGCCGCCATTGAAGCGGCGCACGCGGGCAACCATGGGCGAGGATTTGCGGTGGTGGCAAAAGAAGTGGGGCTGCTGGCGCAGAAAAGCAGCCGGTCCACGCACGGTATTAAAACCCTTATCAACAATTCTGTGCAGGGTATTGAACAGGGTTCAAACGCGGTGACGGTGCTTGAAACGAGCCTGCAGAACGTCATCGCCGTGGTGAGTAAACTCAGCGGCCTGCTAAGTGAAATCTCTGCGGCCACGCTCAACCAGGGCGAGAGCGTACAACACGTGACGAAACGCATTGCCACGCTCAATGAGGTGGCGACCCGGACGAATCAGCTGATCCGCGAAACTTCGGGCTCATCAAGGCTGCTGCGCGACGAATCTTCCCGCCTGGAAAGCGCGGTGGCGCGTTTTCAACTGCCGCCGGAACACGGTTACACCTTGTAAAACTTTAGCGAGGATATTAACGGCGTCTGGGCGCCGTATTCCTACTGTTTTCTCGGTTTTTATACCAAACTTTACTCACCTTTTCTTTGTTGCGAATGCACCATCATGGACAGCGAATCACGTCGTCAACTCAATGAATTACGCAGGCAAAGCAAGCAGGAGCATGAGGAACTGCTGGCCGACCCTACAGAATGTGAGCCGGAAACTACGTTTGGGCAACGAATGGCGGATGTGATAACGGGCGGCATTGCCACCTGGACATTTATCCTGGCGCAGTCCGCCATTATTATTGTCTGGACCACCTATAACCTCTTCTCCCGGAAATCGGGATTCGATCCTTACCCGTTCGTTTTATTAAATCTGTTTCTCTCTTTCCAGGCGGCTTATACCGCGCCTGCCATTATGATGAGCCAGAAACGGCAGAATATGAACGACAGCCGCCGGGCTGAAATTGAGTCCAACGTTAACGTGAAAACCGATCTTGAGCTTTATGCGCTGCATGAAAAAGTCGATATGATGAAGGATAAAGATATCGCCGAGCTGAAAAATACCGTTAACGAACTGCTTGAAGAGTTGAAAAAATTTCGTCCCCCGACGGCCAATAACACCTGAGTAATTCTCACTCCAGCACCCTGTGCATTTTCTCCTGCCTGCGGAAAAGATAACCTTCTGATATACTGCCGGACGTTAATTTCCCGTCGGTCAGGAGTTCAGGGTGCCCGGTTTGCCAGATAATCAGTTGCTGGAAGAGATTCTGGCGCAGGTCAGGCCGCTTACAGGGCAGGGAAAGGTTGCAGATTATATCCCTGCGCTTGCGGAAGTCCCCGCCGATAAGTTAGGCATCGCGATCTGCACCGTAGACGGCGAGCTTTTCAGCGCGGGCGATGCGCAGGAGCGTTTTTCCATTCAGTCGATATCCAAAGTGCTTAGCCTTGCGCTCGCCATGGGCCGCTATGAAGAGGCTGAAATCTGGCGGCGGGTAGGAAAAGAGCCTTCCGGTCAGCCCTTCAACTCTCTGCTGCAGCTCGAACTCGAACAGGGCAAGCCCCGCAACCCGTTTATCAATGCCGGAGCGCTGGTGGTATGCGACATGTTGCAAACACGTCTGAGCGCGCCGCGGCAGCGTATGCTTGAGGTGGTGCGCCAGCTCGCCGGTATCAACGATCTCGCTTACGATACGCGGGTGGCAAAATCGGAGTTCGAACACTCCGCCCGCAACGCGGCCATTGCCTGGCTGATGAAGTCATTCGGTAACTTTGATAACGACGTCACCACCGTGCTGCAGAACTATTTCCATTACTGCTCGTTAAAAATGAGCTGCCTTGAGCTGGCGAAAGCGTTTCTTTTTCTGGCGAATCAGGGACGCTCGCCGCAGCTGGCTGAACCGGTGATCAGCGCCCGGCAAACGCGCCAGATAAATGCCCTGATGGTGACGAGCGGCATGTACGACGGCGCGGGCGAATTCGCTTACCGCGTTGGCATGCCGGGAAAATCGGGCGTGGGCGGCGGGATCGTCGCCATCGTGCCGCACGAGATGTCGATCGCCGTCTGGAGCCCGGAGCTGGATGCCTCGGGTAACTCGCTGGCGGGCACGGCCGCGCTGGAGATTCTGGCTCAGCGTATTGGCCGGTCTATTTTTTAACCGCAAGCAGGGGTAGATCTCCTGTAAACCAACGGCTCAGTACAACCTGTTGTACTCCTCGCGAAAAAATCTGCGCGTTTTATCACATTTCTCCATGCCAAAAATTCTTACAGGGCGACAGAGCGGCGAAGTTTGACGCGCCTCACATAAGCATCCTGTCGCCGCCGCCACACTTGTTTCCATCAGACGAGACCGGAGTCCAATCTAATGGAATCAACCAAAGTGCCCGCCCTGACGCGGGCCATCGAGATCATGAATTTCATCGCGCGACGGGGGCCATCCAGCGCGGCAGTCCTTATCAGCGAGCTGGGGATCCCAAAAAGTACGCTCTACCTGCTGCTTGCCGAACTCAGAAAGCATCGCTTTGTGACGGTGGACGCGCAGGATAACTACTGTCTGTGGACCAAACTGGTGGAGCTGGCGGGCCACGCGCTGAGCAAAATCGACCTGCGCGATATTGCCCGCAAACGCCTTACTCAGCTGATGGAGCAGACCGGGCTGCTTTGCCATCTCGGCATTATTGATAACGGAAACGCCTACTACATTCTCAAAATCGAATCCTCCGCCACCATCAGCGTGCGCTCGCATGAAGGGAAGAGCCTGTCGCTTAGCCGCTCCGGCATCGGTAAATGCCTGCTGGCCTGGCAGCCGTCGCCGCAGCGCGAAGCTATTCTCGCCGGTCTGGACTACAGCCCCAGAACGCCAACCTCGATTACCACCCCCGAACGTATGGCGGAGGAAATCAGCAAAATTCGCCGTCAGGGCTGGAGCTATGACCACGGAGAGGATTACCCCGATGTGCGCTGTGTCGCCGCCCCGATATTTAACGGAGGCAACGCTCTTACCGCCGCGATTTCCGTGGTGGGCACCCGATTACAAATCAACGATGACAATCGTGACCTGATTGCCAGCCAGACACTTGCCTGCGCGAAAGAGATTTCCCGTCTGCTCGGCTGGCGAAGCCCTTTCGACCTGAAAGCATCATAACTATTACTGAGGAGAGCAGCCGATGACCCTACCTAAAATAAAACAAGTCCGCGCCTGGTATCTGGGCGGTGCAACAGCCGAGAAAGGCAGCGGCGGGGCGGATTACCACGACCAGGGTAATCAGCACTGGATTGACGATCACATCGCTACGCCAATGAGTAAATATCAGCAGTACGAGCAGTCGCGTCAGTCTTTCGGGATTAACGTGCTGGGGACGTTGGTGGTTGAGGTTGAGGCCGATAATGGCCAGACGGGTTTTGCGGTATCCACCGCCGGCGAAATGGGCTGCTTTATCGTTGAGAAGCACCTTAACCGCTTTATTGAGGGCAAATGCGTCAGCGATATCAAGCTGATCCATGATCAGATGCTGGGCGCTACGCTGTATTACTCCGGCTCCGGCGGCCTGGTGATGAACACTATCTCCTGCGTCGATCTGGCGCTGTGGGATCTGTTTGGCAAGGTTGTTGGCCTGCCGGTCTACAAACTGCTTGGCGGCGCGGTGCGCGATGAGATCCAATTCTATGCGACCGGCGCGCGTCCGGATCTTGCCAGAGAAATGGGCTTTATCGGCGGAAAAATGCCGACGCACTGGGGGCCGCATGATGGCGATGCGGGGATCCGTAAAGATGCGGCGATGGTGGCGGAATACCGCGAAAAATGCGGCCCGGATTTCTGGCTGATGCTCGACTGCTGGATGAGCCAGGACGTTAACTACGCCATCAGGCTTGCCCATGCCTGCGCGCCGTACAACCTGAAGTGGCTGGAGGAGTGTCTACCGCCGCAGCAGTATGAAGGCTACCGCGAACTTAAACGCAATGCGCCTGCGGGAATGATGATCACCAGCGGAGAACATCACGGCACGCTCCAGTCATTCCGTACCCTGGCGGAAACCGGCATCGATATCATGCAGCCGGACGTTGGCTGGTGCGGCGGTCTGACGACGCTTGTGGAAATTGCCGCTATCGCCAAATCGCGCGGGCAGCTTGTGGTGCCGCATGGCTCTTCGATCTACTCCCATCACGCGGTGATCACCTTCACCAATACGCCTTTCAGCGAATTCCTGATGACCAGCCCGGACTGCTCAACGATGCGCCCGCAGTTTGACCCGATCCTGATTGATGAACCTGTGCCGGTTAACGGGCGCATGCATAAATCCGTGCTGGATAAACCGGGCTTTGGGGTAGAGCTGAACCGGGATCTGAACCTGAAACGTCCTTATCACCATTAATTAACCGACGTCACGTTTAGCAGGCTGAACTCCTTCAGTAATCGTGACGTTGTAACCTTTTTGCGGCTTTAATGAGGGTAACTGCTATGGATCCCGTTCTGAACAGTGCAGTGAAAAAGAACCGCCTACGTCTGATCCCGTTTATGCTGGCGCTGTATATTCTGGCGTTTCTCGATCGTTCGAATATCGGCTTTGCCAAAGAGACTTACCAGATCGACACCGGGCTGAGTAACGAAGCCTACGCGCTGGGCGCAGGGATATTCTTTGTGGTCTATGCCTTGCTGGGCGTGCCCGCAAACCTGCTGATGCGTAAATGGGGCGCCCGCAGATGGATTGGCGGCACGACCTTGCTGTGGGGAATACTGTCTGCGGCCATGGCGTATGCCGACACAGAAGCGAAGTTCCTTGTTGTGCGCACACTGTTAGGCGCTGCCGAAGCCGGTTTCTTCCCCGGGATGATTTACCTCACCTCGCAGTGGTTCCCGCAACGCAATCGCGCCGCCGTTATGGGCCTGTTTTATATGGGCGCACCGCTGGCCTTAACGCTCGGCTCGCCGCTGTCAGGGGCGTTACTTGAAATGCACGGCTTTATGGGCAGTCCCGGCTGGTACTGGATGTTCCTTATCGAAGGCTTGCTGGCGGTAGCTGCCGGGGCCTTTACCTTCTTCTATCTCGACGATACGCCTGAGAAAGCCCGTTTTCTGACGGATGAAGAGAAACGGGTGCTGCTGGCGCAGCTGGCTGGCGAAGACGAGAAGAAAACGGCCTCACGCTTCAGGGATGCCCTCAGCAATGGCCGTGTCTGGCAGCTGGCGATTATCTATATGACGATTCAGATTGCGGTATACGGGCTGATTTTCTTCCTGCCAACCCAGGTCGCGGAACTGATGGGAACGAAAGTGGGCTTTACCGCCTCGCTGGTTACCGCGATCCCGTGGATAGCGGCGCTGTTTGGCACCTGGTATATCCCACGCTATTCCGACAGAACGGGCGATCGCCGCAACGTTGCCGCTCTGACGCTGCTTGCCGCAGGAATCGGGATCGGCGTTTCAGGCCTGGTGAGTCCGGTTCTGGCGATTGTTGCGCTTTGCGTGGCGGCCGTTGGTTTTATCGCCGTACAGCCCGTGTTCTGGACGATGCCAACGCAGCTGCTCTCCGGCACCGCGCTTGCGGCGGGTATCGGCTTTGTGAACCTGTTCGGGGCGGTTGGCGGCTTCCTGGCACCGCTTATCCGCGTGAAAGCTGAAACCGTTTTTGCCAGCCATGCGGCAGGGCTGCTCGCGCTGGCCGGGATCGCCATTATTGGCTCTTTGATTATTTTCACGCTGCGCGTGGCTAAGCAGACGCCGCTTACCAGCCCGCAGCGCTCTTAACGCATAAGGATTTCTATGAATACAATTTTATCCAACGCCTTCAGGCAAGGATTACTCAACGGTGAGGTGCAGATCGGATTATGGCTGAGCAGCACCTCTTCCTATCTGGCAGAAATTGCGGCGACGTCGGGTTATGACTGGCTGTTGATCGATGGCGAACATGCGCCGAACACCGTACAGGATCTCTACCACCAGCTGCAGGCCATTGCGGCCTACAGCAGTCAGCCGGTTATCAGGCCGGTTGAAGGACAGAAAAGCATTATAAAACAGATGCTGGATATCGGGGCGCGCACGCTGCTGATCCCGATGGTAGACACGCCGGGGCAGGCGCGTGAGATTGTCAGCGCTACGCGCTATCCGCCGACGGGCACGAGAGGCGTAGGGGCAAGCGTCGCACGTGCCGCGCGCTGGGGGCGCGTAGAGAACTATATGGCGCAGGCAAACGACGAGCTGTGCGTGTTGATTCAGGCCGAAAGTAAACTCGCGCTGGATAATCTGGACGCGCTGCTTGAGATTGACGGGATCGACGGGATATTTATCGGGCCTGCGGATCTGTCCGCGTCGCTTGGTTATCCGGACAACGCGGATCATCCCGAGGTGCAGCGTATTATTGAACAAAGCATTCGTCGCATCCGGGCCGCCGGGAAAGCCGCAGGCTTTCTTGCCGTGTCGCCGGAGATGGCGCGTAAGTGCATTGCGTGGGGGGCTAACTTTGTCGCAGTCGGCGTCGATACCATGCTTTATACCCAGGTGCTGGACGCGCGGCTTGCCATGTTTAAAGAGGCGTCTCTGACAGCCAGGCAAAAAAACAGTTACTGATTGTGCAGGCAGGCTCAGGGATGAGCCTATAAGCATTTCCTCTGACGCGCCTTATTGACGCTTTCCCTCGCTTCACCCAGATTACTCGACACCTCTTGTCCAGGATTAATTAAGATGACCGATCTTCTCATTCGCGTACTCTCCTTTTCTGATATTGAATCTTCCCTTACGGAGCTTAATGAAGTGCTGATCGACTGCGTAGCGGACGGCGCGTCGGTAAGCTTTATGCACCCGTTATCCATCGGGAAAGCAACTGCCTTCTGGCAGGGCGTTGCCCATGGCGTGGCGAACCGGGAGCGCGTGGTGCTGGTCGCGGAAGATGAACGCCAGCAGATCGTGGGCACCGTGCAGTTGATTATCGACCAACCGGAAAACCAGCCTCACCGTGCTGACGTGGCGAAACTGCTGGTTCACCCGCGCGCCAGGCGTCGTGGTGCCGCACAACGCCTGATGCAACAGTTAGAAGCTGTCGCGTTACAGGCCGGGAAAACCGTGCTGGTGCTGGATACCGCAACCGGCAGCAGCGCAGAGTTGTTCTACCAAAATAGCGGCTGGCAACGGGCGGGGGAAATCCCTGCATATGCGCTGATGCCTGACGGCGAGCCTTGTGCGACCACTTTCTACTACAAGCACCTCTGAATTAATTGGTATAACAACTTATATTGATCAAAACCGGGTTTTACTTTGACGGATTCTGCTAGCTTGAACGGAATATTTCTGTTCGATAATCTGATTCTTGCCAAGGAATAACATAGTGAAAACGCTTAATCGTCATGATTTTCCCGGTGCCCGCTATCCCGACCGCATTATCCAGTTTGGCGAAGGCAACTTTTTACGCGCCTTCATCGACTGGCAGATAGATTTGCTCAATGAACACACGGATCTTAATGCAGGCGTGGTGATAGTGCGCCCGATAGACAGCGCGTTTCCGCCGTCGCTGACAACCCAGGACGGGCTATATACTACGGTGATCCGCGGTCTTAACGAGCAGGGGAAAGCCGTCAGCGACGCGCGCCTTATCCGCTCGGTAAACCGTGAAATTAACGTTTATCAGGATTACGAGGCGTTCCTGAAGCTCGCGCATAACCCGGATATGCGCTTCGTATTTTCGAACACGACCGAAGCGGGCATCAGCTACCACGCGGGGGATAAGTTTGAAGATGCGCCAGCGGTAAGCTATCCGGCAAAACTGACCCGTTTGCTGTTCGAACGGTTCAGCCATTTTGACGGCGCGGCGGATAAAGGCTGGGTAATCCTTCCCTGCGAACTGATTGATTACAACGGCGCGGCATTGCTGGAGCTGGTGTTGCGCTATGCGCAGGAGTGGGCGCTGCCGGTCGCCTTCAGCAAATGGCTGCAGGAAGCAAACACCTTCTGTTCCACGCTTGTGGACCGCATCGTTACCGGTTATCCGCGCGACGAAGCCGCCGCTATTGAAGCGCAGCTTGGTTATAAAGATGCTTTTATGGATACCGCGGAGCACTTCTACCTGTTTGTGATTCAGGGGCCGGCCTGGCTTGCAAAAGAGTTACGTCTGGATCGGTATCCGCTTAATGTGACGATCGTTGATGATATCAGGCCTTATAAAGCACGTAAGGTAGCTATCCTGAACGGCGTCCATACCGCTCTGGTGCCCGTTGCCTGGCTTGCGGGGCTGAACACCGTTGGCGAAGCCATGAGCGATGCTGACGTTTGCCGCTTTGTGGAGAAAACCATCGCCGAAGAGATCGTTCCGGCGCTGGATTTGCCCCGGGATGAACTGCTGTCGTTTGCTGAAGCCGTGACTGGCCGCTTCCGTAACCCCTATATTCAGCATCAGTTGTTATCCATCGCGCTAAACGGCATGACCAAATTCCGCACGCGCATTCTGCCACAGCTGCTGACGGGGCTTGAGGCAACCGGCGAGCTGCCGCCGCGTCTGACGTTTGCTCTTGCGGCCCTGATCGCGTTTTATCAGGGCGAGCGCAACGGCGAAAGCTATCCGTTGCAGGACGACGAGCGCTGGCTGGTGCGCTATCAAGAGCTTTGGACAAATCTGCGCGACAGGCAAATTGATATCGGGCAGCTTGTTCATACGGTGTTAAGCGACAGCGAACACTGGGGGCAGGATCTGACTGAGGTAGTGAATTTAGTCGACCAGGTTGCTGAAAATCTGCGGTTGATTGAAAGCCAGGGCATGCGCGCCGCGCTGGGCCGTTACTGCTGATTTTTACATGCTATAGTGCCTGTAATTCAGTTTACAGGCGCTTTATGCATGGATAATTCTGCTCTCTGGTTCCACGAATTCGGCCAGCCCGAACAGGTTCTGGCTCTGGAACACTCTTCTTTGGCGCCGCGTGCCGCCGGCAAACTTCGCGTACAAATGCGTTATTCCCCCATAAATCCTTCCGATCTTATTCCCGTAACGGGCGCCTATCGTCACCGCGTCGTTCCTCCTCGCGTGGCTGGTTATGAAGGCATGGGCGTGGTGGCTGAGGCCGATAATCCGGCGTTAATTGGGCGCCGTGTTTTGCCTTTGCGGGGCGAGGGGACATGGCAGCGCTGGCTGGACTGCGATCCGCAATGGGCGGTGCCCGTACCTGACTCCATCCCCGATGTGCTTGCCGCGCGCGGCTATATCAACCCGCTGGCGGCTTACGTGATGCTAAGAAAATGGCCGGTGCAGGGTAAAACGGTATTGCTCACCGCCGCGACCTCATCCTGCGCAGGGCTGCTGGCGCAATGGGCGAAGCGTCAGGGAGCGAAAGCGGTTTTTGGCGTTTATCGTTCGGATAAACAAATCGCAGCGCCTGAACAGGATGGGATTATTCCTGTCAGCGTCAACGATAAAAGCGGGTTGCGTCAGGCCGCACAGCAGGCTGAAATTGCCTTTGACGCGGTCGGCGGCGAGCTGGCGACGGATCTGTTGCAGGCTATGCGCCCGGGCGCGGATTTTATTTCATATGGCCTGCTCAGCGGCCAGCTTTACAAGGTGGCGGGCGGCTATCTTCACCCGCAGCGCTTCCATTTACGCGATACGCTCGCCGTCACTGCGGCTGAAGTCTGGCAGCAGTGGTTTACTGAGCTGTGGGTTATGCTCGCGGTCAGCACGCTGCCGGAAGTACGCTTGTTCCCGCTCGAAAACTGGCGCGAGGCTTTAGCCGAATATGCCGTATCCGGACGGCGCAGCAAACCGATGCTGATGATGTCGCACCCAAAGGGCGCTGAGATGGCTGGCAGAGTTCCTGGTTATTAAAAGTTTCTTTGCAGGTTCCTTTTAAAAACAAAGAATTATATTTTCTGGTTTATCCCGGCCACCCGAAAACTACGCTTTTCGGGTGGCCGTCCTCAATCCTGGCGCCCAAAGGGCGCTTTTGTTTTACGGTTTGTCACCCATGATCGCCTGCAGGGTTTCCTCATCCGGCATCCCCTGATGCTGCTGGAGACGGCCTTCTTTATTGAGGTAATAGATAGAAGGAGTGGCGCTACCGCCCAGCTCATCCATCAGCGCAAGGTTGTTTTTCAGCGCTTCGGTAATTTGCGGTGTGATGCTGGCCGGGGCTTTGAGCGCCATTTTCCCCTGGCTATTTTCATAACCGGCGAGGGTTTTTGCCGGATCTTCAGCCATCATGATGGCGGCGGCTTTCTGAGCGCTGTCCGGGCGCAGCATGCCTACCATCAGCACGCGCAGCTGTACTTTGTCTGACGTCAGCCAGGGCTGCGCTTTTTGCCAGAACTGCGTGCAGTACGGGCAGTAGGGATCGGCGAAGGCATAAACGATATGCGGCGCGTCCGCTTTACCGGCGGCTATCCAGTGATTTTTCTCCAGCTTCTGCCACATCTCTTTGGCCATCGGAGCGTAAACCCATTTTTCGACCTGCTCATCGCTAAGGTTCTTACCGGACGCATCGACCAGATTACCCATGATTGCATGTTGCTTATCCGGCGTCAGATAGACGGTGGTGCCTTGCCCCTGGTACTGCATGGCGTAACCCTGCAGGTTACCGGGCGCTTTAAATTCACCTTTCAGCTCAAATCCCTGCTTCTGCAGGGCTGTAATTGGGGCAGGGAGCGTAGCTTCAGCAGCCAGCACAGAAGAGCTGGCGATAAGCGCGAAAGATAAAACCCAGCTTGATGCACTTTTCATTACTCGTCCTTATCTCGTTTAGCGGATTTTGACCAGCGTTCGTCCCTGGATCGCGTTGTGCAGGAAGGCTTCAGCGACTTTTGGCGCTTCCTCAAGCGTAATTTCCGTTGTTGCGACCTGATAGAAGCTTTCCGGCAGCGCTTTCGCCAGCCGTTCCCATGCGGCGGTACGACGCGCAAACGGCGCGTTAACCGAGTCCACGCCCTGCAAACGAACGTTACGCAAGATAAACGGCATGACGGTGGTCGGCAACTCGAAACCGCCGGCCAGGCCACAGGCCGCCACGCAGCCGGAATAGTTTGTTTGCGCTAACAGTTTTGCCAGCACCGCGCCGCCAACCGTATCTATGGCGCCAGCCCAGACCTGTTTTTCCAGCGGGCGGGTTTGCGCAAAATCGCTGCGGGGAACAACGCGAGCGGCGCCGAGCTTTAACAGATAATCATGTGTGCTTTCGCGGCCCGTGACGGCAGCAACCTGATAGCCAAGCGCATGGAGCAGAGCGACCGCCGTGCTGCCCACGCCGCCGCTCGCGCCGGTTACCACGACTTCACCCGCCGCTGGCGTAACGCCTGCATCTTCAAGCGCCATCACGCAAAGCATGGCGGTCAGGCCAGCGGTACCGACAATCATCGCTTTACGGGCGGTTAACCCTGCGGGAAGAGGCACCAGCCAGTCGCCCTTCACCTGCGCCTGTTCAGCCAGGCCGCCCCAGTGGTTTTCTCCCACGCCCCAGCCGGTTAAGACAACCTGCTGGCCCGCGCTGAAACGCGCATCCTCGCTGCGCTTCACCACGCCTGCAAAATCAATCCCCGGCACCATCGGGAAGCTGCGGACAATTTTGCCTTTGCCCGTGATAGCAAGGGCGTCTTTGTAGTTCAGCCCGGACCAGTCGATATCAACCAGCACCTCGTCAGGCGCGGCGGCAGGGAGACTGATTTGCTTCACGCAGGCCAGGGTTTTACCTTCAGCTTCTTCAAGCACAATCGCTTTCATTGTTTCTCCTCATAATCACAAAAAATAGTCGGTTGCAGGGCGCGTTTGAAAAACGCCCAGAAATCATCCAGCGGCGCCGTACTGTGGAAGAGTTTCGCGCGCATGACCGCGCCTTCCCAGCCGGTCCAGAAGGTCATTGCCAGTTCGGGAGCAGGGCGCATGTCCCGTATCTCGCCGTCGTTAATGGCTTCCTGCAGGCAGCGGGCAACACGCGATTGCCAGTCAAACAGAATGGTTTTAAGCACATCGGCGAAAGTCTCCGGCAGCAGAGGCGATTCCTGCAGTAAATTGCCGACCAGGCATCCCCTCGTGAAGTTAAAGCGGGCCATTCCCGCCCCGGCGGAACGGACAAAATCATCGAGGCGCGCCAGCGCTGGCAGGTCGCTATTCAAGAGATGCTTATCCAGCTTTTGCGCGAAGTAGCGCTGATAGGCTTCAAGCACGGCCAGACCAAAGGCTTCTTTGTTGGCGAAATAATGATAGAAGGAGCCCTTCGGCACGCCGACCGTTCTGACGAGGCTATCAATACCCGTTGAGAGAAAACCATTTTCGGTGACCATCGCCACGCCGGCGCGGATCAGCGCTTCTCGGGTATCCGTAAAGGCTCTGTCGCTTCTCGGGGGCCGTCCCCGACGGGATTTGAACGCTTCAGCATCTGCCATAAGAATTTAGACCGATCGTTTTTTAATTGCCATTACCCTATGCCTGTTTGCCCGATGGATCAATAAGATGAGGAACGAGTTGCAGAATAGATTGATTTCGCTCAGTTTAAGGGTGTCGATGGTCTTTTTCCGGAGGGTGAATATGAAAGTCAGGCTGGCATTGCCCGATGAGGCGCAAGCGCTGTGGGATATCCGCAATCAGGCGATAAGGTATGGTTGCCGCGAAAGCTATGCGGCGGAAGTGATTGCCGCCTGGACGCCGGAGATAATGCCCGCAAATTTCTCCGGCGCCATCGCGAATAATCCATTCTTCGTGGTGGATGACCCGGCCAGCAACAGACCGGCAGCGACAGGCTTTCTGGATCTCACATCCGGTTCGGTAGAAGCCGTGTTTACCTTACCGGCATTTCTGGGGCAGGGAATGGCAAGCCGGATTTTGCAGGCGATAAAAGAAGAGGCCATAAAAAGGGGGCTAACCCAGCTCACGCTTTCTTCAACGCCGAACGCCTGCGCATTTTATGAAAAAAACGGCTTTACCGTGATAGAAGAAGCGCTGTATCCATCGTCACTGGCCGGAACCAGCCTGCGCTGCATGGAGATGGTTTGCGTGTTGCCGGTAATGCAAAGCGAGCAAATTAAGGACGAAGGTAGCAAGTGATGATAGTTTTAAGGGAAATGACCGGGGCTGAGTTCCCCGCTTACCGGACAATATTTATTGCGGAATATGCCCGGGATCTACATGACTCACGCGGATATCCGGTACAGAAGGCCCGGGATATCGCCACCCATGCCATCGATATTTCCCTCACCGAAGGGCCCGACACTGAAGCCAATAATCTGTGGTGTATCTTGTCCGCGGATGAGGAGAACGTGATTGTGGGCTATTTCTGGCTTGCCAGGAATCGGGATGCCGTGTGGATCTCAGATTTTTATCTCTATCCCGAGTGGCGTGGGCGCGGCCTGGGACGCGCAGCGCTGGCACAAATGGAAGCCCGCGTAGCGCTGCAGGTTAGCGAAATCGGGCTAAGAGTTGCCGTGAACAATCCGGCGGCAAAGGCCTTATATGAAAAATGCGGATTTCAGATAACCGGCTTCAATATGATTAAGACAATCTCATAAGCGATACTGCTGGCCCGGTAGAAAGAAAACCGGGCGTTGCCGCCCCCAATATTGCACAAGCCTTTTGGAGACAGTAAGGTGTGCGCAATTTCTAGCGTATCGCAGGACAAAATGACTATGCATCCCTCAAAAGATCCGTTGCACGGTATCACCCTCGAAGTTTTGCTGACCGTTCTGGTGGAGAAATACGGCTGGGCGGAACTGGCGAAGCGTATCAATATCAACTGTTTTAAAAGCGATCCGAGCATTAAATCCAGCCTGAAATTCCTGCGCCGCACGCCCTGGGCGCGCAAAGAAGTAGAAGAGCTTTATATTGATTCCCTGACTGAACAGGCCGCGCCAGAAGAAGAGCCGCCAGCTGCCAGCCCGTGGGCTAACTGGCGAGCAAAAGAAAAAGAGTGACTGGCTCCGGCAGATTAGGGCAGGTAACAGGCGGCGATTATGGTTATGGCTGACGGAACCCCCGGATTGCCTTCAGGCCCGCTTTTAAGGTAGTTGGTCAGCGCTTTGGCCTGCACGGGCTTCTGTTACCCGGCAAGCCGCGCCACGGTGAAACGCGTATGCAGAAACTGTGAGTTGAAAGTTGCTCAGCAAAACAGGAAAGGGGGATCGCCAGACGATACCGGGGATACCGGGGATACAGTGACCCGATTCCATCTATATTTGACCTTTGGGCTACTCACTCTTATTTTATGCTCCTCATATAATGCTTCCATACCTGCAACAGGGCGTCTGCCTCTAAGACACAGGCGTTAAACCTGTTAATAAGATTCAACATATGGAGCAATTAAATGAAGCTGACCCAAATTCGGAATGCCACGCTAACGCTTGAATATGCCGGCACTAAATTTCTGATAGATCCTATGCTGGCCGATAAAGAGGCCTGGGAAGGTTTTCCGGGGACGGCGCGTTCACACCTGCGTAATCCACTCGTGGCGCTGCCGGTATCAATTGATACCCTGCTGGATGTGGATGCGATCGTTGTTACCCACACCCATCCCGATCATTGGGATGAAGGGGCTCAGGAAAAAGTGGCTAAAGAGATGCTCATCCTGACGCAAAACGAAAGCGATGCTGAGCTGATCCGCTCTCAGGGTTTTAGCAACGTGCGCGTTCTTGCGGACAGCAGCGAGTTTGCCGGCATAACCATCATCAAAACTAACGGTCAGCACGGCAGCGATGAGGCTTATGCCAATCCTGAAATAGCAGCCCGTCTTGGCGATGCATGTGGTCTGGTATTTAAACATGACGATGAGAAAACGTTATATATTGCAGGGGACACTATCTGGGTCAATCCATATGTGGACAGCCTTAACGCCTGGAAGCCTGATGTTGTGGTGTTAAATGCCGGTTTTGCACAGGTCGATGGTATCGGCGCGATTATTATGGGTAAAGAAGATATTCTCCATACTCACGAGATTATCCCCCGGGCTATGATTGTGGCATCGCATATGGAAGCCGTTAACCACTGTATCCTCAGCCGTGAAGAACTGCGCGACTATGCTATTGAGAAAGGCATTCAGGACAGCGTGTTAATCCCGGCAGATGGAGAAACCTGTACTTTCTGACAAGGGAAACAGGCGAGGGAAGCCGCCTGTTTACAGGCTTCTGAGCATGGCGGCGGCATTCTCAGGAGCTTCGCCATGTCAGATGAGCCAAACCTGTTCACCCAAACCTGGAAATAACGTTATGTCTGCTCTTTCCGTGGCGGTTATCGCCACCGACGGCTTCAGTCCGTTCCACTTTTCCGTCCCCTGCATCATTTTCGGTCAGGCAATGCCGGAACAGGGGCTGTTCGATCTGCATATCTGTGCAGAGCGGCCGGGTACTGTGCATTCGGACATCGGGATCTCTGTTAACGTCGATAAAGGCCTCGATACGCTGGATACCGCAGATATTGTCATTATTCCATTCTGGAGCCATCCTGAAAACAAACCTTCGGAGACCTTGCTTAAAGCCGTTACAGCGGCCTGGAGGCGTGGGGCCGAAACGGTGGGGCTTTGCCTTGGGACCTACGTGCTCGCCTATGCAGGACTGCTTAATAATCGTCGGGCAGCGACGCACTGGGAGTTTGAACGTGATTTTACCGATCGTTTTCCAGCGGTAAATCTGGATACCAATGCGTTATATATCAACGATGACCGCCTTATCACATCGGCCGGAACGGCTGCAGGGATAGACTGCTGTCTGTACATCGTACGTGAACGATACGGCAGCACGTTGGCTAACCGCGTGGCCCGCCGCATGGTGATCCCGCCTTATCGCGAAGGAGGCCAGGCCCAGTTTATTGAGCGTCCGGTGCCGGAAAGTACCCGTGATAATAAAATTAACGAACTATTGGATTATCTACGGCGCAATCTTGATAAGCCTCACGATCTCGATTCCCTGGCCCGATTTGTGAATATGAGCCGTCGGACATTTACCCGTCATTTTATTAAAGCAACCGGCGTATCCGTTGGTGAATGGCTGAACGCTGAGCGGCTGCACCGCAGCCAGGAACTGCTTGAAACTTCGGACGACAGTGTGGAAACCGTGGCCAGACTGTCAGGTTTTCAATCCCCGGTTTCCTTCCGGCAGAGTTTCAAGGCACGGTTTGACATCAGCCCCAGCGAGTGGCGACGGGCGTTTCGTGGCCCACGAAATGAGCTATGATCCTTATTCGATTTCGTTAAAAGAAATACTACCGGGAATAATAGCGTATCCATCATCGCTATGTGCAGAGGCTAAAAATGTGAAAGAAGGGTTGAAACCCCAGCGGGAGATGCCTGCTGAGGTTATGAATTAACTAACTATCCTTCCTGACATGGCGAAAATGGCCATCCTCCTGAAAGAATCAGATGATAGCGACGCCGCCCGTTACTGCAATGTTTGCGCCGGAAATATAGCTTGCTTCATCGCTGGCCAGCATTACGTAAGCGGCCGCCAGTTCAGCAGGCTGACCCGGACGTTGCATCGGGACTGCGCTGCCAAAATTTTCTATCTGGTCTGGAGCCATAGTCGTCGGTATCAGCGGTGTCCAGATTGGGCCAGGCGCGACGCAATTAGAACGGATGCCTTTCTCAGCGAGCAGCGCAGCAAGGCTACCGGAGAAGTTTATGATGGCCGCCTTCGTGGCAGAATAGGCGATAAGTTTTGGTTTAGGGCTGTCAGCATTAACCGAGGCTGTATTGATTATTGCCCCCCCAGAAGGCATATGGGGAACTGCCGCTTTACAGATCCGGAACATGGCATAAAGGTTTGTTTTCATTGTCCGATCAAACTCTTCATCGCCGATCTCATCCAGTGAATGACGTGTCATCTGATAGGCTGCGTTATTCACAACGATATTGATTTCACCAAAAGCCTCAACGGCGCGTTGCACGATTGCGCTACAGTGTGCCGCTTCCGTGATATCGCCGGGGACCAGTACCGCTTTACGCCCGGCATCCTCGACCAGACGCGCAGTTTCCTTCGCATCTTCATGTTCATCCAGATAAGAGATGAGTACATCTGCGCCTTCCCGCGCAAACGCAATAGCGACCGCCCGGCCGATGCCAGAATCCCCACCGGTAATAAGCGCTTTTTTACCGGCCAGACGGCCTGAACCTTTATAGCTCTCTTCACCATGATCGGGCAGGGGCTGCATATCGCTGGTCTTACCGGGCCATTGTTGCTGCTGGGAAGGGATGGGGGGTTGCGGGCGAGATGAATTCGACATAGAGGCTCCTGTAAGGGATCAATTACTTATCACTCAGTACCAGTTACAAATAGTCAGGCACCGTTTAAATATAAATTAGGATAAACAGTGGGTTAAGATCATCTTTATTCCTGATTGGCCCCTAAGTGTAGTACATAATCGCGGGGCTATATCGATCCGGCACTGAACCTTCTGGCGCCAAACCTTTCTCAGGCAAGGCAGAAAAACGCTGACTATGCTGAAAGGGAATGAATAAACAGATCGGGAGGAACCATGTCAGCGAATAATCAGGATTTGATGCCCTATAACCTTTTCTATATCCAGGATCGCTTGCTGGTACAAAATATTGATGGCCACGTCGTGGATATTGGCGGTGCCACCCAGCAAGCGGGTCGCTTTCACTGGCATCTTGATGGCAACGATGAGCAGGGCGCGAGTGATTCCGTTGACGCTATGCTGCGTGACGTAGAGCAGCATCTGAGCTTCCTGTTTCTCGACGGCCAGTTTACCAGCCTGGAGGATCTCAGTGAACGTTATGCCGATATGCTGGAGAGCGCGCCTTCACGCCTGATTGCTCTGCACGAGCTGAGCGAGCGCGATGAAAAGGACGTTCGCTAAGCCGTGAGGTTCACTTTCCGCTTTTTAAACACAGAATGTGATAGCGTCGGCCAGTCACAAAATAATTTGCTGCTGGCCGCGCAGGCCTGGTGACTTCAGTTACTTTCTCTGACGCTGATTACAGCGCGGCGGCGCTTTTGTAAAGAGGGCTTTGCATAAATGCATGACACATCACGAAGAGCGGTTAATAGCTCCAGCGCGCAACGCAGCCCAGGAAGTTGATGGATCCAACCGGCCTGACAGATTGTCCGGCATCAACAGTAGCAAGCAATCGTTTCATTTAAATCAGGTCCCGAAGAAAAACAACAGGACGACCCGTAAGCCAGATAAAAGGCCGCAAGACATTTCGACCGTTATGCGAACCAACAATGCTCGGGCGGGAATAAACCTGAGCGGCATAGTCATCGGCAATCGTACCGGATTCTGCCTGACGTAATCTTGGTGCGCATAATGTATATTATGTTAAATGAACTAAGTAAGCGGGTTATTGGTGTCAGCAGTTATGATCTTTATCATTCTCTCAGTCACGGGATCGCACTGCCCTAACTTTTGGAGGCAAAACTCCGGCATGCAGCCGAAACAGGAAAGCCCTATGCGGAATTTGAAAGGCTTTACACACTTAAAATTAAATTACCCGGCACGCTGAAATAACATGCAGGGAGACTTCAGATATGATCCCTGAAACCAGCAACTTACCTCACCCAGTCTTCCAGCGTCAGACCCGGCACCCGCTCAAACTCTCTCATATTATTCGTCACCAGCACGGCGCCGGCGGCGATGGCGTGCCCGGCGATCGCCGTGTCGTTCGGGCTGATCGGTGTCCCGGCCGCGGCCAGCGCCGCTTTGATTTCCGTGGTGGCGTCGACTGCCGCCCGATCCCAGGCAAGCACGGCATCGAGGCGGGCGCAGAACGCATCGACCAGCTGGCCGTGGCGGGACGAGGCTTTCTTTCCGATCGTCCCGAAACGCATCTCAGCATAGGTGATGGCCGAGACCACGATGCGATGGTTACGCAGCACCGCCTGCTCCAGGCGTCTTATCACGGCTTCCGGCTGCTCGCGCATGATGAACGAGCAGATGTTGGTGTCCAACATATAGGTCTTGTTCACAGGTCAAATCGTCCTTCATCGGTGACAACGTCCTCACGCTCCGCCATAAAGTCCGGATCGGCCTTCCCGAGCTGCGCGAACGAGCCCCAGGTCGGCCGGACGGGACGCAGGATGATACTGTCTCCTTCCCGGACGATCTCCAGCTCGCTAACCCCCTCAAAATCCAGATCGCGGGGCAGACGGATGGCACGGTTGTTGCCATTTTTGAAAATAGATACGGTTCTCATCGTGCTTCTCCTGGCCCAATGGCCTCTATACATATGTCTAGTATATGTCCATATAATGAGCGTGTATAGGTAACTCTCTTAATGCATGCCTGGCTTTACCATGCCCTTTTCTTTTTATCCTGATGATGGGATCTGAAAAACAAAGCCCACGGATGTGACTGCGATGAGAAGACCCGCCGCAGCGGATTTTGTTTATCAGTAATCTTTATTCGGGCGTTTATCCGCCAGTAAATGCCTATCGGGATCGTAGCCATGAAGAATACCTATGGCTTTATTGACTCAGGCGCGAATAATAAGAGAATGTTTCTTTTCAAGCGTCAGTCAGAAAACGGAGCCTATCATCAGCTGTTCTTGTCGCTTTTCACGCATCGCCAAAGTGAAACGGTCAGGCGGTCTGCTTGCCGCTGCGCTTTTACTTATCAGCTGCGCCTCTGCGCCGCCGCAGTCGCTTATTACTCCGCTTCCTCACGGCGTTAAGCCCGCTGCGGGAAACGCTTCGCAGCATCCGGAACAGCTGCGCGGCGTCTGGCTGACAACGGTTTCCCGCCTTGACTGGCCGCCGGCAGCCTCAGTTAACGGCGGCAGCGCGGCCAGCCGCATCAGCCTGCAGCAAAACGCGCTGAAAGATAAATTAGATAAATTAAAAAGTCTGGGTATCAATACCCTGTTCTTTCAGGTTAAGCCTGACGGCACCGCTATGTGGCCGTCCAGAATTTTGCCGTGGTCAGATATGCTGACCGGGCATATTGGCGAGGATCCTGGCTACGATCCGCTGCAGTTTATGCTCGATGAAGCCCACAAGCGCGGCATAAAAGTCCATGCCTGGTTTAATCCCTACCGCGTATCCGTTAATACCAGGCCTGCAACGGTTGCGGAACTCAATCGTACCCTGTCGCTACAACCGCCCAGCGTATTCGTGCTGCATCGCGACTGGATACGCACGGCTGGCGAGCGGTTCGTACTGGATCCGGGCATTCCTGAAGTACGTGACTGGATAACCAGTATCGTGGCCGAAGTCGTTACGAGTTACGCCGTTGACGGCGTGCAGTTTGATGACTATTTCTATGCCGAATCACCCGGATCCGTTATTAATGACAGCCAGACGTTTAAAACCTATGGCCGGGGATTTAACTCAAAAGCAGACTGGCGAAGGCACAACACCCAGCAATTAATTGAACAGGTTTCCCGCACTATCAGACAGCTGAAACCCGGCGTTCAGTTTGGCGTCAGCCCTGCGGGCGTATGGCGTAATCGCTCATACGATGCGGCTGGTTCCGATACGCGAGGCGCTGCGGCATATGACGAATCTTATGCCGATACCCGCCGTTGGGTACAACAGGGCCTGCTGGATTATATCGCTCCACAGCTGTACTGGCCCTTCTCACGCGACGCGGCCCGTTATGACGTACTCGCAAAATGGTGGGCGAATGTAGTACAGCCAACAAACACGCGCCTTTATATCGGCGTGGCGTTGTACAAAGTGGGAATGCCATCGAAGAATGAACCAGACTGGATGATAAACGGCGGCGTGCCGGAGCTAAAAAAACAGCTCGACTTGAATGAATCCGTGCCGCAGATTCAAGGCACTATTCTGTTCAGAGAGAGCTATCTTAATCAACCGCAGACCCGGGAAGCGGTCAGGTACCTGAAAAGCCGATGGGGAAGCTAAATGTCTTTATGGTCACCGTTATCTCTTACGATTAAGCCTGATGGAAAGCGATCGCAAATCCCTGCTCCTGCCAGTGCTCCAGCTGCTCCTGCTGGCGTCGCGATAACCCTTTCCCTGTCCATACAAAGATTTGTTGGCCGGGAAAGAGTTCCGGACGCGGCGAATCAAGCGGCTCCGCCAGCACATCAATGCGCCAGCCTCGCCGGGAAAGACGCCACGCTTCGAGCCACAGTCGCGTGCGGTCATCGCTGTCCCAGCCGATTAGTAAAGCATCCTTTCCTTCTTTATTACGCGATTCGGCAAGGCCCCGGACGGCGTAATCAATCAGGACGCCGTCCAGCATGCTGCACATCGCGCGAGCGGTGTTTTGATCGCGGCTAAGCCGCTGGCGAACGGGAATCAAAATGTGGTCAATTAGCGCATCAACCGGGCATTCCTGCCCTATTGCCATAATTTTGGCGCGCAGTTTAGCGGGATGAACAAAGCGCAGCGCGGCCATCATATCTTCCTGCAGAGCGGTCCAGTCGTCATGTACCGCAGCCCTGCTGCCTTCCAGCAGCGCCCTGACCTTGCTAACGGGCACGCCGCTTTTTATCCAGCGTTTAATCTCTTCAATACGCTGGATATCCTCTTCGTCGAACTGGCGGTGCCCGCCTTCGCTGCGCTGAGGCTTAAGCAAGCCGTAACGTCGCTGCCAGGCTCGCAGCGTCACAGGGTTAATTGCGCATCGCTCGGCGACTTCGCCGATACTGTAAAAGGCCATTGATTCCCTCGTGCTTAAAACATCCGTGTCCAAACTATACAATCCATACTGCTTGTACAAATAATTTTACATTGTACAACTTAAGCGTCATGCCCTGCTCTTTTTTCAGGCCATTCTACCGGCGGAATACCGTTAAAACATGGACCGGCGAACAAATGCCCCTGAAACTGGGAGATGCCTGCGGACTCCAGCCACATCCACTCTTCGGCCTTCTCTACCCCCACGGCGGAAACGGTTATTTCAAGCGAAGAACAACATTTAATGATGGCCTGAATAATAGCCTGACGTGGACCGCTGTTATGGACATCCTGAATAAGGGCGCGATTAATTTTGATTCTGTCCGGCTGATACTGCGCCAGCAGTAAAAGCCCGGCAAAGCCCGCGCCAAAATGGTCGATGGCCACGCTAATGCCGGCCGCTTTCAGCTGCCTTATCGCATCAGTGAACTCATCGAGTTGCGAGATAACCTCGCTTTCGGTAAATTCAACGATTATTTGCTCGGGGATCAGTCCGTTCGCGCTTATTTCCTGCAACAGGAAGCTAACCGCGCCGGGCACCTTAACCAGCGTCATAGGAAGCAGATTCACAGACAGCATTTGCTCCTTAAGATTTAACGCACCGGCCATCGCAAACGCCACTTTTTTACTGCTGAGATCGGCCTCATAGAGTTCATTCCCGCTTAACCCCTCGAAATAAGCCTGCGGCGAGTCGCCATCCGGCGTCCGGATCAAAGCTTCCAGCGATACAATCTGCCGGGCAAAGGGATCGATAATCGGCTGAAAGGCAAAGCTACAGTTGGCTTTGTTATCAGCAATCAGGGTTTCTGGCCGCCCGACCCCGTCATCGGCAACAAAGTCCCATGAGTCGCCAGAAGGGATCTCAAAATAGTTCTCTTTTTCCGTAGATTCAACGAAGGTTCGGAAGAAACGCAGCGCGCGATCGTTATAAATTAGCTGATATTTAGAGGTGCCTTTATCAAGCACCGTCTGCAGCACTTCATCCCTGTCATGCTCTCTTAAATCAAAGAGTTCCATTCCTGTCTTACCGAAGCGTCGTGAAGGCGCATAATCACACAGCAGCTCGACCAGATTATAATGGCGCGGATCTTCACAAATTTGCCGGTAAATCTTAAAAACATTCTCCTCAGGCCCTTCAAGCAACTGAAAGAAATGCGTGCCGTTAAACAGCAGAATTCCTGTCACATCGGCCTGTTCATTTCTTTTATTCGCCGCAGCCACCATGTCGACAAGCGATTTAACCGGAACGTTTTCGCAGATATGGCTGCGATAAATGATAGTTGTAAGCATTTTTTATCCGTTGCAGGAGCGTCTGTCGGCAACCTTAACAGACGCACGTTTCTACGTCCTGTGAAACCACAGTTGAAATTAACAAAAATTCTGCTTTTTGCCGTCAGCGTTAAGCGTGCCGATCGTATTTTAAACTCCCCTCTGCGGTATTTGTACAAAATTTCTAAAATCTGCTGCCGTATATTTTATTTTTAACCAATTGATATTTAAAGGTTAGCACTTTTTGATCAAGCCTGCGGCTAAATTTGTACACCTTTCAATGTACAGGTTTTTAATTTTTGTATAGCTTTATCTGCAACTTTACTGATTTTTAACACCTTTACAGGAGTGACATATGCGCCAGAGCGGTTACATGCCGGATACGGCTAATGCCATTACCCGCTATTTCAATAAAGCTGCCCTGCCTTCTCAGCAGGAAACCCTGGGACAAATCGTGGTGGAGATCTTAAGCGACGGCCGCAGCCTGAATCGAAAGGCCATCTGCACCAAACTGCTTCGTCGTGTCGAACAGGCCTCCGACCAGCACGAAGAAAACCATTACCACACGCTGATCGGTCTGCTGTTTGAGCGTTAAAATTGACAGCTTTACGGCTCCGGAATACAGATGACCTGCGTTAATCCTGGCGGGAGAAATATTTCAGGTTTGATAAATACCTGACAACCTTAAGCCGCTCTCCTTCACCGGAGAACTGACTTCATGCCGCTTTTTCTTTCCTGATGGCGCGGCATCAGAGATGCAGTTATGAATAACAGTGATGATGAATACCTGACAGATACGGTTATCGGAGAAGCCATACTTTCTTTGCTGCTCGAAAACGGGCCTGTCAGCACCAGGGCGCTTATCGCCAGGCTGCAAAGCATGGCGACCGCAGAATCCGACCCTGCGCGACGCGCGATAATGGCTGACGTTATTGCTGATATCAGTAACAACAATATGGCAAATATGATTCGTACCACGCGCGCACGGAAGAACCGCCCGGTAAATAAGAACAACGTATATCCCTTGTTTGTTAATGACCAGCCGCCTGGCGGCGGTAAAAAGCACTGACTACCCCATTGACTAATAACTTAAACGGTGAGAGTTAAATGACTCAGATTCAGATGATGCTTCAAAAATCAGATATTCATGCATATCTGCCCGACACGGCACTGTCTGCATACTTTCGTAACGCTGGCGATCTGCTGGCAGAGGAGTCCGCTTTACTGGGAGCCGCGATCCGCAGCATTCTTGCTTCAGACGGCCATCTTACGAATAAGGCCATTATTTTAAGGTTAATAAACGCGCTCGAGTCCGTTGACGATGTCGTGGCGAGTGACATTATCCGTAAGACGCTGGAAATCGTAGTCGATCATACGAGCGACGATATCTGAGTATTCAGGGTTCGGGCCTTCAGACCAAACCCCATAAGTGGCGGGAGAGATATAAATAACTCATTGAATTTATATAAAAAATCGGGATTGCGAAGCGCTACGTGAATTCTGGTCATTCAGCAGCACATAAATACCGCAGAATCTACGCAGACGCATGAAAAAGGGCAGCTCCCTGCCCTTATTTCATACTCATTGCTTTATTGCGCGGCGCTTACGCGCCAGACCGCATCTCCGGCGTCGTCGGCAATTATCACCCCGCCCTGTTTATCCATCGCCAGCCCAACCGGTAATCCGCGAACCTGCTTTTGATCGTCGGTCAAAAAACCGGTAACCACGGGCTTTGGTAACCCTACCGGTTGACCATTTTCAAATTTTACCCATATCACCTGATAACCGTTCAGCGGTTTTCGGTTCCAGCTACCGTGTTCGCTGATGAACGCGCCGTTTCGATATTGCGGCATATTGTCCCCGGTATAAAACAGAAAGCCTAAAGGCGCCACGTGGGAACTCAGAGCGTAATCAGGCTTAATGGCTTTCCCGACCAGATCCGGACGCGGGGGTTTTACGCGTTCATCCACATGCTGCCCATAGTAGCTGTATGGCCAGCCATAAAATCCTTTTTCCTGTACGGATGTCATATAGTCCGGCACGAGATCGGAGCCGATTTCATCCCGCTCGTTAACGATGGCCCAAAGCTTACCGCTCTCAGGCTCCCACTGCAGGCCCGTAGGGTTTCGTAAACCACTGGCGTAGATCCGGCTGGCGCCTGTGGCCGCGTCAACTTCCAGCACGGCGGCCCGCCGGTCTTCCGCGCCGATGCCGTTCTCGGTAATGTTGCTGTTAGAACCGACGCCCACATAGAGTTTGCTGCCGTCCGGGCTTGCCAGCAGAGATTTTGTCCAGTGATGGTTTATCGGCCCGCCCGGTAATTCAGTGACAACGTCACCTGAACCCTGGATTGCCGTCTGGCCTTCCTGATAAGGGAATTTCACCAGGCTGTCGGCGTTGGCTACCCATAAAGTGTTGCCGATAAGCTGCATCCCGAAGGGGGAATTCAGGTGCGCTATAAAAATGTGTTTCTGCCATTTACCCTCCACGTTGCGCAGCAATGTAATGCGGTTACCTCCTTCGCCGCCCTTGCCAGACGACTTTTGCACGAGGCCCATAATGATTTCTTTAGGGCGCGCGGGTGCTTTTTTAGCGGGCCCGTTTGCTTCCGCCACCAGGATATCGTTATTGGGCAGGACGTAAACCTGGCGCGGATGTTTCAGACCATCGGCAATTTTTTCAATCTTCAGCCCCTCGGCCACTTTCGGCATTTCACCCTTTTTCCAGGCGGTCGCTTCGGGAACCTTCATCGGCGGTAAAAGGAAGTTCTGCGCCTGCGGAATTTCAGGGTTGGGGCCTGTCTGTTTTTGCGGATCCAGCTGGGCATTGTCATCACAGCTGCTCAGCACGCTGGCAAGAATGACGGCAAGTAACGCGCGTTTATGAATATTCATGCTGGCCTCTCCTTATGCGCGACGTTCGCGTAGCGCAAGTTGAACGTTGCTCAACAGCAGCAGAATCACTACCAGCGTGGAGAGAATGACGCCCATCGGCACCACGGCATACGCGTCGCGGCTATGAATAAAGGCATTGAAGACGGCAAGCACGATGGCGAGCAGGCTCAGCCAGAAATGGATTTTTACGGGCGAGCCCTGCGGATATGTCGGTCCCGTCCAGACAAACACGGCGTTGATAATTCTGGGGATAATGGCGATCAGCAGGCCGATCACAATTAGCCAGTTGGCCGCATCGTTCCACATCTGACTAAAAGTTTTCATATACAGAATGTCGAAAATCCAGGCGGCAACGAAAAAGCCGAGAGGAACAGGATTTAACAGTTCATAAAGCGCCACGACCGGTGCCGGGCGCCCTGTTGCAAGGTGCGTTTGCATTTCCGTCTCCTTTGCTCTTCCAGATAAGCTGCGTCAAAGATGCGTAATCAGCGATTGGCGTACCTGTAAAGATTAGTAAATTTCAAGGATAACGGCGGGTTAATTATCATTTCTGTCCGCTGCGCCCGGGATAACAGCTATCGTTTCTGCCCCCAGTTCCGCATGCAGCATTTCAGCAGCGGCCGGTGGCGGAAGCAGGTTATCCAGCACGCCCCTGACGACGTCGACATGGTCGATTTCACCGTTTTCATTATGGAATACCGTCAGCACCCTGCCGTGATTAAGGCCGTAAGCCGCCTGCTCGGTAAGATGCAGACTGGTTGCCAGCTCCGTTTTTTGCAGCCCCGGCCTGCGGTTACGTCGCTCAACGCGAAATCTGTGCTGGTTGTATTTCGCCCAGCCAATCAGCAACAGGCCGTTTACCAGCGCAATCAGCATATAAAAGGTCACCGTATTGAGCGTGGTGAGGAAAGGCCTTAACCCCATAAACGGAGAGTGCGCAAGCGCGGTGATCAGGCCGTTATAGATAAGGTATGAAAACCCAACCCATGCCACCAGCGTCAGAAACATATCTATCAGTCTTGGGAAGAGACGAAGCTCGGTAAAGATCAGAGGCTGGTTCATGATTCGATCCTCCCAATGCCGCGATCGGGGCTGACCCAACGAGCCCTGCCGCGTTTATGCTTCAGCATGACTTTCGGGAAAGAGACAAGGGTTGTGAACAGGCTTAACATCCAGTAGACCACCGGGAACCAGATTATCCAGAACAGCGAGGCGGAAATTCCCTTTTCATAGCGCCGTTCGATGAGCAGGCTGACCAGGAACTGCAGGATGCATACCACGCCGAGCATCAGTCCGGTAAACGCCGGTGGGAACAGATGTTGTACGTAGAGGTTGTCAGGCATCGGCACCAGCAGGCCGGCGATAAACAGCAGGATACTGACCGCATAAGCGAAGGCCCAGGCGGTGGAGAGGCAAAACTCGATAAACAGCGGCCACATGCGGCGGTACTCCCAGGACCAGAGGCGGCGCATATTGACGATAAAGACCTCCGCGCCGCCCTGCGCCCAGCGCAGGCGCTGCTTCCATAACCCCTTTAGCGTTTCCGGCATCAGGATCCAGCACAGCGCTCGCGGCTCGAAGAATACCGACCAGTGGCGCAGCTGCAGCTTCCAGCTGATATCAATATCCTCGGTGATCATATCCGGGCTCCAGTACCCCACCTCGGCCAGCGCGCGGCGACGGAAGGCGGCAACCACGCCGGAGACGGCAAAAACCTGCCCATAGACACGCTGGGTGCGCTTGATGAGGCCGATAATGGACGAAAACTCGCCTACCTGCACTCGGCCAATCAGCGTTGAGCGGGTACGGATACGTGGATTGCCGGTCACGGCGCCCACGCGGGGAAACTGCAGAAGCGGCGCCACCATATAGGCAACCGCGTCGCGGTCCAGCAGCGCGTCGCCGTCGATACAAACGAGGAAATCGCTGCGGGCCGCCGCCGCGCCGGTTTTGAGCGCCACGGCTTTGCCCTGGTTTTCGGCCAGATGGATCACCCGCAGCCGTGGATATTCACCAGCCAGCAGATCCAGCACCTCGCCGGTGTTATCTTTAGAACCGTCGTTGATGGCGATAATTTCGATGTTCTGATAACGCTGTGCGTTTGCGGCTTCAATGGTCTCCCTTGCGTTCACCCCCTCGTTATAACAAGGGATCAGAATTGAAATCAGCGGATCGCCCTCAAGCGTCGGCGGCGGCATTTCCTCTTTCCATTGCCAGTGCCGCTCGCGGTAAAACCAGAAGTAAAGCCCCCCGCTGATCCAGAGCGCTGACATAAACAGAGGCCAGAAGAAGACGAAATTCAGCATCACTTCGCCGGTAAAGATGGCGGCCATTCCTAACGGAAGGCTGAACATCAGGCAAAGGATGAGGAAGGCTACGATGCGATCGGTCATTTTTGCGGATACCAGTATGATGAGAATGTAGAGCGGATCTCTGACATCTCAGGTTTATTGTTGATGAAATCGTCGGGGTAATAGCCGTAGTTGACGGCGCCGCTTAGCTCCAACTGGCGCATCCACTCAGCCAACTGCTTGCCGTCGATCTCATCCTGTGGCCCGGTTTTACGCCAGTCCCGCGCCTGAAGCTCAAACACGGTTTTATCGAGCGCATCGGGATGCTGTGCAACCTTCCTCACCAGTTTATCCAGCCAGGCATTGGCCTCATCGGCCGGAACGTTCTCCATAAGCGGCATGGCCATCGGTGCCGTCCAGTCGTAGGCGCCAAGGAAATCACTGAGGTTTTGTGCAAACCAGGCCTCGCTTTTGGGCTCCAGTATCGGCAAGGCATAAATGTTGCGCGCGGTTTCCACCTGCGGGCCGCGAATAGCCCGCACGGCCTGGGTGAGCTGCCGGGTGAAATCAACAAGCGCCCTGCTCTTAAAGCGCGTCCAGCGCTCAAAGGTTTGCGGATCGCTGCGGATGCGGGCGATATCGCCCGGGAAACCTGCGGCGCGGTAGGCCGCTAAAGCATCTGGCGAGGCATCTTCAAAGTCCGTCAGGAAGGCATCGTCATGGAATAAAATCCCTTTAAAGCTGGCCTGTTTTGCCAGGTCCTGGTAGATCTCGGTAATACGTTGACGAGCTTCACTGCTCCAGGGTGAAAGACGTACATATTGCTGTGGGTCTACGGCGCTGCGGCCCGTATCAGGGTTCCATTTCATGACCCTTGGAATGGCGTCATCCAGGTCGAAGGCCAGCACCGGCATCCAGGCGAAAACGTCCACGTTTGCGCGGTTCTGCAGTTGCCAGGAGACAAAGTTAAAGAGATCGGCGCGCATCGGCAGCCAACGGTTAGGGAAATAGAGTTCGCGGATGTTGCCGTCGCCTTTCGGATCGGCGTAGGCCTGCAGGAAGACGTGCGTGATACGCATGTCGTAAACGCGCTGAATAAGCTTGTCGATATTACGACGCTGCTGGACCGGGTCGCTATCGTAAACATAATCCAGGTCAATATGCATCACGCGCATCGTCTGGGGTTCACGCACCTCTGCCACAATGCCTGCAAATCGTTGCAGTGACGGGTTACCGGAGATTAGAACGCGCGGGATATTATCCAGATCGGCGGCGTTGGCCAGCCCATCGTTAAGGGTAAAGGCCATGCGATAGCCGTGCTCTTTAGCAAGCTGCAGCGTAATGCCGCTGGCCGCTCCGTATGGCCAGACCCAGGCGCGCGGCGGTTTTCCGGTCACCGACGTTATTTTCTGCGTTATCAGATTCAGATCGATATTGATGCGCTGATAGAAATGCTCATCCGTTTCATATGTGCCGGTGGCTTTATCGTACAGACGATTGGCTACGGCCGGCTCCTGGCTGCCCTGCGGGTTGGCGGTGCTGCCGTAGTGCGAGGCCCAGGTATGCGCGCCAATTTCCACCAGCGGCGACTGTCCCATTTCGCGCACCATCTGCCAGGTGGCAAACTTGTCGCGCGGCGTCATCAGGCCGCCGAAGTTCACCTGTTTTCCGGGTGGCGCATCGACCCAGCTGCCTACCGGCGCCCACAGGGCTGGCCAGTTATAGGATTTCAGCAATGGCCAGACGCGCGTGTAAAAGCTGCTGTAACCGTCATCAAAGGTCAGGAGTACCGCTTTTTCCGGCAGGGCAATTTTGCCGTCATGCGCATCCAGAATTTGCTGCACGCTGACCGGGTGATAGCCATTGTCACGCAGCCAGGCAATCTGATCGCTTAGCGCGCTGGTTCGTACCGAGAGATAACGCTGATCGGCGGCGCCATCTTCAACGTCGTGATAGCCGAGAACCAAAAAGCTGTTTTTTGGCCAGGCATGATCCGCCGTCAGCGGCGCTCTTTCTGCTGGCGCAACATAGCGTGGAACCTGTGAGTTACCACAGGCGGTGATCAGTATCCATCCGGCGATTAAAATTGCGGCCCGCAGCCATCGTTTAAACATGTGCTGTCCTTAAAACCTGACATTCAAATCGAAAGCAAGCGAGATATTCCGCTCACGTTTACCGTCGTACGGGCGTTTGTCCCATGTCAACATCACCCCGCCATCCACGACGTTATTCCACTGAATTCTCTGCCCGTAACCCAGCTGGGTAATCGCGCCGCTGCCCTGGTTTTTCTGCCAGTAGCTGCCCACCGCGCCGGTAACCTGCTGGCTCCAGACCGTATCGTAATGGCGGTAAAGCACGTGTTCGGCGCTAAGGCCGGGTACGACGGCGAGGTCACGTTTCGGGTTGTAATACGGCACGTTTTCCTCGCTGTTCGTGCTGCCGAAAATGCCGGGGGTGAAATCCAGCGTAAAGCGCGGCGTTGTCCATAAACGTTCTTTGCCGCTAAGGCCGTATTCGATGCGGTCGTTACCGTCGGAGAAATGAGAGGCGGCGAAAGACAGTTGATACTCGCGTCGCTCGTTTTGATACCAGCGAATATAACCCTCGCCGCCGTTAGCGCTGATGCCGTTGCGAAGCGCGCGCAGAGGCGTACTTCTGGAAAGACGTTCGGCAGAACCGCCGATGCGCCAGTTGTCATTGAAGTCATGCCAGGCAGACAGGCGTCCGCCGATTTTTTGCCCGTCGCCATAGTTGCGGCCGGAGATCTCCATTTCTGCCCAGTAGTTACGCGAGGTCCATTCGGCGCCGGCGGCCAGATCGCGGCTGATGCCCTTTCCTTCCTCAAATTCGCCGGTGGCAAAGTTAAAGCCGGCAAACAGCCGCCAGTTATCGTTAATCGGCGGGCTGTAAATCGCCGAGTTGAGGGTGAAATCATGCTTGCCGCTGACGGGGTTGTCGGATGAGATGCCCTGCGAACCGCTGAGGCGCAGCTCAGACATTTTGTGAATGTTACGAATGCGCGCCAGCCGTAGCGTTGAAGCGTCATCCGGGCTGCGCGCAATCACATCGTCGGTCAGCTCGTCGGCCTGCTTCCATTCCTGCAGATCGAGGGCGACGTAGGCCTGCTGGCGTTCCAGCTCCAGGTTACTGGGTTCAATGACTTCGGCACGTTTCAGCTCCTTTTCCGCCTTGCGCGGTAAGCCCCGGGCTTCAAGCACCGAGGCGTAGGAAATACGCAGCCCCTGGTTTCCCGCGCCGGTGTGCGCGAGACGTGCAGAGTGTTTTTCCGCCGCAGGCAGATCGTTGGTGGCGACCTGATACTGGGTTAACAACGTCTGGCCCAGCAGCCAGGTGTCGTTCGGTTGCGGCGTTGGGGAACCATAGACTCGCCGCAGATACGGGCTGTCCTTGATGATGCCATCGACCTGGCGTTTCGCCGCGTCAAAGTTTTCGCTATCAAGATGGGCGAAAAACAGATCCTGCTGATCTTCAGAGGAAAGCGGCATGGTGGCGATTGGGCCGTTCGGATAATAGATGCTCATCAGCATCGCTTCGGCTTTCTCGGGCTGCTTCTCGTTAAGCCAGGCCGTGGCCACCCAACGTTTGGCATAGGACGGAACCGTGCTTCCGCCTGCCTCAAGCGCCTCGTACTCCGCAATAGCTTCGGCATTTCGTTTGCGCATCACCAGCGCGCCAATGCGGTCTGTTCTTGCGCGCCGCACGTCCGCCTGCGCGTCCGGATTATTTTTCCAGGCGGCGAGCAGCTGGTCATAACGGGCAAGGGCTTTATCGGCCACGATAAAACGTTCATCTTCGTTGCGCGTTGGCGTGAAAGCGGCACGAACGATTTGCGCAGCGGCATCAAGCTCCAGCCGCCGCTTCAGCGGATCGGTATCGGCAAGGTTTTCCGCCAGATCCAGCGCCGGGCCTGATACCTGGTTTGCCGATAGCGCAGCGACAAGCGTGGCCTGCGAATCTTTATTCTTCGGATCTTCGGTTTCGGCGCGGCTGGCCGCGAGCACTGCGTCCCAGTTTTTACCCTGCGCGTGATAAACGTAGGCCACCAGCGCATCGCGGTCCGGACCCGGCTCCCTCTGTGCCCAGCTGGTGGCCTCAGTGAGCGCTTGTTCGTTGCGCCGCGCATCCGCGAGCGTCATTATCCAGCCGGTGCGTGCATCAGCGTTATCCGGCTCTTCGCGTAAAACGTTTTCCCACACGGCCAGCGATTCATTCCATTTTTTTTCATTGCGCAGCGCGCGGGCGACGGCAACCTGTCCGCGCGGCGGAATGGCTATTTGCGCGTGATAGCGATCCCAGACCCTGAGGGTTTCCTCATTATTATCCGCCCAGCCTGAAATCTGCAGCCAGTCGGCCACCTGCTTAGCCGTAAGCGCGGTCTGTTTTTCCTGCGCCTGCAGATATTCTAATAAAGGCGCTCTGTTCCCCGCGCGCGCCTCCATTATTAAATCATCATAATCAGGCGCGACAGCATACGCCTGTGCGGGAAGAAGCACGCAGACGGTAAATAAACAGGTCCCAGATTTTAAATACTTTATTGAATTGGCATGTCGACGAATGCTGAACATAGCTGCCCTTATATCCTTATGCCAGAGTAGAAATAAGCATTATCATTAATTTGTTGCCGCCATATGGCGGAACACGCAGCCAGAGCGCGCGTAACGCGGCTCTGCAGTTTTATTTAAGATAAAATTAATACTTTCGCATTATTGACTGAGCGCCTGGTTGAATTTTAGAAAATGAACCTCAGAAATAATGTCAAAACGTTAACACCGGGTTAAACATATCGCCACCAAATAATAATATAGTAGAACCTAAAAAGTATTTTCACCTTATTTTATCTAATACTTCCGGGATTGAATGCTGGCCAGCAGTTGAAGCGTGATAAAAGATCTCGTGATGGTTTTTATTATTTAACTTTGCAAGTCTGCTCACAGATTCACACTTTTTAACGCTCTTTTTAAGCTAAGCAGATGCCCTCTCTGGCTTCAGGAAGCCGGTCGCGCTCCCGCTGGCGAATGTGAATTTAAGTTTACAGGTCCTGTAATCCGGATTTGACGATCGCTCCGTTTTCCCCTACCCTGCGCGGCACAATGTCGTTATTAAAATTATAAATTCAGAGGAAAGCGTGAAGAATCGCACTCCTGGCAGTATTTTTATCGTTGCCGGCACCACGATTGGCGCGGGAATGCTGGCTATGCCGCTGGCTTCCGCAGGCGTAGGGTTTGGCGTGACCTTGCTGTTGCTGCTGGGGCTTTGGGGATTGATGTGCTACACGGCGCTCCTGCTGGTTGAGGTTTATCAGCACGTCTCCGCGGATACCGGGCTTGGCACGCTTGCCCGCCGCTACCTTGGCCGCCCCGGCCAGTGGCTCACCGGTTTTAGCATGCTCTTTTTGATGTACGCTCTTACCGCCGCTTATATCAGCGGGGCCGGGGAATTGCTCGCGGCGAGCCTCAGCCAGTGGATCTCCGCCAGCGTCTCTGCCTCTACGGGCGTGTTGCTGTTTACGCTGGTTGCCGGAAGCGTGGTGTGCGTGGGTACGCATCTGGTGGATATATTTAACCGCGTGCTCTTCAGCGCCAAGATTATCCTGCTGGTGGTAATGCTGGCGTTGATGATGCCCCATATTCACCACACTAATTTATTAACCCTGCCGGTTGAAAAAGGTCTCGCCCTTTCTGCTATCCCGGTTATTTTCACCTCTTTTGGTTTTCACGGCAGCGTGCCGAGCATTGTCAGCTACCTGAACGGCGATCTGCGCAAGCTGCGCTGGGTATTTATCACCGGCAGCGCAATCCCGCTGGTCGCCTATATCCTCTGGCAGCTGGCGACGCTTGGGGCTATTGATTCCGGGGTTTTCCACTCTTTGCTTGCCGAGGGTTCTGGCCTGAACGGATTGCTGCAGGCCGTACGTCAGGTCGTGGCAACGCCGCACGTGGAGCTGGCTGTGCACCTGTTTGCCGATCTGGCGCTGGCGACCTCCTTCCTCGGGGTTTCACTGGGGCTGTTCGATTATCTGGGCGATCTGTTCCAGCGCAACCGCAAAGCTTCCGGGCGTATCCAGACGGGCCTGATGACCTTCGCTCCGCCGCTGCTCTTCGCGCTGTTCTACCCGCAAGGTTTTGTGATGGCGCTGGGCTACGCAGGCGTGGCGCTTGCGATCCTTGCGCTAATCGTTCCTTCGCTTTTGGTCTGGAAAAGTCGTCAGCATCACCCTGCGCCCGGTTACCGGGTTGCCGGCGGTAAGCCGCTGCTGGCGCTGGTGTTCGCCTGCGGCATCGCCGTAATCGTTATCCAGGCGCTGATGGCGGCGGGTGTGTTGCCGGAAGTGGGTTAAGGCAGCGATGTACAGCGGGATACATCTGTCAATGCAGCTTTAATGAAAGCGCGCGGGAAGCGGTGCTGGATAAAATTAAGCGCTGCAAAGGAAGCGCTTAATGGTTAAAAAATAAGGGCTGCAAATGCAGCCCTTATTTCAGGGAGTGGAAATCAGAAAGTTTCCCAGTTCTCATCCGTGGTGCTGGTTTGCACAGGCTTACGCGGCGCGGTCGCGGGGGCGCTAAGCTTTGGAGTTTTCAGCTCGCCTTTTTCCTTAACGGCATTCTGCGTTATGCGGAACACTGATACAGCCTGCGTCAGGCGGCTGGCCTGCTCCTCAAGCGCGGCGGCGGCGGCGGCGGACTCTTCAACCAGAGCGGCGTTCTGCTGGGTTACGCGGTCCATTTCGGTGACGGCCAGGCCCACCTGATCGATGCCACGGCTCTGCTCATCGGACGCAGAAGCGATTTCGCCCATGATGTCGGTCACCCGCGTAACGGCATTGACGATCTCTTCCATCGTTTCACCCGCGCTTTCCACAAGCGTGGAGCCGGTATCAACTTTATTGACCGAGTCTTCAATCAGGCTCTTAATCTCTTTTGCCGCCTGGGCGCTGCGGCTTGCCAGGTTACGCACTTCGCCTGCCACAACGGCAAAACCACGGCCCTGTTCACCGGCGCGAGCGGCTTCAACGGCGGCGTTCAGCGCCAGAATATTGGTCTGGAATGCGATGCCGTCGATAACGCTTGTGATATCGGCAATTTTCTTGGAGCTGCCGGCGATATCGTTCATGGTGCGCACCACGTTATCCACCACTTTGCCGCCCTTCTGCGCGGTTTCAGAGGCGCTTAACGCAAGCTGGCTTGCCTGACGGGCGTTTTCGGCGTTCTGCTTAACGGTCGCCGTAAGCTCTTCCATGCTGGCCGCGGTCTCTTCCAGGGAAGCCGCCTGCTGCTCGGTACGGGAAGAGAGATCGTTGTTGCCGATGGAAATCTCGCTTGCTCCGCTGTAAATAGCGTCCGCGCCGTTACGCACGTCGCTCACGGTGGTAACCAGTTCGGCCTGCATGTTTCTCAGACTGTCCGCCAGCTGCCCCATTTCATTGCTGCCTTGCACTTCAATTTTGCGCGCCAGATCGCCGCCTGCGATATGACGGATACTCGCAATCAGGCTGTTTAACGGAGCGATCAGCGTAGTTTTTATGCCCAGCCAGACGATAACGATCGCCACCAGCACGGTAAGCAGGATCGCCATCAGGATCCAGATAGCCAGGTTATAGGAGCTGTTATTATCATCAACGGCCAGCTGATAGAGCTGGTCGTTCTGGTTCAGATAACTGACGTACTGCTGTTCGAAACCATCCTGATATTTTTGCGTCGGCTGGTCGAAGAATTCGTTGATTTTGCCTGCCCCCAGCAGCTGAATAAGCTCGGCAAGGGCGCCGTGATAGATATCGTAGTTGCGCTTGATCTCCTTTGTCGCCTCGTCGCTTTGACGCGGGTCGCGAGGAAGGGCTTCGTAAGCGGCCCATTGCTCTTCGGCGCGCTTAAGAGAAACGCTTGCGCTTTGCATGAGCTCGTTTACCGTCGAGCCGCTGCCGGTGTTGGTGGTATCCATCATATAGCGGATCCCGGCACGGTTAAGGGTATTACGGGTTTGCAGCAGCGCTACCCAACTGCCGTTCAGCGTGGACTGCTGCTGGCGGATGGTTTGCAGAACGGTGAAATTTTCCTTGTCATTTTTCAGGGCGTTAAAGAACAAGCCGCCAGACGTTAATTGTAAAATACCGAACAACCCCAGCACAAATAGCAGGCTGGTTACCACTTTTATACGATTTAACATGGGTTTCCATTCTTATTACGACAGATACATAGGTGTATCGGCGTAGTAAGGGAAAACTTTATGCTTATTATTGGACGGACTAAAATGTCGCTGCGAGGCAGGCGCAGCGATGTCAGGCCCGTATAGCAGGGCTACAAAGCTTCTTTTGCACGATTTTCCCGCCTGCCAGCGGCTGTGATTCTTCAGAAGATCTGATGGGCGAAGAGGCGTCGTGCTGGTGGCATACAAACAGACTTAATCGCCCTGCCTGCAGGACAGCAGGACGATGTATTCAGGGTCAGCTACGTTCGATATCTTTTGCCGCCCGATCGAGGGTATCGATAATTTTATACAGCGTCTCTTGCGGGATATCGCCCTTAGCCAGTTTTGTATTGAGCGCGATCTTAAAATTATGGATCGCGCGCTGCACCTCGGGGATACGGCGGTTATCGCCCAGCACGCCAAGCGACGCCAGGCGGCTTATGACAGCGGTGACCTCTTCTCGCTGCTGTTCGAGCGAGGTTTTACCTTCCTGCGTCAGCTGCCAGATTTTTTTACCGCCCGCGGATTCCGCGGCCCGGATAGCGCCCGTCTCTTCAAGAAGCGTCAGGTTAGGGTAAATAATGCCGGGGCTTGGCACATATTCACCCCCGGCCAGCGCTTCAATGGATTTAATCAGCTCATAGCCGTGAGCGGGGCTGGCGGAAAGAAAGTTCAGGATCAGCAGGCGGATATCTTTCGCGTCGAACAGCCTTTCACGGCGTGAACGGCCCCGGCCTTCCGAATAGCCGCCGTGATGTCCGTGCCCGCCATGAACACTTTGCCTGTCATGTTTTTCATGGCGTGTATGCAATAAATGATGAATACGCATCACTCGTCCCCTATTTATTGTGCCAGTAGGCCACGGCACGCACGTAATCCGCGTCCAGGGCGTGGGAGGCCAGCAGGTTATCGCTAAGGCGTTTCACCTCTTCGCCTTCGCCGGTTATCCATATGAAATAGTCCTCAGCGGGAACGGCGATATGTTTCAGCCTCCCGGCGATCGCTTCGCCATCAAGCCATTCAATCTCGGCGCCGGTAAACTCGCTCAGGTAAGGTCGGGTTCCGCTGTGGTGGCTGTTCACCAGCACTCGCGGGATGATATTTGCAGGCAGCGACAACAGACGACGACGCACCGCCGGTAAACCGCTTTCGTCGCAGACATAGAGCTGCCAGCTATAGTCGGCTGGAATAACCAGCGATCCGCGGGGTCCACCAATCATGAGCTTGTCGCCCTCTTTTGCCGCCGTTGCCCAGCTGCTCGCCACGCCGCCGTCGTGAATGTAAAAATCGATAGTCAGCTCATTGCGCGCGGCATCAAACGCCAGCGGCGTGTAGTCGCGCGATACCGGACGCGGTCCCTCACCCCACTGGATCCCTTCGCTGGTAATTTCCGGCAGTACAAGTTTGCCGTCGCTGTCCGGGAAGAAAACCTTGACGTGATCGTCAAAGCCTTGCGAGGCGAAGCCGGCGAGCATTTCGCCAGTAAAGACAATACGGTAGAAACACTCAGCGACTATTTCTTTGCTTTTAACCGTTAACTCGCGGAATTTAAGCTCGTTTTTGACGCGTTTTGGTAATTTAGATTTGCTTTTCTGAGGGGTCATGTTCTGCTCTTTATAGGGTTTAAAATATATCATAGACATGTTTTAGCACACGTAAAACGGCTTGTCTTTATCAAATTGCGGTATTAATGAAGCGAGACGGGGGAAAAGATAACCTTTGCAGCGGCCCGCTACCGGGATCGCAAATTGACAAACCCATACGATTCAAAACTTCCCTTTCGCCCCGGCACGTAACTAGACTGGTTATGGCATTACTGAAGCACGCCTGGCAACACGCCATCCACCGACTCACCGTCCAGGGAGGTTTAAAATGTTTCCTGAATACCGTGAACTGATAGCCGAGCTAAAATCCGCCAATCCCCGCTTTCTCAGCCTTTGCGATAAACATAATCAGCTCAACCATGAAATTTTGCGCAGGGAAGGCCCGCAAGGCACGGGCTACAATGAAAAGGTTATGCAGATGAAAAAAGAGAAGCTAAGGCTGAAAGATGAGCTTTATCAGATGTTAAAGCAGGCCAGCCGGTAAACTTTTTTAAGGAAGGGGCGTTCTCCTTCCTTTTTACGTTGAAGCCCCGCTCCGTGGAAGTACCAGAGCAGAGCCGGGGCTGTCTTACTCCGCCCTTACCCGTTCAAACGAGATAACGTACAGTTCGTTAAGGCCCGGATAGATTTCGCCAATCACCTCCTTTAGCTGCGGCAACGTCATGTTTTCCTGACGGGCATGCTCTTCTGTCAGCTCGCTCAGCATTACGGGAACCACGCTTTTCACGGCGATAGTGCAGAAAAAAACATCATCTTCATATCGCCCGACGCGTAAAAGCTGGCCGGGGCGGAAATGGGATTCGGCTTCATCACGCAGCGTGATAGTTTTGCGGCCTGCAACAATGTCAGCCTCAAAGCGCTGGAAAAAAGTAATGTCGTTCATGACGGCGTCCTGTGAAATTTATTCGGCATGCGCATCTTACCGTTGCTCAGACAAACGCCGCCAATGGATTTGCCGTTTCAAAAGCAACCGTGCGATCGGCCTGCGGCGGATAAATAAGCTCGCTGGTGATGGAAAGCTTCAGTTTTTTGGCTTCCGCGCGGGTGAGTTTTACCTCCTGCTCCCAGCCTTCGGTGTACACCGCGCCCCAGCCGCCCAGATCGAGGCAGGTCACATAATTCACCTGACGATAGGCCAGGGGTTCTGCGCCCAGCAAAGAAGCGGCGGCGTTATGCCCGACGAAGCGGCCCAGCATAATCGCATGCTGGCAGGACATCAGCGCGAAGTTGCCTTTGTCATCCGTTGCCGCGCGGGCCACATCGCCCGTGGCGAAAACGTCGTCATAACCCGGCACCTGCAGCCATTCGTTGACATGCAGGCGCCCCTGGCCGTCGCGCTGCGCCGCAATTTGTGAAGTCAGCTCGCTTGCCCGCACGCCGGCTGTCCAGATTACGGTGCTCGATGGAATACGTTCGCCATCGGCCAGGGTTATGCCCCGCTCGTCCACTTCGGCCGCCTCAGCGCCCAGACGCCATTCAACGCCCAGCTCATCGCTCGCTTCACAAATCACATCGCGCAACGCTTCGCTGTAGCGTCCGCCAATCATGCTGCCGCGCTCCACGACGATAACGCGTGGCGTGCAGCCTTCCCCCAGAATGGCGCGCAGACGGTGCGGCAGTTCAGTCGCCACTTCAATACCGGTAAAGCCGCCGCCGCACACCACCACGGTATTACGCGCCGCCGAGTCCGGCTGCTGGCCAAGCTGATTAATGTGCTGTTCAAGGCGCAGCGCTGTTTCGAGCTGGTCGAGGTCGAAAGCGTGTTCAGCGACTCCCGGCACCTGGTCCCGGCGCAGATAACTGCCGGTGGCGATAACCAGGCGATCATAGGTTTCGATTGTGCTCTCGTTTTGCGCATTGCGGTACCAGACGCATTTTCCTGCGGCATCAATACGCTGCGCTTCTCCCTGTAGGAACCTCACGCCGGTAGCGTTAAACAATGGCATTAGCGGAGAAACCAGCGTTTCGACCTTTTTTTCATAAAAGCGTGGACGCACGCGCAGCTCCGGCTGTGGGGCTAAAACGGTGATGGCAATATCGCTGCGTTTATGCAGATCGGCCAGACGAGCCGCGCTCAGCGCTGCCCACATACCCGCAAAACCTGCGCCAAGGATTAGAATTTTTTGTTTCATGCGATCCGCCTTTGTGTTGTAAAGCCGCTACCCGGCCGTTAACTACGACTATACTAGTCGTAGTTAACTCCGACAAGTTTTTTCGTAGTTAACTATTTGCCTGCTTCGTAATGCCGTTTTCATTGCAAGCCGATGGGGATATCCCTACATTACCCGGAATAATTATTTCGGGGGTCCTATGGCGTTTTACAGTGCGGGCGTGGAATACGGCATTCACAGCCTGGTATGTATGGTGGATAACAAAGGCAACGGCATGGAAATGAACGTGCGCGAGCTCGCCGTGCTTCAGGGCGTGCCTTACGATTATCTTGCCAAGATCTTTACCAGGCTCTCCAGGGCCGGTCTTGTCGCCAGCACTGAAGGTAAAGGCGGAGGATTTATCCTTGCGCGCCTGCCGGAACAGATAACCGTGCTGGATATCGTCGCCGCCATTGATGGCCCAAAGCATATCTTTGACTGCAAAGAGATCCGCCAGCGCCTCGCCGTATTCGAGGAATCTCCGCCCGAATGGGCCTGCGAAGGGATCTGCGGCATACGCGCCGTAATGAATACCGCCCAGCAACGTATGGAAGAAGCGCTGGCGCAGCATACCGTCCTGGATTTATCCCGCCGCGTGTTTCGTAAAGCTCCCGATGAGTTCGTGGTGGAAGTGCAGGAGTGGATCCGGGACAGACGCGGCCAGTAAGCGTTGCCCCAACAAAAGGCGTTACGATAAAATTTTTGCCACTTTGTACAGCGGCGCACATATTGATTTCAGGCCCGGCGTAGTCTGTTTCTGCAGCAAAATTCTCTTTCTGCAAAACAGAAAAAGCTGAGGAATGGATGTATGGAACGTATCTTGATTGATGGCAAAATAATCGAAGTCGGCTTTGAAGATGGCCTGTATGTGGCAACCAGCGACAGCTTTGCGCATAAAGAAGCCCATATTGATCGGGACGCCTTTATCGCTTTGTTAGCCAAAGAGTTGCGGACCACCGCGGCGACTATCGAAAAGCACGTAAGTAATTTTATTCAGGCAATAAAAAAGGCCATCCGATGGAGATGGCCTTGAGCGTTTTAACTGAAGTTACTCGTGTAGAACTGAGTCAATCTGATAGTCACCTCCGTTTCATCGCTGATACTGCGCCCAACATACTCCTGTCATCCCGCAGGAAACAGAACCTGACTCACATTTTTGCGGCCCGAGGGCTTCAGAACAGGGAGAACATCAGCGCAACAGGAAAGCTCATGGGCCAGGTCGCGCCCACCAGCACGGAACTTAACAGTTTGATTCGTTTGCTATCGCGGGCGAGAAACCAGGTAATAACGGCAGAGATTAACGACATTAAGGCGTAAAAAACCAACATATGCTGATAAAGCGTCATACAAATTTTTACAGGCAGATAAGGAATTTAATAAATTATGCTCTTTTTTTATGACGCAGATCAAGTTTTCAAGGAAGGCTAAGGCAGGCAAACTTTACGCTACCCGCCCTCTAAGCATGTAAAAAGCGTTATACACAGGCTTTTTATCAAGCCGTCTCAAAACCCAACCGATCGAGCGCCGCAATGCAGGCATCCATGTCCTGTTGTGCCAGACCGCCGGAAATGCCGATGCCGCCGACCAGCCGTCCTTTAATTTTTAACGGGTAGCCCCCGCCAACGGGCATCAGCCTTGATACATTGTTGAGCTGCGCGGTTTCAGGCTGGTTTACCACGTCGTTCCAGACATGCGTGGGCAGGCCATAGGCAGAAGCCGTCCATGCTTTATTGATTGCCACCTCAACCGTCAGGAAGTGCGCGTTATCGTCGCGAAAGAGCGCCAGCTGGTGCCCGCCGGCATCGGTAATTGCAATAGTTACGGCAATGCCCTGCCCGTGCGCGCTTTCGCGTGCGGCTGAAATAAGCTGCGCGGCGGTCTTCTGGCTGACGTATTTTTGGGTAATCAAATCAATCTGACTCATCTGCATTGCCTTATTTTGTTAATACGACTTTACCCAGCATATCGCCACGCTCCACAAGGGTATGCGCCTCTTTGAGGGTGGTGATATTGATACCAGAAAGTTGCTTAGTTACCGTTGTACGGATGCGGACTTGTTCCACCAGCATGGCTATTCTGTTTAGCAATTCACCCTGCTTACGTTGGGAATCGGTCTGAAAAATTGAACGGGTGAACATCAGCTCCCAGTGTACCGAAAGCGATTTCAGCTTGAAGGGCGCGATGTCCAGCGAGCGCGGGTCATCAATCAGGGCAAAGTGTCCTTCCGGCTCAAGCACGTCGACAATTTGTTGCAGATACGACTCGCTGTTGTTCAAGCCAACCACATGCGTAACGCCGCTAAAACCCAGCGTCTCAAGCTGGGGACGCAGAGGTTCAGCGTGGTTAATTACGTAGTGAGCGCCATGATTCATAACCCATTCTTTTGAGGCAGAGCGCGATGCCGTGCCGATAACCGTCAGCCCGGTTAATTCTCGCGCCAGCTGTGTGAGAATCGATCCCACGCCGCCTGCCGCCCCCAAAATAAGCAAAGTGCCTGAACGAGCGGGATTCACGTGCTGGACTTTTAGGCGATCGAACAATAACTCCCACGCGGTAATGCCGGTCAGGGGCAGCGACGCTGCTTGTGCAAAATCAAGGTTGGCGGGCATCCTGCCAACGATGCGTTCATCAACCAGCTGCTGCTGGCAATAGCTGCCGTGGCGACGCATGTCGCCCGCATACCACACGCGATCGCCGGTTTTGAAATGGCTGACTTTCGCCCCTGTAGCCATGACCACGCCGGCAGCATCCCAGCCGGGAACACGAAAATGACCGGGCTCTGGCTGTGAATTGGCGCGAACCTTCACATCTACCGGATTAATCGAGATCGCACGAACATCAACCAGCAGGTCGTAAGGGCCGGGTTCAGGCTCCGGTAAATCAATGTCCACCAGTGAGTTAGCATCTTGCAGGGGCAGTGCATTATAAAAACCGATTGCTTTCATCTTTTTTACTCGTCAGTGAGAAACCGAATCGAAAGAGTGCCCGGTTCAGAGCGAGCGAAAAAGATGTTAAATTAACTAACTCTTTCGTCAAAACAGCGAAAATCATGCGTCTTGATGATCTGCAGCTTTTTGTGCAGACGGCCGAGGCCGGGAGTTTCTCCCGGGTCGCGCGTCAGCTTAATATCACGCCCGCCTTTGTCAGCGGCGCAATTTTGCGTCTTGAAAAACACCTGGGAAGCCGGCTGTTTATTCGCAATACCCGAAATCTGCGGCTGTCGGATGAAGGGATACGCTATCTGCCTTACGCGCGTAGCGTGGTAGACCAAATGCTGCTGGGCGAGCAGGCCTTAAACGAAGGGAAAAATACCTTAACCGGCACTTTGCGTTTGTCGGCCCCTTCTGATTTTGGCCGCAATTTACTGCTGCCCTGGCTTGATGAATTTCAGCAGCAGCATCCCCGGCTATCGCTAAATCTTCGCATCAGCGATCGGGCAGTGGATTTAATCAGCGATCCGGTTGATGCCGCGATTCGTTATGGTCGTCCCGGGGATTCCTCGCTGGTTGCCTGGCCGCTTACAAACGGATTACGCCGCGCGTTATGCGCCTCACCGGAATACATTGCGCGTCACGGTCGGCCAGAACATCCCGATGATTTGGTGCACCATAACTGCCTGTACTATGTCTGGAGCGAACAAATTTTCCAGCGCTGGCATTTTTCTTTGCCGGACGAGGAATGCGTCATAAACATTACTGGCAATCGCTTTAGCGATGATGCCGATGTAGTCAGAAGATGGGCCTGTGCGGGACAGGGACTGGTATATAAATCCCGGCTTGACCTGCTACCGGACATTCTGGCCGGCAGGCTGGTAGAACTGTTCCCGGAGTCATGGTGCGAGCCGTCTCCCCTTCATCTGGTCGCAGCGCATCGCTCACAGGCCACGCCCGCGCTTGAGCATCTGAGGATCTGGCTGCAGCAGCGTTGTGCGCAACTGCTTAAAAGACGTGAATAAAACCACGCTGGGCATTTTAGCTTAGCGTTATGGGTTAAAGCGGCTGTAAAAAATACCTGTTACAGCCGCTCAACACGCGCTAGTGCTTAATCATTACGTGCCGGATAACGGTGTAATCCTCAAGCCCGAACAAAGACATATCCTTGCCGTAACCTGAGAGCTTCTGCCCGCCGTGCGGCATTTCGCTGACCAGCATAAAGTGCGTATTCACCCAGGTACAGCCATACTGCAGCCTGGCGCTCAGACGATGCGCGCGCCCGACATCCTGCGTCCAGACAGAGGATGCCAGCCCATAGGGAGAATCGTTCGCCCACTCCAGCACCTGCTCTTCGTTATTAAAGGCCGTCACGCTCACAACCGGGCCGAATACCTCTTGCTGGACGATATCATCTTCCTGTTTTGCTCCGGCAAGCAGCGTCGGCTGGAAGTAATATCCCGGCCCTTCGACCTTCGCCCCGCCCGTTACGACTTTCACGTGCGGTAAGGCTTTGGCGGCATCCACCGCTCTGGTCACGCGCTCAAGGTGCGCCTGCGAGCTCAAAGGGCCAAGTTCGGTGGACTCCTCTTCCGGCGCACCATATTTCAGGCTTGCGACGGCCGCGCCAAGCTTTTCGACCAGCTTGTCGTAAATACCCGTTTGCGCGTAGATACGGCAGGCCGCAGTGCAATCCTGTCCTGCGTTGTAATAGCCGAAAGTGCGCACGCCTTCCACAACGGCATCCAGATCCGCGTCGTCAAACACGATAACCGGCGCTTTGCCTCCCAGCTCCATATGCGTGCGCTTAATTGACGGTGCGGTATGGCTGATGATGTGCTCGCCCGTGGTCATAGAACCGGTAAGGGAGACCATACGCACTTTAGTATGCCCGGTCAGCGCATCGCCCACCGTCTGCCCGCGTCCGAACAGCACGTTGAGCACGCCCGCCGGGAAAATATCTTTTGCAAGTTCGGCAAGCTTAAGCGCGCTCAGCGGCGTGATTTCCGAAGGTTTAATAACCACGCAGTTTCCCGCTGCGAGCGCAGGACCGAGCTTCCAGGCCGCCATCATCAACGGATAGTTCCAGGGTGCGATAGAGGCCACGACGCCTACCGGATCGCGGCGAATCATCGAGGTGTGCCCGCTCAGATACTCCCCGGCGGCGAGACCATTCAGGCAACGGCTTGCCCCGGCAAAAAAGCGGAATATATCCACAACCGCCGGGATCTCATCATTCAGAACGCAGTGACAGGGTTTGCCGCAGTTAAGCGACTCCAGTTTCGCAAACTCCTCCGCGTTTTGTTCAATCACATCGGCGAGCTTTAAAAGATGCCCGGCCCGCTCTTTTGGCGTGGTTTGCCCCCAGCTGCGGAAGGCCGCGTCCGCCGCAAGCACCGCATCGTTAACCTGCTCTACGGTGGCTTCTGCTATCTCCAGCAGCACCTCACCGGTAGCCGGATTATAAACCGGCAGCTTTTCACCCAGCCCTTCCACTGACTGGCCGTCGATCAACAGTTGGCTTTGCATAGCGTTACCCTTCTCAAGTTATTTCCCGCTGCCCGCAACGTCATCGCCGCCGCGGCTCAGCCAGTACGCCCCTAAAATAGGAATGGTGGTCATCAGCATCACCAGCAGCGCCACCACGTTGGTCACAGGCACTTCACGCGGCCTGCCGAGCTGATTAAGCAGCCACAGCGGCAAAGTGCGTTCATGGCCGGCGGTAAAGGTGGTGACGATAATTTCATCAAACGACAGCGCGAAGGCCAGCATGCCGCCCGCCAGCAGCGCCGAGCCAAGGTTCGGCAAAATCACGTAGCGGAAGGTTTGCCAGCCGTCGGCGCCCAGATCCATCGACGCCTCGATCAGGCTGTAGGAGGTGCGGCGAAAACGCGCAATCACGTTATTAAAAACGATCACCACGCAGAAGGTCGCGTGACCCGTGACGATGGTGAGAAACCCCGGCTCAATGCCCAGCGTTTTAAACGCGGTAAGCAGCGCGATACCGGTAATAATTCCCGGCAGCGCAATGGGCAGCAACATTAATAAAGAGACGGCGTTCTTGCCGAAAAATTCGCGTCGCCACAGGGCTGCGGCGGCCAGCGTGCCGAGGATCAAAGCAATGATAGTCGCCAACGCGGCAATCTTAAGTGACAACGTCACTGAATCAAGGATATCTCCGCGCGCTGCCGCCACGCTAAACCAGCGCAGCGTCAGGCCCTGCGGTGGAAAGCTGAAAGCTGCCTCTTCGGTGTTAAAGGCGTAGAGCGCGATAATAAGCAGCGGAAAATGCAGAAAGATGACGCCGCCCCAGGCGGCGATCTTTAACAGCAGCGGCGCGCGTTCAGAGTGCATCGAAAGCCCCCAGACGTTTAACGATGGCCAGATAAATGGCGATCAGCACGATGGGCACCAGCGTAAAAGCCGCCGCCATCGGCATATTGCCAATCGCCCCCTGCTGGGAATAAACCATATTGCCGATAAAGTATCCCGGAGGCCCCACCAGCTGCGGCACAATGAAGTCGCCGAGCGTTAAGGAGAAAGTGAAAATGGAGCCCGCCGCCACGCCCGGAATGGCGAGCGGAAGAATAACGTGGCGGAAGGTTTGCGCCGGCCGCGCGCCCAGATCCGCGGAAGCCTGAAGCAAAGACGGCGGCAAACGTTCGAGCGCGGCCTGGATCGGCAGAATCATAAACGGCAGCCAGATGTAGAGAAACACCAGGAAACGGCCAAGACCGGAGGTAGAAAGCGTATTTCCGCCCACCGCCGGAAAACTCAGTATCGCGCTGAGAATCGGCTCCAGCCCAAGATGCTGTAAAAACCACTGCGCCACGCCATCGCGCGCCAGCAGCAGCGTCCAGGCATAAGCCTTCACGATATAGCTCGCCCACATCGGCAGCATCACCGCGATATAAAAGAACGCCTTTAGCTTGCCGCTGGTATAGCGCGCCATGTAATACGCCATCGGAAAGGCCAGCACCGCGCTTGCCAGCGTGACGGCTACCGCCATGATGAGCGTGCGTAAGATAATGTCGTAGTTGGCCGGGTGAAAAAGCGCCGCCAGGTTTGCCAGCGTCAGATCCGGCGTCACCGACATGGTGAAGTCATCGAAGGTATAGAAGCCCTGCCAGAGCAGCGTCAGCAGCGATCCAAAATAAATCACGCCGAACCACAAAAGCGGCGGCAACAGTAGCAGCGTCAGCCAGAACGTCGGGCGCTGCCAGAGGAAGGTGGTCAGGCGGCGCATCAGACGCCGCTCAGGCCGGGCTGCGGGAAGGCTCATATCCATTTCATCCTTCTCCGTGCAGCGGCACCATCGCCGCTCGCGGCCACGCCGCCGTTACCTGTTGCCCAATCTGATAGCGCTCATCAGAGATGAGCCGCTGCGGATTGGGCTCGCTGACCAGCAGCTTTTCGCCCCCGGCCAGACGCAGCTCCAGCCGCGTTGCCGCGCCCTGGTAATGGATCTCCTGCACCGTACCGGCGGCCTGGATTTCCCCTTGTCGATCGATAACGATATGTTCCGGCCGCAGTGAAAATAGCTTCTCATCGCCGCAAAGCCTGAGCGCAAGCGCAGGTGCAATGACGTTGGACGTCCCGACAAAGCCGGCGACAAACGCCGTGCGCGGCTGCATATAAAGCTGGCGCGGCGTATCGACCTGCTCAATGCGTCCGTTGTTGAACACCGCCACGCGATCGGACATGGAGAGCGCTTCGCTCTGGTCGTGGGTGACGAAGATGAAAGTGATGCCCAGTTCGCGCTGGAGTTTTTTCAGCTCGCCCTGCATCTGCTCGCGCAGCTTCAAATCAAGCGCGCCAAGCGGTTCGTCCAGCAGCAGAACGCGGGGACGATTCACCAGCGCACGAGCTAATGCCACTCGCTGACGCTGCCCGCCAGAAAGCTGCGACGGCCTGCGGACATGAACAAAGCCGAGCGCAACCTGCTCAAGCGCCGCCTGGGCCGCAGCCTGCCGGGCTTTCTTATCAACGCCCTTTACCATCAGGCCATAAGCGACGTTTTCCAGCACCGTCATATGGGGGAACAAGGCATAGTCCTGAAATACCGTGTTTACATCGCGCTGATACGGCGGCACGTTCTGTGCCGGCTGGCCGAATATCGAGATGGTGCCGCTGGAAACCTGTTCAAAACCGGCAATCATCCGCAGGCAGGTGGTTTTGCCCGAGCCGGAAGGCCCGAGCAGCGAGAAAAACTCTCCGTCGGCGATATCAATGGACACGCCGTCCACGGCGCGCACATCGCCATACACCCGCGAAACATCATGAAACTGAACGGCGTAAGACATCCCGACCTCCAGGTTTAACGGCCGCCCATAATGGCGATATAGTCCTGCGTCCAGCGGCTGTAAGGAACAAATTTTCCGCCGTTGGCAACGGGCGTTTTCCAGAACATGATTTTGTCGAAGAAGCCGTAGCCGTTGGTTTCACAGCCTTTATCACCCAGCAGCGTGCTGGCTTTACATCCCTGGGTTACAACCGGCAGCGAGCCAAACCACGCCGCCACATCTCCCTGAACTTTTGGCTCCAGCGACCAGTTCATCCATTTATAGGCGCAGTTCATATGCTTCGCATCGGCATGCAGCATAGTGGTATCCGCCCAGCCGGTGACGCCCTCTTTCGGGAACACGGTGGCAATGGGCTGGCCTTCACCTTTCAGGGCGTTAGCCTGATAAGGCCAGGCGCTGGAGGCCACTACGCCCTCGTTTTTGAAATCACTCATCTGCACGGTGGTATCGTGCCAGTAGCGATGGATCAGGGCGTGCTGATCGCGCAGCACTTTCAGCACCGCCTGGTATTGCTCCTCGGTGAGCTGATACGGATCCTTGATGCCAAGCTGCGGCTGAGTGGCTTTAACGTAAAGCGCCGCATCCGCGATATAGATCGGGCCGTCGTAGGCCTGCACGCGGCCCTGGTTTGTTTTGCCATCCGGCAGATTTTGTTTTACAAACACCACGCCCCAGCTGTCCGGCGGCGTCGGGAACGTTTTGCTGTTGTACATCAGCAGGTTTGGTCCCCACTGATAAGGCGTGCCATAGACTTTCCCGTCGACGTTAAACCAGGAGCCTTTCTGCAGACGGGGATCGACATTCTTCCAGTTCGGGATAAGCGCAGTGTTAATCGGCTGAACGCGTTTTCCCATGATAAGGCGCAGCGAGGCATCGCCCGAGGCCGTCACCAGGTCGTAACCGCCCTTCGCCATCAGGCTCACCATCTCATCGGAGGTGGCCGCCGTTTTGACATTTACCTTGCAGCCGGTCTCTTTCTCAAAGCCGGTCACCCAGTCATACTGTTTATCGGTATCGCCCCGTTCGATGTAGCCCGGCCAGGCGATGATATCTAACTGCCCTTCGCCTTCGCCAGTCTGAGCGGGAAGCCCCGCCGCCTGCGCCGAAAACACGGTCAAACAGAGGGAGGAAAGGGTCCACAGAGCCTGTTTTGTACGCATTGCTGGTACTCCTGTCTGAAAGATAAAGGCGGCGTGCGGCTGGAGATCAGCGCGCAGGCACGAAAAAATCCCCGTAAAAAAACAATAGTCTGCGCCAATATGACGAGCATGGCGGCAGGCGTAAATTTCATCAGGTTGTGATAGACCGCGCAGTAAAACTGGCCAGAGGGCTTCGCAGATTTAGCCGGTTCAGGTAGCGTAAAGGATGGTTTTTCAAGCGTAGATAGCGTCTGAACGCGCCGCTTTCGTCAGCGGCCTGTTTTGACTAAAAATAATAATTTCATATGGATGGAGGTAAAAAATGCAGGTTGCTCATATCGCGTTATGGACCAACGATCTGGATCGCGCCGCCGCTTTCTGGCGTGAGCATTTTAACGCCACCGTGGGCGGCGCCTATCATTCAAAACGGCGTGAGGGATTCATCTCGCACTTCGTCACCCTGGAGAATGGCCCGGCGCTTGAGCTCATGACGTTGCCAGGCCTGGTTGATAAGCCGCCTCGCGAAGACAACCGCACCGGCTGGGCGCATATCGCCATAAGCCTGGGCTCCGTCGAGGCCGTTGACAGGCTGGCCGCGGCGCTCGAACCTTCTGGCGCCCTGGTGCATGCCGCTCGCTGGACCGGCGATGGTTTTTACGAGGCCGTGATTGCCGACCCGGATGGCAATCTGATTGAGATCACATCCTGATTTTCTACGCTTAAGTCTGACTTTTGTATTTTAGGGGGCACTATGTCCCTCTTTTCTCGCAACCAGTTAACGGGCAAAGTCAGCCACGTTGCCGATGCGCGGTAAATGATGAAGTGGAAATTACGCTAAACAGCGGAGGCAAACTGATAGTTAAGTTAGAATTGTGCACCCGCAGTTAGCTGAAATCGACCTTTTTCCTTCATTAATGGTTCTGGCGCGCTGCAGGCATATTCCATGATTTTTAGCGATATTACGCGCTGTTCTTGTTTATTCGGTACACAACATGCCGCGCCAGAGGATGCCCTGCGGGCACCATCGGGTGGTCAAATTCTTCACCGCGTTTCATCGCGATTTTTTCCATTACGCGCTGTGACGGTAAGTTTAGCAGGGCGGTAAAGGCGACAACTTCATCCAGACCGTACTCCTGAAAGGCGATATCCAGCGCTTTACGCGCCGCTTCTGGCGCATAACCCTGTCCCCAGAATCGCTTATCGAGCCGCCAGCCTATTTCGACGCAGGGTGAAAAAGGCAGCGCATAGCCAGGCATATTCAGGCCAACGAAGCCGATAAAAACCCCGCGTTTTTTCTCTTCCACTGCCCAAAAACCCCAGCCGTTGAGCGCCATTTTCTGCGCGAAAATCGCTATCAGGCGGTCGCTTTCTTCCGGCGTAAGGGTTTCAGGAAAGTAGCGCATGGTTTCTGGATCGCCATTCAGAGCGGCAAACGGCTTGCGGTCGCCTGGCCGCCATGCGCGCAACCTCAGGCGTTCAGTCTGGTATTCCATCTTTATTCCTTAGCTGCTGCGCGATTAAACGTGACAACGTCACCACGGCCTGCTGCTCTCTTTCGCCCCAGGGCCATGAGGCATTCAGGCGAAAACAGTTATCCCAGACGCGGCCGGTAGTAAACATTTTCCCCGGTGCGATACTGATTTTATGCGCGATGGCCTGTTCGCTGAGCAGGCTCGCATCCATATAAGCCGGCAGCTCAACCCATAAGAAATAGCCGCTTTCGCTGCGATGAATCTTCACCTCCGCAGGCAAAAGCGCATGCAGCGCCTGCCATGCCTGCTGTTTGCGCTCAGCCAGCATTCTTCGTAAACGCTTCAGATGCGTGTCATAACGTCTGGTCGCCAGATAATCCACCAGCGCCAGCTGCATGGGCGAACTGGTGGAAAGCGTGCTCATTAACTGCAGCTGTTGGATACGACGCGCATGCCTGCCCGCGGCCACCCAGCCAATACGAAAACCCGCAACCAGACATTTTGAGAACGACGAGCAGTGAAGCGTCATCCCCTGCTCATCCCAGGCCCTGGCGGGCAACGGGCGTTCGCGACCGTAATAAAGCTCGCTGTAAACGTCATCTTCAATCAGCGTGACGTTATGTTCCTGCAGAAGCGAAACAAGCCGGCGTTTTTTCTGGGCCGTCAGCGTCACGCCCAGCGGGTTCTGGCTGTTGGTCATCAGCCAGCAAGCCCTGACGGGATAGTCGTTCAGGGCCTGCTTAAGGGCCGTAAGATCGATGCCGTGTTCCGGATCGGTCGCAACCGATAGCGCCTTGAGACGCAGGCGCTCCAGCGCCTGAAGCGCGCCGTAAAAACAGGGATTTTCCACTATTACCCAGTCGCCTGGTTCGGTCACGGCCTGCAGGCTGAGGTTTAACGCTTCCAGCGCGCCCGCGGTGATCACAATCTCGTCGGGAGAAACCTGCATTCCCTGCTGCGCATAGCGACGAGCGATGGCGTGGCGCAGGGCTTCGTTACCCGGCGGCAGGCTTTCAATGACGCTCATGGCCGTGGCCGTTTTGCTGACCGTTGCAAGCGACCGGTTCAGCTGCTGCAAAGGGAACAGGCGCGGATCGGGAAACGCGGAGCCAAACGGCACCACGGAGGCATCACGGCTTGCCTGCAAAACATCAAAGATATAGGTGTTGATATCCACGGCCTCGTCGCGCATCACTTTTACCGGCGCAGGCATAGCGCGGGGAACCGGGCGCGGCGCAACGTAATAGCCAGATTGCGGGCGAGCCACAATCACGCCCTGGCTTTCCAGCACCTGGTATGCGTGTCCCACGGTCATAAAACTCATGCCGCTGTGGGCAACCTGTGCGCGCAAAGAAGGCAGGCGATCTCCCGGCAGCCAGACCCCCAGATTTATCTGGTCTATAATTTGTTGCGCCAGCCGCTGGTACTTTTTCATCAATCTCTTGTCCGTAACTATATCACCCGGTTAAAAATACGCTTTTTCTATTAACTGTTATAGTCAAATAAGCGTTTTCTGTTTCTGACCCTGACTGAGGCGAGGGACTACCATAGCCGGGTCGTTTATGTGCCGTGAGGTTAGATATGTTTGGTTTAGATGCTTTTCACCTGGCAAGGATTCAGTTCGCTTTTACGATTTCCTTCCACATTATTTTCCCCGCCATCACCATCGGGCTTGCCAGCTATCTGGCGGTACTCGAAGGGCTATGGTTGAAAACAAAAAATCCTGTTTACCGTTCGCTCTACCATTTCTGGTCAAAAATTTTTGCCGTTAACTTCGGCATGGGCGTGGTATCCGGGCTGGTGATGGCATATCAGTTCGGCACTAACTGGAGCGGATTTTCACAATTCGCCGGCAGCATTACCGGCCCGCTGCTGACGTATGAAGTGCTGACCGCGTTCTTTCTGGAGGCCGGCTTCCTCGGCGTGATGCTGTTTGGCTGGCAGCGCGTCGGGCCTGGCCTGCACTTTTTAGCCACCTGCATGGTTGCGCTCGGCACCCTCGTCTCGACGTTCTGGATCCTGGCTTCCAATAGCTGGATGCAGACGCCGCAAGGGTTTGAAATCGTTAACGGCCAGGTTGTACCGGTGGACTGGTTTGCCGTGATATTTAACCCATCGTTCCCTTATCGTCTGCTGCATATGTCCATTGCCGCCTTCCTCAGCAGCGCCTTTTTTGTCGGCGCTTCCGCCGCCTGGCATCTGCTGCACGGTAACAAAACGCCGGCCATTAAAACGATGTTTTCCATGGCGCTGTGGATGGCGGTAATCGTCGCGCCCATACAGGCGGTAATCGGCGATATGCACGGCCTGAATACCCTCGAGCATCAGCCTGCAAAAATTGCGGCGATAGAAGGCCACTGGGAAAACGTGCCGGGCGAGCCGACGCCGTTGCTGCTGTTTGGCTGGCCTGATATGGAGCAGGAGCGCACGCGTTACGGGCTGGAAATTCCTGCGCTGGGCAGCCTTATCCTCACGCACAGCCTCGATAAACAGGTTCCGGCGCTGAAAGAATTTCCGAAAGAAGACCGGCCGAACTCAACCACGGTGTTCTGGTCATTCCGCATCATGGTCGGCCTCGGTATGCTGATGATTTTGCTTGGTCTGACGAGCCTGTGGCTGCGCTATCGTCATCGTCTTTATGAGTGTCGCCCGTTTATGCATTTTGCATTATGGATGGGACCCGCAGGGCTGATTGCCATTCTGGCCGGTTGGATAACCACAGAAATGGGCCGTCAGCCATGGGTGGTTTATGGCCTGATGCGCACCAGAGACGCGGTTTCCGCGCACGGTGATTTACAGATGAGCATCAGCCTGCTGACGTTCCTGGTGGTTTACACGTCCGTCTTCGGCGTGGGGTACATCTATATGATCAGGTTAATCAAAAAAGGCCCGCAGCCGTTTGATGACCTTCCAACTGACGGCACCCCGGCTCGTCCGCTTTCGGCAGCGCCTGACCGGCTTGAGGAGAAACGCTAATGGGCATCGATCTTTCCATTATCTGGTTTGTGATCATCGTCTTTTCCACGCTGATGTATATCGTGATGGACGGTTTCGATTTAGGCATCGGCATTCTGTTTCCGTTTATTCGCCACGGCGAAGATCGCGACGTGATGGTCAATACCGTCGCCCCGGTCTGGGACGGCAACGAAACCTGGCTGGTTCTGGGCGGCGCCGGGCTGTTTGGCGCCTTCCCGCTGGCGTATGCGGTGATTGTTGACGCGTTGACCATCCCGCTTACGCTGATGCTGATCGGGTTGATTTTCCGGGGAGTCGCCTTTGAGTTTCGCTTTAAAGCAACGCCTGCGCATCGTCCGTTCTGGGATAAGGCGTTTCTTAGCGGATCGATTCTGGCAACGTTCTGCCAGGGTATCGCCGTCGGGGCGGTTATCTCCGGCTTCCCCGTTGAGGGGCGCACCTTCGCGGGAACGCAGCTTGACTGGCTGACGCCTTTTAATCTCTTTTGCGGCCTGGGGCTGGTTGTGGCCTATGCCCTGCTGGGCGCAAGCTGGTTGATGATGAAAAGCGAAGCTGCTTTACTGGCTAAAATGCGCGAACTGCTGAAACCGCTGCTGCTGGCGTTGCTGGTGATTATCGCCATTATCAGCATCTGGACGCCGCTGACCCATGCGCAAATCGCCGCCCGCTGGTTTAGTCTGCCTAATCTGTTCTGGCTGCTGCCGGTTCCCGTGCTGGTGCTTCTGTGCAGCGTCTGGTTATGGAAAAGCTCCGCTTCAGAAACCAGCCTGCACAGCACGCCCTTTGTGCTGACGCTGATGCTGATGTTCCTCGGCTTTAGCGGATTAGGCATCAGCATCTGGCCGCATATCATCCCGCCTTCCGTTACGCTGTGGCAGGCGGCGGCACCGCCGCAAAGCCAGGGCTTTATGCTAATCGGCGCGCTGTTTATTATCCCGATAATTCTGGTCTATACCTTCTGGAGCTACTACGTGTTCCGCGGCAAAGTGCAGCACGGAGAGGGTTATCATTGATGAAAATGAAGCAAACAGGCAAGCGACTGCTGTGGATGGTAGCGCTGTGGGGCGGCAGCGTGCTGGCGCTGGCCGCGGTGAGCATGGTGTTCCGGCTGCTGATGAATGCCGCTGGCTTAAGATCCTGAACGATATTAAGGAAGGTCCATTAACCGGGCGCCGATTGCGGCGATGCTAGCCGAACCCGCCCGGCCTGCGTGACAGCCGGGCGCTTTTTATTAACAATATCCTTCCGCAGGACGAGGCGGAGCCTGATTTTGCGCAGCAACTGCTGCTTTGCGGTTGACGGCCTGTGGTTTGCAGCCCTGGGCGGCTAGCCCGGTGTGACTGAAGGACAGCGCCAGTCGATAATTAACCAGTTGATAATGCTTATGGAAAAGACGATATGACCTACGCCTGGCTGATAATTGCCATCGTTGCGGAAGTGATTGCCACTACCTCGCTGAAACTTTCCGAAGGATTCACCCGCCTCTGGCCAGGCGTGGCGACCGTTGTGTTCTACGTTGTGGCTTTTTATTGCCTTGCGCTGACCATGCGCACCATTCCAGTCGGCGTCATTTACGCTATCTGGTCCGGCGCAGGGATCGTGCTGATTGGCACCGCAGGATGGCTGTTCCTCGGTCAGAAACTGGACTGGCCGGCGCTGGCCGGCATGGCGCTGATTGTTGCAGGCGTGCTGGTGATTAATCTGTTTTCAAAAACCGTCGCCCATTGAACAACGGCTGCCGTACCGGCGCGGCAGTATGCCATGGCCTGGATTAACCTTATATCAACCAGAGCTTAACTTCCGTCGCCTTTACGCAGCTGACAAATCTTTTGTTTTCCATTTGAAATTTTAATAGTCACGGCTGGAAATTATCGTTACTGTTCGTTCGTCACGTTAATGAGGACGAAGTAAATGGTTAACCAACTGCGAGCCAGAACAGGGGTGATTGCGCTGTTGCTGAGCGCCGCGCTCTTTTCCGGCCAGACGATGGCGCAATCCCATGGGCACTCGTTCCTGATAGTCAAAAGCGCGGATATGCTGCTGCGTCATCAGGCCGACAGCGATGAAATCCGGCAGAGCGCTGAAGCGTCCGCCGCTGATTTTCGCGAACATCATCACTACGTGAATAAACGCAAGCCGGCGATAGTTCGGGTGTAGGTTATCCATCAGCGCCTCAGCCATAAGGCGCAGGCGCCGATGGATTACTTAAGGTTTACTTCTCGCCGAAATGGATAACGGTACGAATCGATTTTCCTTCGTGCATCAAATCAAACGCTTCGTTGATCTTCTCCAGCGGCAGACGGTGCGTGATAAACGGATCCAGATTGATCTTGCCGACCATCGCCTCTTCTACCATGCCCGGAAGCTGAGTGCGCCCTTTTACGCCGCCAAATGCGGAACCGCGCCAGACGCGGCCGGTTACCAGCTGGAACGGACGCGTTTTGATCTCCTGGCCTGCGCCCGCAACGCCGATAATCACGCTCTCGCCCCAGCCCTTATGGCAGCATTCCAGCGCGGAACGCATAACGTTCACGTTACCGATACATTCGAAGCTGAAGTCCACGCCGCCGTCGGTCAGCTCAACAATCACATCCTGAATCGGCCTGTCGTGATCTTTCGGATTGATGCAGTCGGTTGCGCCCATTTCGGCGGCGAGTTTGAATTTTTCCGGGTTGGTATCGATTGCCAGAATACGCCCGGCTTTCGCCTGCACCGCACCCTGGATCACCGCAAGGCCAATGCCGCCCAGGCCAAAGACCGCCACGGTGTCGCCTTCTTTTACTTTTGCGGTGTTATGCACCGCGCCAATACCGGTGGTGACGCCGCAGCCCAGCAGGCAAACTTTGTCCAGCGGCGCCTGCGGGTTCACTTTCGCCAGCGAAATTTCCGCAACAACGGTGTATTCGCTGAAGGTGCTGGTGCCCATATAGTGATAAATCGGTTCGCCGTTATAAGAGAAACGCGTGGTGCCGTCTGGCATCAGCCCCTTGCCCTGCGTGGCGCGTACGGCCTGGCAAAGGTTGGTTTTACCGGATTTACAGAACTTACACTCCCCGCACTCTGCGGTATAGAGAGGAATAACATGATCGCCCGGTTTCAGGCTGGTGACGCCCTCGCCCACTTCTACAACGATACCGCCGCCTTCATGGCCCAGCACCGCGGGGAATACGCCTTCCGGATCGTCCCCGGACAAGGTAAACGCGTCGGTATGGCAAACGCCTGTGTGCGTAATTTTTACCAGCACTTCGCCTTTTTGCGGCGGTGCCACGTCAATTTCTACGATTTCCAGCGGCTTGCCCGGACCGAATGCTACTGCTGCACGTGATTTCATTTTGTTCTTCCGTCGTCAGGTGGGAGTTATAGCTATTTTAGATAAGAGCGAATTAAATGGCCGACTTCTGCCATTCTCTGCGCGCGCTGTACTTCGGAGGTATCGCCCGCGACCAGCTCATCTTTCAGGTGGATTTCCATCATTTCGCCCATCAGGCCGTTGGCGGCCCCGCGAACCGCGGCGATTTGCTGCAGGATGGCGATACAGGGATCGCCATTTTCCAGCGCGCGCTCCAGCGCTTCCGTCTGGCCGCGGATACGCCTTACCCGCGTCAGAATGCGTTTTTTGTCTTCAGGTGAATGCGGCATAGCGCCCCCTTTATATACTATAGGGGGGTATTGTAACCCATTTTATAGCTGATTGATAAAATTGAATATTTAATAAGTATTAATGGCTTATAGAAATGAAGCAAAGGGCATATGGGTACATATACAGTCTTTTTACTGCTCCTGAAGCTGCCTCTGCGGAGTTTTTTTGAAGCCTTCTGCCCCTAAAATGCCTTCTGTTTTTCTCCGCCGTTTACATCCTGCCCGGCAAAACAGTAGGTGCCTCACTGGAGCACCTCTATCATTTTTACTGTTACGCCTGGATATCAGGCTACTCCTCCTGGCGGGCCCGCTCGGCTTCTTTCACTTTTTGCGCAGCGGCCTCATACATGCGCTCACGGCTGATAGCGGTTACGCTGGGTCGATGCCCATCAGCGGAAGGTGTTGCGATGGCAATAAAAAAGCCGCCTTGCGGGGCGGCTGCGTAACGCGGCTATATTAAATTATTTATGGCGGGTGATATTCAGGGAATCATTACGGCATAAATTGGTGTGAATACTTAGTCGTAGTTCAGGCTAAATGTTATGTTAAATTCCCGATGTGTGCCGGGCATCCAGCAAGATTTACGTACGGCGCGCCATGTCTCCTGGAAAAAAATCTCGTCACCTGTCGCATAATAATTCGTTGGGCGGCCATTTCTTTTCACATCGAAGCTTACAGTCACGTTGCCTTCTTTTTTCTGCGCCGCCGCGCTAACGGGATAAAGCGGCTGTTCAAACTTAACGATCTCACCGTTGCAATCGGGCGCATCAGAATCAAGCGACCCGGCATGGAGAGCCGGTGTTTTACCGCTATTGATCGAGGATGACAAGCCAGCGTCTGAACCCTTACCGCCTCCGCTCATGCTACAACCGGCTACCGCCATAGCTAAAGAGATAACCGCTACTTTTAAATATTTCATTTCACATAGCCTTTAGAGGTTCTGAAATCCAGCTTACTGATGACTTTTATAACGGATAATGTCCTGAAAATACAAAGAAAAAAATCTCACGAAGAAAGCGATAAGCATGTCCTGACTGGGCGCTATTTTCATGTAATAGCAGATCTCAAAACACAGCCAGAGAAGGCCTGTGAAAAGGCCCGCTAATGGGGAGAAGCCGCCGCGATGCTGCCCACCAGAAAAGAAAAAAGCCCGCACGGGCGGGCCAGAAAAATTTATTCGAGCCTTTTGCTTTTATTCAGCACCCTCTTCACAAAAGAGGAATACCGGAGCGGATTTTCACTTTTTTGTAACATTCATGCAACTATCAACACTGGTAGTTATACGCTAGTCCCTGCCTCGGCCCCATACTACCGTACAGCATAAACTGAGGAATAAAAATGCCGCCAGACGGCATCCTTGAGGAAGGTGATTTTGATCATGACCGCTGAGCAGCCCAGCCCGCTTTCCACTCTATGCCGTTCGTAAGGATTCCTTAACGGTTTTATCAGTAGATAAAGCGGCATTTGCTGCAGAAACTTTAATCAGCAGCTCATCAATGACCGCTGAGGCCGTCAAAATTACGTTCTTATCAACCACGAACCGCTCGCGTTCGTCTTTGACAAGCAGCTTTAAATAAGCCGAAAAATCCTTGTATTTATCAATATCCATTTATGTATCTCCCGAAACAAACCCACATAAATACTATACCTATTGAGTGAGCCCAAACAGGATGTCTGTCGCTATTGCTGCGACAGAACACTGTGCAGTCTCTCCGGAAGAGAGGAATAAAAAGTTACCCGCAGCAAAGCAAAAACCCGCGCAAGGCGGGTTATTTTACAATTCAGTTGTGGTTGAGATCTTGCTTTGTAACCTCAGCGCTACCGCGATCGGTTTTGTATTTCGTTTTCTTGATGTTACACAATTATAAGTCATTCTGTTCAGGATTGAGCGATATAAAAATAAATTATTTTAACAATCATGATCGCAACAAAGCTTTAGCTAAGGAATTTAATCCGTTAAATCTTGAGCCTACCGAATCAATAAAAATCTTTCACAATCAATAGACCAAACATATTCGAAAAAAGGTCAACCAAGGACATCATCAAACATAACGGCTAAATCAACCTCTAAAAAATAATAATAGAATCCTGTATAGATGATATATTAAGAGAACAAATAACGACATTGGGGAATATGTCTATCCTCTTTAGTTGGGCTGTACAATAACTATACAACCCCATTATGACTGTAATACTACCTGAACTGTTTTACTCTGGTTTTCTTTGTAACTTTCTAAAGACTATGCAAAATAGCATATACATTACAGCAGCGTATATTAGTACCATAACGATTAATGCAACGAATCTTACCGGATCAGCATCAGCTTCATATGACTCGCTAAGGACAGAACCAAAAACACCATAAGCATTATCCATTACCCACTGAGTTAGTCCATCAAGGGGCTTACCGAAACTTGATAGCCACCATGAAAGTGCAATACAGATAAGGTAAAGCGATGCATTCTTAACGAATTTTGCAGTTCGCATAATCGCTACCCCCTTGAACATCCACCCAGCCATAAGCCATTAATCAGTATACTATCCGTCATGGTTTGGGCGCTGAAGAGGGCAAACCATTCGGAGCGATCGTTACCAGTGATTTGATCAATACCCCATGCGCGGATCTGATTCATTGTAGAACCAGTTGGCCTGTCAACTATCCAATACCGCCCGGTTGGAATTGCACTGTTAGGCATGAACGCACAATTAGGGTCATTGGTATATGGATTTTGCCCACTGAAAATCGAGAAAGTTCCTGTTCCATAGACGTGCAATTTTGCATAGCCGTCTTTATCAATATCGTTATATGTCATCCTTATTATTTGCATTGTGTATTCCCTGCTCTTTGCTTTAGCGGATTCTATCATATGTCTGAAAAACGAACAGTAAAGTCATAGCAAATACCTGATTAATTTCAGTAAGGAGGTAAGTGTTACAGAAGTACAGGAGATTGAGGAGGCGGGCTTAACAGGCTCGGGCCGTTTTATCTGGCACCGCTTCTCTCAGGGCAGAGAATTACAGATGCCAGGGAGCAAAATTCTTGAGGGCATTAATTAGATTTTCCCTTTTGCAATCAAAAGCATCAAAGTCGATAGCGTAAAATTGTCTTTAATTTTATTGTCTCTTACAGCCTGTATGATTTCGCCCGACGAATATAAATTACACGTCAGTTGTCGATAAGCTTTACCATATTGGCCTCAATAAAAAAGCCATCAGCAAATGCCGATGGCTTCATTTAAATTTGTCATCCTGTACAGCCAGCTTTATCTGAGGCCTGACCATTTCAGGAAGCCTTTAATGCTGTTGGCCTGCCGCCTGTAGTGCGATGCGCACTCTTCAATAACTTCCTGCAAGCTAATGTGGTGCATCAGCTTTGAGCCGGATTCAATGTGCTTTTGCTGCACGACATTAAAGATGCGCACACTAAAGAGATCATCCACTTTATGTATGTCGTATCGGTAGGTGATATCGTTAACGCCGCCAACGTATAACTGGAAATTTTTCATGATGGCTCCAAATGGTTCTGACGGAGCCATCTTACACGCAGATTAAGCAGGAATGATGGATATTGCAGTAATTTAACAGTCCCATCCAAGGCGCTCGCGAATAGCCTTACGGTAAGGAGTATCAAACTCAGCAGGCGCGTTTTTCATATACTCCTGCGCATGCTTTCTTTTCTCTCCCTCAAGGGAACTGAGATAGGCCAGCACATCTTCCACGCAGGGAATGCGCCCTTCAACGCCATTAAAGCGTGGCGGCAGAGCCGTCCAGATTACCGCATCCAGCTTCTTCTCTGCCGCCCAACCGGCAAGCATGCCTGTCGGCTTGCTGGACAGAATGTATGAGCCTACGCCATCCTCACGGGATACGGGAATTTGTTCACGCTCACGTAACGATACAGTAGCTTGCTGGATAGAATCAGCGTCCAGTAAAGCCCAGTAAACCTCAACAAGCGGAGCGTTCATACAGACAGCCGTAGCAAGCTCGCCGCCGTCCCCTACCCGGGAAAATTCAACTGGCATAACGGGACCATCCGGGTGCCACTGGCTGGCCAGAGGTAATTCTCCCGGCTTCCATATTAAAGAACCCCAGCCAAGACATGCAATTTTCAATTTTTCTCTCCTTATTCTGCCTGGCGTTCTCAGCGCCCTGCAAACTAGTCGCCTCGCACTTTAAACATAGGATGCGCATGAGAAAGCGCCAGCCGGTAAGGGGGATAAGCCAGGCAAGCAGCACTCCTTGTTAAGACGGCTAGCTCCGCTCTTTTTTGCCCGGCACCATGCGCAGCAACGTGTTGTCTTTCCAGACGTAATGGTGGAACAGCGCGGCAAACGCATGGATGCCAATAACAAAATAGCCTGTGTTGGCGATCAGCTCGTGGATCTCTTTTACCGCGAACTGCCTGTCCTCATCCAGTTCCGGGGCATGGGGCATTGGAATGCCGAGAACCGACCATTCATGGCCTGTAAAATAGACGGTAAGAAAGCCAAAGACGGGTAAGACGATAAACAGCAAATAAATAATGGCGTGCACCAGATGCGAGAGGCCGGTGATGGCCGGATGCGGCTTTGGCGTAATGGCCGGAGCGCGATAGTTAATCCGCACCAGCAGGCGCACAACCATCAATACCAGCACGCTCAGCCCGCAGGTAACGTGGATGGCGTTAATCGTTGGCCGATAGCTGCGCGGGAAAAAACCTTTTAGCTCCATGGCGCAATAGGCCCCCACAATTAACAGGAACACCAGCCAGTGAAGCGTTATCTGTATCGGGGTATATTTGCTACGCATTGAAGGTTCCTGCACTGTAAAAAAGATAGCACCAGGATAGCCGGAAACCTGCTGAAAATCATTAACCTCTGGCGGCGTTCGCTAACATATTGCTGCTGGCAACCCTGTACCGGCGCTACCACCAGCAATGATTAATGATTTTGCAAATTTCAACCGTGGATAACAGGCCGCCCGGACATTAGCGGCTCTGGTCGTACTGGACGCCTGGCGCTGCGCCGGGTTCTGAAAACCCAAAGCGAGGTGGATATCGTCGCGATAAACGAGCTCACCTCCCTCGCAAGTGCTGGCCTTTCTGCTCAGGCATGACTCAAGCTACCTAAACGTCGACGGCACGCTGGATGAGGTAACGCTGTACTGAAAAAAACCACCGAAAGGAATGCATCGTTCGGCTATCCCGATGAAAAAATTGTTTCTTCAGATATTATCGGGATGAACTTTGGCCCGGTATTCGACGCCACACAAACTGACGTCACCGAAGCACGCGACCAGCAGCGGGTGAACGCTGTCGCCAGGTGCGATAACAAGTACGGATTTGTGACGCGGTTGGTTCGCGTGCTGGTGCCGTTGCAAAGAGTGATAACTCTCACCCTCTTCCTGAATGGGAGAAGGGTGAGACACTTTAAACTTTAGTTGATACGCGCCCCGCTCTGTTCATCAAATAGGTGCGCCTGATGCACGTCCGGCAGCAGCTGCAGCTCGCTTCCCGGCGTCGTTTGCATCCGGTCACGAAATACTGCTATCGCCTTCTGCTTACCAATATTCAGCGCGATTTGCGTTTCCGCACCGGTCGGTTCCACGACGTTCACTTCCGCCGCCACGCCGCCTTCTGTGACCCGGGCGAAATGTTCAGGCCGGACGCCATACAACACGCGTTTTCCCTGGGCTGCAGCGGGGACGTTCATTAACGGCAGCCGTAGTCCGTCATCGGTGATCACAGATTCTCTCTCGACCCGTCCGCTGAGCAGATTCATGGATGGCGAACCGATAAAGCTTGCCACAAACGCATTGCGCGGCCTGTCGTACAGCTCAAGCGGCGTGCCTGCCTGTTCGATAACGCCATCTTTGAGCACCACGATTCTGTCGGCCATGGTCATCGCTTCAACCTGATCGTGGGTGACATAAACCATGGTGGCGTTCAGCCGCTGATGAAGCGCCTTGATTTCCGTACGCATCTCGACGCGTAGTTTTGCATCCAGGTTCGAAAGGGGCTCATCAAACAAAAACACACGAGGATTGCGTAAAATAGCGCGCCCCATCGCTACGCGCTGACGTTGCCCGCCCGAAAGCTGCCCGGATTTGCGCCTTAGCAGCGCGGATAAGCCAAGCGTTACCGCCACCTGCGCGACGCGCTCCTCAATCAACGCTTTCTTCACGCCCTGCATCTTCAGCGAGAAGCCGAGGTTATCCGCCACCGACATATGCGGATAGAGCGCGTAATTCTGAAAAACCATCGCGATATTACGCGCCTGCGGGGAAATATCGTTGATGACCTCGCCATCGAGCGCAATGTCGCCGTCGCTGACGCTTTCCAGGCCCGCAATCATCCGCAGCAGCGTGGATTTTCCACAGCCGGATGGCCCGATGAGCGCCACAAACTCGCCTTCACGAATGGTTAAATCCAGCCCTTTGATAATCAGGTTATCTTCATAACGCTTGTGAATATTGTTTAACGTAATGGTCGCCATTGCTTAATCCTTCAGACCGCCAGCGGTCAGGCCGTGGACCAGATAGCGCCGCACCAGCAGCGTAAACGCCACTACCGGCAGCATAACCAGCGTACCGCTGGCGGCTATTTTGCTCCACTCCCAGCCTTCATACTGGAGAAAATTAACGATTGCCACGGGAGCCGTAACGGCCTGGGTGCGCGTCAGGATCAGGGCGTAAAAGAAATCGTTCCACGAGAAGATGAAACACAGAATGGCCGTTGCCGCGAGCCCCGGAGCAACCAGCGGCAGCGTAATGGTCCAGAATGTTCGCCAGATAGAACAACCGTCAAGCCAGGCGGCTTCTTCCAGCGCTGCGGGCACCGCCGCAAAAAAGGTTTGCATCAGCCAGATGACAATCGCCAGGTTGAAGGTCAGATAAACGATGGCGAGGCCCAGCACCGTATCCTGCAAACCGAGCCAGCGCCACGCCAGATAAAACGGAATGGTAAACGCAATCGGCGGCGCCATGCGGGTCACCAGAATCCACAGCGCAACGTGGCTACGCCCCGGAAACTGCCAGCGCGTCAAAACCCATGCGGCGGGAACGCCGATAATCAGCGACAATCCTGTAGAAAGCGTGCTCACCAGCAGGCTGTTGCCAAACGAATGCAGAAAATTCCCCTGCCAGAGCGCGCGAAACGCATCAAGCGTCGGCGTGAACCACAGCGTTAAATCAAATGCTGCCATCGCCGGACGAAACGCCATGATCACCATCCACAGAAAAGGTGACAGCACGGCAAGCAGCAACAGCCAGGCCACAGCTTCCCGTCCACCGCGCAGGCGAAATGGTTTACCTCTGCGCACGGATAGATCGTTAATACCCTCAAGCGTTAGTTTTTCGCTCATTGTTCCACCCCGCTTTGCCCACGATATAGCTCAACACAAATACCCCGACGAGAATGACCACCGCTATCGCGCTGCCGTAGCCCCAGTACGAGAAATTAAACGCCTGGATAAAACCGTAATAGTTGGTGACCTCCGTGATCGAACCCGGACCGCCGTCGGTCAACACGTAAATCAGCGGGAAAGCCTTGAAGCTGTCGATAAGCCTGAACAGCGCGCAGACCACTAATACCGGTTTGATATATGGCAGTACGATATAGCGGAAAATATTGCCCACCGTCGCGCCATCAAGGCTTGCCGCCTCCAGCGGATCTTTGGGGATCATCTGCAGGGCGGCCAGCACCATCAGCATGGTGAAAGGAAACCACTGCCAGATATCCGCGGCCACAATGGCCCACAGCGCGGTGTCCGGGTTAGCGATAAGCGAGGGCAGCGTAATCCCCCACATCTCTAATACCTGATGCAGCGGGCTGATATCAGGGGTGTAAATTATCTTCCAGATAAGCGCCACAATAATGGGCGGCAGTACCATCGGGATAAGAAATAATGTCCTGGCGGTATGCAGCCAGGACGATGCGCCGTTGAGTAATAATGCCAGCCCTAATCCAGTTACTACCTGAAATAACACGCTCACCAGCGACATTTTTAATTGCGTGACCACGGAATTAAGAAAGCGCGGATCGTCCAACAGTTGCCGATAGTTAATTAACGGGTCGCTAAACTCGAATGTCGCCTGGGGGTTAGTCAGGCTTAACGGCGTTAAGCTTGTGATGAACAAGGCGATAGCCGGTAATAAAGTAATAATTACCAGTACCACCAGCGACGGCAACAGTCCCGCCAGGTAAGCATTACGCTGCTGGCTACGCCAGTTAGTAGTAGCGTGCATAGTCGCTCCTTAAATCTTCGCGCCCGCGCGCTTCAGATCGGCAACAGAAGCGGTTTGCGCCTGCTGCATCGCCTGATTTGCTGAAAGCTGGCCGGAGACAATCAGCGCAATCGCCTTGTTGAGTTGCTGATCGACCTGCGGGTAGACATCCACCGTGCGGTATTTCATATAGCCGCCCTGCGCTGCCCGATCCATAGCGTCCAGCGACAGCCCGGCCAAATCCACGCCGTTGATAATTTGCCTACTGCGATATGCCGGAGAGGTGATATCGCTGCGGCGGGTCGGCGAACCGTAACCGGCCGCAATGGCGCGCCCGGTAACCTGCCTGGATAGCGTCCACTGAATAAACGCCCACGCGGCCTCTTTGTTTTTCGAGCCTGCCGGGATACCCAGCCCGTGCACCGCCATGCCGGGAAAGCGCCCTGCGGGACCCCGCACCATCTGACCAAAACCCGCCGTTTTCAACGTGCGGGAAGAGGCCGGATCGCCCAGTTGCGCAAGGTAGGCCAGGCTGGAATCGGAGAAGTTAACCCGCCCAAGCTTCAGCGCCTGGGTAGACTGGTCGGCCGTGTAGGTCAGCCCGCCGTTTGGCCCGAACTCGCGGATCAGGCGGGCAAAATAATCGGCTGCCGCCACCGCTTCCGGCGTATCCAGCGTCGGGAACAGATCGTCAGGCGGGTTGCGGAAGACGTTGCCGCCAAAGGCCTGCAGATAAGGAATAAAGGTCCAGCCATAGTGGTTGTCCGTCACATAGCCCGCCACGCGCTGCTTTTTATTTACCGCCTGCAGGACGTTGACCAAATCGTCGGTGGTGTCCGGGAATTTGAAACCTGCTTCGGTCACCAGGTCAAAGCGTGATGCGCCCGACAGCATGCCTTCCACTACCCACGGAATACCGTACAGCTTGCCGTCCCGCCCGGTTTCCGGCGCTATTCCGCCCTGCAGGAAATCGTGCACGTCCCACTGCGCGCTGGTCAGATTGGGGTTGGCGATAAACTCATCGAGCGGCGTTAACCACCCGGAGTTAATCCAGCGGCTGCTGTAGATAAAGGTGACGTTTACCACATCATAAGCGGCGCCTTTAGTGGAAAGCTCCAGATCCGCGCGCTGGTTGTAAACCGGGAAAGAAGGCGTATCAAGATTCACCTTTATGCCGGTGAGCGCCTCGAACTCCGGCAGCCACTGCCGCAATAAAGTGGGGTACGCGGTGCTAAACGTCGAGACATTCAGCGTTACGCCATCATATTTTTTTGCTCCGTTTGCGCCACGAGCAAAGGCTGGCACCATGGCATACACCCCAAAGGCCGCCATCGCCTTTAACAGATCCCGACGTTGCATCATCATGTTCCTTTTTTATTATGGAGAATCAGGCGACGGCGCTGACGGTGGATTGCTGCTCCGGTCGGGAGATCGTCCGGCTGCGGCTGCCATCCACAGCAACGGCGGCATCGCCTTCAACGGTGACGCGGCGTACCAGACGCGGCTGGGTGCCGTAGTCGTTAACGGCGTAATGCTGCGTCGCGCGGTTGTCCCAGATAACCACGTCGTCCTGCTGCCAGCGCCAGCGCACGGTATTTTCCAGCTGAATGACGCGGGCCTGCAGCAGTTCAAAAAGACGGGTGGATTCGCGGCTGCTGAAGCCGGAAAGACGCCTGAAGAAGTGGCCCAGCAGCAAGGCTTTTTCACCGCTCACGGGATGTACATGCACCACCGGATGTTCCGCTTCGTAGACGGCGGAAACGAACACTTTGCGGTGATGATCCAGACGCTGCTGTTCCGCCACCAGGCGCTCGGCGCCGTAGTCATAATCGTTGCTGTGCACCGCACGCAGGTTTTCTACAAAGCGCTTTAACTCTTCCGGTAAGTTTTCATAGGCGGTAACGGTATTGGCCCAGACGGTGTCGCCGCCGTATGCAGGGATCTTCACCCCGCGCAGGATAGAGATTTTCGGGAAAGCTTCGACAAAGGTGACGTCGGTATGCCAGGAATCCGCGCGGCCGCCGCCTTTGGAAGCATCCAGTTCAAAGAGTTTTGTGCCGGCCGGTGACGGCACGGTAGGATGAGCCACCACTTTGCCAAATCGCGCGCCAAATGCCTGATGCGTTTCATCCGTCAGCTGTGTCTGGTTACGGAAAAAGAGAACCTTATATTTCACCAGCGCGGCTTCTATTTGCGAAAAGGTTTGCGCATCAAGATCGGGCGTTATTTTAATATCCACAATTTCGGCGCCAATATTTCCGGCAACGCGGCGAATAGTCAGATCGGGAAATTCAGCATCAATCTCATAAGTATTAATCGTCATAACGGCGGTCTCTTAAACGTTAAGTGGACTCGCAGTATAGAAACAGCGAATTAACAATTAAAAGAATCGATACTTATATAGATAGATTTTTTAGCTGGCAAAGCTAAGTTAATTTATAGCTAACGCATGGGGAATAAAAAAGCCCGTAAGATGAGGCTTCAGACGGTGGGTAAAGTACTATTATGCCTGCCGGCGCGTTAATCCTGCCCGATATAAACAAAGAATTATTTCTTCTGGTTTATCCAGGCATCCGAAAACCAGGTTTGCGGATGCCTGTCACCACTCTTAATCCTCAGAATGAGAAGCGTTTAAGAAGGCGGTTATTTGAAACTAATACGAACTACCTCATCCGGGCTGGCTGGTTCTTTATCACGCGAGCCTGGCTGTTTCACGCTGACAAACAGCGTCTGGCCGTCATCCGACAGCGCCAGGCTGTTAGGATGCGTTGGGGTATCGATGGTTTCGAGCACCTTGTAGGTCTTCGCATCAATCACGCTGACTTTACCCGACTCGCGGTGCGTGACGTAAACTTCGTTACGGCGGGCGTTGTACAGCACGGCCAGGGATACCGGCAGCGCTATCTTCTGCAGCACCTTGCCGTTCTGAGTATCCACAACCAGCAGCTGCGGCGATTTTGAATCCGTGATAAACGCGCGATGATTTTCAGTATCCAGACTCAGGTTCAGGTAGAAATGCTCGCCTTCTTCAAGTCTGGTTCTCGAGATAACTTTGTCCGTGGCGGTATCAATGGTGATGAATTCATTATCGCCGTTAGTCATGTAAATGCGGGAGGCTTTGGCGTCGATAGCCAGGCCCGTGGCAGATTTACCTAATCCTTCAATGGTGGTGCGCAGCGTCAGATTATCGCCATCCACAATCCACAGCACGCTTGATGCGCCCAGCCCGCCAACGTAAAGGGTATTCGTCGCTTCGTTAACCACCAGCTCACGCGGCGCAAACGGACGCACTTCTTTTGTACGTTTACGCTCATCCAGCACCAGAGATTGCTTCACCTCGCCCGTTTTCACATCAACAGCGGTGACCGCGCTGTTAGTGGTGTTGCCGAGGAACAGCGTGCCCGTGGTGTGGTTCACCGCCATGCCGAACGGCTTGAGGTTGTTATGAATAGCCTGGGTGATTTCAAGCGTGGCCGGGTCAAGGCGGTAAACCACCCCGCCCTTATCCAGCTTGCGGCTCTGGGAAGTTGCCACGTACAGCGCCGAAGGTTCGCCGGTAACGGCCAGTTCATAGGCGCCCTTGCCTACCGGTTTACGATCGAGAGTGAAATTCGTGTCGGCAAACAGCGAGGTGGAAAAGAGGAAAGTAGAAAGCGCAAGCACAGGTAAAACACGACGTTTAGTCTGTACGCCAGAGTCCATTGAAGAAAACATAAATCTCCCTATGTGGGCCGGTTAATAGTGGTAATGATTATCATTATCTTTGATAAAAAGTAAATAATTATCATTAACAAATTAACGTCGGGAGATCCTGATGTTAAATCACCTTCTCCCTGGGCGTGGGAGAAGGTGATTTAACAGGCTCAGACCTGCAAATAAACCATCTGGGTTTGCAGATATTCATTCAGCCCGTGGCGCCCATCCGCCCCGCCAATGCCTGACTTTCGCCAGCCGGCATGGAAGCCCTGCATCGCTTCAAAGTTCTCACGGTTGATATAGGTTTCACCAAACTTCAGCCCTTTAATCGCTTTCATGGCGGTATTCAGATCGCGGGTATAAACGGAAGAGGTCAGGCCGTAGTCGCTGTCATTTGCCATCGCCACCGCCTGCTCAAGGGTGTCGAAAGTGGTGACCGGCAGTACCGGACCGAATGTTTCATCATGCATGATGGTCATCTCCTGACGCACGTCCACCAGCAGCGTTGGCGGATAGAAGTAGCCTTTGCCTTCAGGCGCCTTGCCGCCGGTCAGCACGCGAGCGCCTTCGCTCACCGCTTTCGCTACCTTCTGCTCGACCCGCTCAAGCGCTGCGGCATTGATTAACGGCCCCATCGCCACGTCGTTACGCTCGCCCGTATCGCCAAAGTTCACCTGCTTAAAGGCTTCGCTCAGACGGGTAATAAATTCGTCGTAAATGCCCTTCTGCACGTATACGCGTTCCGCGCAGTTACAGACCTGCCCGGTGTTGATCATGCGTGAATCCACAATCGCTTTAACCGCGATATCCAGATCGGCGTCGTCCATCACAATTGCAGGCGCTTTGCCGCCCAGCTCCAGGCAAACCTTAGTGATATTTTTTGCCGCCGCAGCCATGATTTTCTCACCGGCCGCCACGCTGCCCGTCATGCTGACCATCGCCACCTTCGGGTTGCCCGCCAGCTCCTGGCCCACCGTTTCGCCCCGGCCAAGCACCAGGTTAAAGACGCCTTTCGGCAGGCCGATATCGTGAACAATTTCAGCAAACGCGATGGCGTTGTTCGGCGTGAACTCGCTGGGTTTGATAACGATTGTGTTACCGGTCACCAGAGCCGGCGCCAGTTTGCGGGCAATGAGGAAGAACGGGAAGTTCCACGGCAGAATACCTGTCGTCACGCCAAGCGCCCGTTTGAATACGAGGATATTTTCGCCGGGACGATCGCTTTGCAGAATTTCACCTTCATAGCGGCGCGCCCATTCGGACATGTAGTCGAGATAATCCGCAGTGAAAGCCACCTCCACCTCAGCTAACTGCTGGGTTTTGCCGCCTTCAGCAACAATTAACGCGCTGATGACGGCCGCGCGTTCGCGAATGCCTGCGGCAATTTTTCGCAGCCAGCCCGCACGCTCAATAGCCGGTAGCGCCTCCCAGCCGTCCTGCGCTTTAGCTGCGGCATCAATCGCCTCTTGCGCCTGCTGCGCGCCGCCGTCCGGAATACGGGAAATCACCTCTTCGGTGGCGGGGTTCACCACGTCAATCCATCGATCGCCCTGCCAGGGAACAAACTGGCCGTTGATATACATTGGGTGCTGTACGGGTGCTGTCATGACCGACTCCTGTGAGTGCAGAGTGAATGCTGATTGTTATGTCCGGGTAAAATATTTGTAACCACTTTAGGCATCAAAAACGCTATTTCGGGCAAAACGGTCATGTTTTGTGATGGCACTCAATAAAATCGGCGCGTGAGAGCGAATTTATTTACAGATTAACAACATGAGGCTGACCGTTTCAGAGCCCTGGCTGGTGAAACGGTCAATGCGGGCAGGATCGGAGCAGCGCTATCGGCTGCTCCCCGCCAGTTTTGCTGCAAACAGCATAAAGGCCCCACCTGTAGTGAGATCCATCCAGCTTACAACGGCGGGGATTTTAAATACTCCTGAAGCGTAGCTTGCGGCCATGATCAGCGTTAATGACCACATCGTTCCGATAAAAACATATATGGAAACAAGCAGAAGCGTCCAGATGACGGGAGAATGCCCCGCTGGGATAAACTGCGGTAAAAAGGAGACGTAAAACACCCCCATTTCAGTTGGCGTCGTTGTTATTAATCATTACCGCAATAGTGTGCCAGGGCTCTCGCCAGGCCTGCCGGGTTTTCCCATGACATCGAATGTCCTGCGCTGGGGATAACCAGAGTGGGGATACCCGCAGCCTGTATTGCGTCGAAATCCGCATCCGGCAGGGACTGCTCGCCGAAAATCAGCGACTTAGGTATCCGCAGTGAGGTAAATATTTCAAACCAGGATGGCTCAACTCCTTTGACCAGGCTGCTCGCGCCGCGCCACAAAGCATAAGGCGCGTTACTGAGTAAACTTCCGGCCCACGGGGACCGCTCCGCCGCAAGCAGGTTTTCGTACCCCTCGCTGACAAACTCGCCCTCTTCCTGCCCGGCAATACCGCGGCTAAACATGCCGCCTCCGCCCTGGAAGTTCGGTTCCGAGACAACCAGCCCGGAGATTTTTGCAGGCATCAGCGCGGCGACTTCAATCGCAATGCTGCCCCCCATGCTGTGCCCGTAAAGATAAAACCGGTGCAGGCCAAGATGTTCCACCAGTTCGGCGACAACCAGCGCCTGATCGGAGGTGGTGTAGGAGTACTCCACTGGCTTTTCACTGTAGCCGCTGCCCGGCAGGTCAATCAGAATACTGCGCCGGTGGCCGAAAGCCGGGTCGGCGTACACGCGTGGATATTCATAAGAAGAGGCGCAGCCCAGACCGTGAATAAACAATAAAGGCACGCCGCTGCCGGGCAAATCATGGTAGCGAACCCGGCAGCGGGCATGACGGGAAGTAAAACTGTGCATAGCGCTTCCTTTCAGAGGGTGATAACTGTAATTATATACAGCCCATCGCAGGATTGGCTACCATTCCACCCACGCGCCGCCCTGGTCGCTGCTGGCGCGTAGCGTTTCGATAAAGCGCATGCCGGATAAGCCTTCGACGATGCCGGGCAATAGCGGCGCGCTGCCGCCGCGGATCTTTACCGCTGCCTCACGGTAAATTTGGGCGAAACCTTCCAGATAACCTTCCGGGTGTCCGGCCGGCGTGCGGCACTGATGGCGGATGGAATCATGGTTGTTTATGCCGTTACGCGTGACAACGTAACTATTACCGTGCAGCGGGTGAATCTCAAGAATTTCAGGCTGCTGCTGCCGGAAGCTGATGCTTCCCCGGCTGCCGACAATACGCAACCGCAGATCGTTTTCATAGCCTGGCGCGACCTGGCTTGCCCACAGTCGTCCTCTGGCACCGCTGGCGTAGCGCATTTCTGCATAAACTTCATCGTCAAGCTCGCGGCCTGCGATGCGCGTCAGGAGCTCGCCGCGAATCGATTCCGGCTCCATGCCGGTAACAAAGGCTGCCAGCTGCCAGGCATGCGTGCCGATATCGCCAATCGCTCCTGCCCCGGCAAACTGTGCCTTACCTCGCCAGCTCGCCTGTTTGTTGTCAGTAAGCTCCAGCCTGTCGTTCAGCCAGCCCTGCAGGTACTCCACTTCTATATTGCGGATATCGCCGATTTCGCTGTTGGCGATGCGCGCTCGCGCCTCGCGTATCATCGGCAGCGCGCTGTAGTTATGGGTCAGGATAAAATGGCAGCCGGATTCGTTCAGCACGAAAGCCAGCTCTTCGCCCTCGGCAAGGGTAATGCCCAGCGGTTTGTCGCAGATAACGTGGATCTTCTTTTCCAGAAACGCTCTGGCGATGGGCACATGCAAAAAGTTCGGCGTGACTATCGCCACCGTTTCAACGCCATCCGGCCGCGCGGCCTCCTGCTCCGCCATCTCCTGCCAGCTTGCATAGCTGCGTTCCGGGTCGACAAATAACGCTTCACCGCTGCGCTTTGCAACCTCAGGCGAGGAGGAAAAGGCTCCGGCGACCAGCTCAAACTGGTCGTCAAGACGCGCGGCGATACGGTGCACGCCGCCGATAAAGGAGCCTTCGCCGCCGCCCACCATGCCTAACCGAATGCGTTTCATCACTTCTCCTCCAGCCCAAGCATTTTACGTACCGCCGCCGTTTCGCTCCCGCGCAGGGCGAAATCATCGAAGGCATAATCGGCCACGGGAATGATATGTTCGGCGATGAATTTCGCCCCTTCACGCGCGCCCGCTTCGCCCGCTTTCAGACAGCACTCCCACTCAAGCGTAGCCCACCCGGCGTAGTCGTACTGCGCAAGCTTGCTGAAAATACCTTTGAAATCCACCTGCCCGTCTCCCAACGAACGGAAGCGCCCGGGACGTTCGGTCCACGGCTGATAGCCGGCATAGACGCCGCTTTTCGCCGAGCGCTGAAACTCAGCGTCTTTAACGTGAAAGGCTTTAATGCGTGAATGATAAAGATCGATAAAACCGAGGTAATCCATATGCTGCAGCAGCATATGGCTCGGATCGTAAAGGATGTTGCAGCGCGGATGATTATCGACAAGCGCTAAAAAACGCTCGAAGGTAACGCCGTCATGTAAATCCTCGCCGGGATGCAGTTCGAAACAGACGTCCACGCCCGCATCATCAAAGCTGTCCAGCACCGGACGCCAGCGCTTTGCCAGCTCCCTAAAGGCCTCGTCGATAAGCAGCGCATTGCGCGGCGGCCACGGATAAAAATAGGGCCAGGCCAGCGCGCCGGAGAAAGTTGCGTGCGCTTTTAGTCCCAGATTTTGCGACGCGCGCGCGGCCTGTTTCAGGCAATCGACGCCCCACTGCTGGCGCGCTTTGGGATCGTGCGCAAGCTCAGGCGGAGCGAAGCCTGCAAACGCCGCTTCATAGGCGGGATGCACGGCGATTAGCTGGCCCTGCAAATGAGTGGAAAGCTCGCTAATGTCCAGACCAACGTTTGCCAGCCGCCCGCTGATTTCCGCGCAGTAGTTCTGGCTTTCCGCCGCTTTACGCAGATCGAAAATATGCGGTAAATGAGTAGGAAGCTGCACCGCTTTATAACCCAGCCCGGCGGCCCAGGCCGCCAGCGTATCCAGAGAGTTAAACGGCGGCTGTTCGCCAATAAACTGGGAAAGAAAAATGGATGGCCCCTTCAGGGTTTTCATCACAACACCTCCTTAATATTAACCATACGCTGCTCGCGAACCGCGAGATCAGCCGCCAGCACCACGGCCAGGCTTTCAATCGCCTGCTGCTGATGCAGCGTTAAATCGCTATTTTCAATAACGGAACGCGCAAAAAACTGCTGTTCGAGACGGCACAAGGCGAAGTGGTCTGGCTCACCGGCAGCGCTTATCCACTCGTCCTGGTGCGCAAACTCCCCCTGAGCATTGAGCTGCGAATGATGCAGGCGCAGCGATTCGGTTCGCGTGTGCGCCTCGACGCTGGCGGACTGCCCTTCGCCACCCGCTTCGCGTGCCACAATAGAAGCCGATCCTTTTGGCCCGATAACGTCTTTAATAAAGAACGCCGTCTGGCTCATCATCGGCCCCCAGCCCGCTTCGTACCAGCCGACGGAGCCGTCAGCGAAACGGACCTGCAGCTGGCCGTAGTTGAACTGTTGCGGAGCAATTTCATCGCTTAAGCGCGCGCCGATCGCGCTCACGGAAAGCGGGCTTGCCTGCGTCATCTGGCACATCACGTCCAGATAATGCACTCCGCAATCCACAATCGGTGAAAGCGACTGCATCAACATTTTGTGGGTGTGCCAGGCAGGGCCGGCGCTTTGCTGGTTGAGGTTCATGCGCATCACCAGCGGCTTGCCGAGGTTTTGCGCCAGGTAAATAAACTGCTGCCAGGCGGGGTGGTGACGCAGAATATAGCCCACCACAAGCTGTTTGCCCGCCAGCCGCGCGGTTGCCGCCACGCGCTTCGCGCCGGAAACGGTGGTTGCGAGAGGTTTTTCCACAAAGACATGGCAGCCTGCGGCAAGCGCCGTCAGCGCTAAAACTTCGTGGCTGTCAGACCAGGTGGCAATACAAACCGCATCCGGCCTGGTCTGTCTGATGGCGTCCTGCATTTCGTCGAACAAAGGAATATTCTCGCCGAGCTGCGCCTTCAGGCGCTCTTTGGACGTTCCGCGGGCAACCAGCCCGCAGAGTGAAAATTCCGGCAGCGCCTCATAGGCCTGAGCGTGGGCGGCGCCCATATTACCGCAGCCCACAACCAGCACCCGCAGTGCCCTATCGGCCATCCTTCGCCCCTTCTTTATAGTTAAACGTAAAGAAGAAAATGGCGGCAATAATCACCGCGGCGATGGCCGGCAGCCACCAGAACTGCTGCCACTGCACCAGCGCTTCAGCGCCCTGGGCGGTAACCGAACGGTTAAATACCGCGCCGCTGATTTGCGAACCAATAAGCATACCCAGCCCGTAGGTAAACAGCACCAGCAGGCTCTGCGCCTGGCCCTTCACTTTGTCGCCCGCCACCTTGTCGGTATAGATAAAACCGATAACGAAGAAGAAGTCGTAGCACACGCCGTGCAGAATAATGCCGATGTAAATCATCCAGCGGGTCTCTTCCGCGATGCTCAGGGCGAACATGGCGTAACGCGCAAACCACGCCAGCATGCCGATCAGCAGCATCATTTTGATGCCCAGACGGCGGAAGAAGAACGGGATCAGCAGCATAAACAGCAGCTCGGACATCTGCCCGAACGCCATCACGCCGCTGACGTTTTCAAAGCCCAGCGCGGAGATAAACGGCGCAGCGTAAGCGTAGTAGGCGGCCAGAGGAATTGAAATCAGCGTGGCGCAGATGATGAACACCATAAAGTGGCGCTGTTTAAGTAAGGCAAACGCATCGGCGCACAGTAAATCGCGCATGGAAAGCGGCTTACCGCGATCCGGCGCTGGCGTGTTGGGCAACGTAAAGCTGTAAATGCCAAGAACGACCGACGCAACGGCCGCCATGGTAAAGATGCTGGTGCTGTCAGAAAGCCCGCTCACCCCGACGATCAGCCCTGCGACGATCCAGCCGATAGTGCCGAAGGCCCGAACGATCGGGAAACCCTTCTCGCTGTTCACAAGGCTGTGAAACGCCACGTTGTTGCTCAGCGCGATGGTTGGCATGTAGCAAAGCATATAGGCGAATATCACCCACAGCAGGCCGGTTTGCCCGCTTTCGAACAGGCCCGGCAGCCACCACAACAGCGCGGCTCCTACCAGATGCAATACGCCGAGCACCTTTTGCGAAGCAAAGAAACGGTCCACCAGCATGCCCAGTACAAACGGCGAAAGGATGGAAGCGACAGGACCGGTGGAGTACGCGTCGCCAATCACCGCGCTAAGGCCATATTTGCCCATCACGACGCCCAGCGTAACGTACCAGGCCCCCCAGACGAAAAATTCCAGAAACATCATTAACGACAGGCGCGTAATCACCCATTTATGCGTGATTACCTGAGCCCCAACGGCTGAGTGAGAAGACATAAATCCTCCGCGGCAGAGTATTGATTTAAGGGTAAGAGGTTATTTTTGTAATCGATTACATTAACACTTCATTAAAAATGTAATCGATTTCAGTGGGGTTTCCATCATGCTCAGGAATTATTTGATACTATTGATGCGGATCTGGAATGTGCTTCACAAATAAACAGCCTGGATATAAGGATCAGCATGTCGATAGATGAAGTGGCTCGTATGGCGGGGGTCTCCACCGCTACCGTTTCCAGGGTGCTGAACGGCAATCCGGGGGTAAAATCTGCTACCCGGGATAAGGTGCTGGCGGCTATTGAATCATGCGATTATCAACCAAATCTTCTTGCGCGCCAGTTGCGCACCGCGCGCAGCCGCATGCTGCTGGTACTGGTTTCCAATATTACTAACCCCTTCTGCGCGCGGGTGGTCCGCGGCATTGAAGAGGAAGCGGAAAAACACGGCTATCACATTCTGCTGTGTAACTCTGAATCACGTCTGACGCGTGAATCCGCCTATCTGCAGTTGCTGAGCGGCAAAGTCGTCGACGGCGTAATTACTATGGATGCCATCAGTTGTTTACCGGGCTTAACAACGCTGATTGGCGATTCGCCGTGGGTGCAGTGCGGCGAAGGCGATCCGGGCTATAACGCCTCTTCCGTAACAATCGATAATTTTAAAGCGGCCGCGGCTGCGGTCGATCATCTCGCCAGCGCAGGCTATCGACGTATCGCGTTAATTAACGGCGATTTGCGTTACCTCTATTCGCAGCAGCGGGAAGCGGGCTACCGGGCCGGACGAAGTACGGCCTGGCAAGCCGTGGTTTATGCAGACAGTCTGGAATATCAGGCGGGCGTGCAGGCGATGGCGGAGCTCTTCACCCTGCCGGAACCGCCGGATGCCGTTTTTGCTATTTCCGATGCGCTGGCCGGCGGCGCGCTGCATTACGCCCACGCAAACGGGCTGCGCGTGCCGGAAGACGTGGCGATCATGGGGTTTGACGGCGTGCCGTTTGGCGCGGTAACCACTCCGCCGCTCACCACCGTTGAACAGCCGATGCATCAGCTCGGCGTGCGTAGCGTACAGCTGCTGCTGGAGAGAATTGAAAATCCGCAGGTGGAAACGGTGAATGAAATTCTCGACTGGAAACTGGTGGTGCGGGGATCGGTTTAAGCCGGTGGCAAATCATACGTTTTACGGCTACAATTCGCGCCACCTGCAACTATCTGAATATAAGGAGGATCCCCATGCTGTCTTGTGAACATTTTAACCGTTCGCATACTTTTGGCGATCGTCACTGCTCAAGCGTTATCGACACCGTGCTGCGATAACTTCGGCTTGAGCGAAGACAACCCAATCACTCCCTTCCCTCAGGCTTACTGAGTTATCGTCAGTTTTATATGACGAGGCATTTTTATGCCTGTAACTCCTGAGTAAGCACTATGACAACCTTATTAACCGCCCGGTCTCTTAACCTCGATACGCCTTTTGGTCCCCTGCTGACCGACATTACCTTTACGCTTAAAAAAGGCGATCGCCTGGGCTTAATCGGCCATAACGGCTGCGGCAAAAGCACCCTGCTGAAACTGCTTGATGGCTCACTTTCTGCAAACAGCGGCAGCGTGACAAGCGCGCACCAGTGTCTGATGGCGCGCGTTGAGCAGCATCTTCCTGAAGCCCTCCATCCGCTGACCATCCTGGATGCGGTGCTTGCACGCCTGGATACATCGCAGCGCCACGGTGAAAGCTGGCGCGCTGAAGCGCTGCTTGGCAGTATGGGCTTTAGCGAACAGGACTGGCATCTCACTGCCGGCACCCTGAGCGGCGGGCAACATACCCGTCTGCTGCTGGCGCGAGCGCTGATAACCGGGCCGGATCTGTTGCTGCTTGATGAACCCAGCAACCACCTCGATCTGCCCACGCTGCTGTGGCTTGAGCAGTTCCTGCGCGGCTGGAACGGCAGTTTTGTGCTGGTTTCTCACGACCAGCAATTGCTGGATAACGTCACCAACGGCACATGGATTTTGCGCGACCGCACCCTGAGCTTTTTTCAGCTTCCTTGTTCGACAGCGCGAAAAGCACTGCAGGAGCGAGATCGGACGGATGCCCATCGCCACCAGGCGGAGCAAAAAGAGATAGACCGCATTGCTGCCAGCGCCAGACGGCTGTCGGTATGGGGACGCGTGTATGACAACGAGGATCTGGCGCGCAAAGCTAAGCAGATGGAAAAACGCGTCGATAAATTAAAGGATGAACAAACCGAGCTAAGCGCCGGACATCAGTGGCAGCTGATTCTGCGTGGTGAAAGGCTCCAGGCCGACCGTCTGCTTGAGATGGAAAATCTGCATGTTTCGCCTGCGCCCGATGCGCAACCGCTATTCCGGCTGCCGTTACAGCGGGTAAAAAGCGGCGATCGGGTGGCGATTATTGGTCGCAACGGCTGCGGAAAGTCCTCCCTGCTGCGCCTCTTGTGGCAGCAGTATCAGCAGGCGGAACAGGATGAAGGCATTCGCCTCCATCCCCGCGCTGAAATGGGCTACTACGACCAGACGCTGCATCAGCTGCGCGATAACGATACGCTGCTGGAGGCGCTTGAACCTTTTGCCGCCTTAACCGGGCAGGAGAGGAAAATGGCGCTGATAGCTGCCGGTTTCCCGTGGCTTCGCCATCAGCAAACCGTCAGTACCTTAAGCGGCGGCGAGCGTTCTCGTCTGCTGTTTGTCGGCCTGACGCTTGCGCGTTATTCGCTGCTGATGCTGGATGAGCCCACCAACCATCTGGACATGGAAGGCAAAGAGGCGCTGGCCGAAACGCTGCAAGCCTTTGAAGGCGGCGTGCTGCTGGTCACGCACGATCGTTCGCTGATTGCGAAAAGCTGCAATCGCTTCTGGCTGATTGATAATGGCGAACTGAGCGAATGGTACGATCCGGATGCTTTGTACGCATTATTGACCGCCGAAGAAAAGGGAGAGCGGGTAGCCTCTGCCGTTGAGTCGCCTCTGCCTCCTGCAGAACTGAAGCAGGAGGCGGATGTGCTGCTCGAGCGCCTGCTGGATCTGGAAACCAGGCTGGCCGACGATCTGGCGCGTAAAGAGAAGCATCAGAAACCTGCCTTGCAAAAAGAGTGGCTTCAGGAGATTGCCGCGCTGAATGCACGGCTGGAACTGGAGTAGCAGTATCTGTATCAGGGGGGCAACCCCCTTTTTTAGCGAAAACGTAGCGCTACGGGAACGCTGTTGAAATGCGAGTTTGCCGTATCTAAGGGCAACATGGCCTGCGCCCTTAACAACGTGAAATCCAGCTGGCGCAGCAGCTGCGCCACCGGCGATGCACGGTGCACTAACAGCACGGCACTTGAAATAGCGTTGGCCATTTCCAGCGACTCGGGTTTATCCAGCGGGCGAATAGCCAGCCCCACCTTATCGAGAGGAATGAGCGATGATTCCTGATGCCAGACGCCTGTATCAACTTCGCCGGTAAATACCAGGCGAGGCAACAACGTAAAATCCACCTCAACATATTCATAATTCTGCGGCGGAAATTGCGCGCGAGTTAAGCGTTGATGATCGCTGGAATGGCAATCGATCCCCACCCGCGGCCGGCTGATGCCCTGCGCTTCGTGCCTTTCAACAACCACCAGGCTTCCCGGGCGGTAATAGCTCCCGTTGCCCACCTCAAACATTTCATACCCCTGGGTGGACGAGTCCGCCAGCAGCATCTGGGCCGAGCCCGAAGAGAGCAAAACGATATCCGCCTCGTTGCGTTCCAGCGATGCAAGGCGGGAATGCGCGCCGCGCAGATAACCGACCGTTGCGACCACGTCCCATTGGCTGCACTGCTGTGCAAACGCTGAGGCAATCTGAGTCGCTTCCAGCGAACCTCGCGGCGGGAGAAGAATATGTACGGGCGGCATACGCGCGGCGTCCCACAGCAGGGGGAAGTTCCAGGAGACCGCAAAGGTCCCCTGGTGACCACGAGAAACGAGACTGACAGCGCCGGATTTTTTAAGCTCCTGCAAAGCTTTTTGCACCGTACCTGAACCTATTCCCAACGCTTCCTGAAACCAGGCGGTAATGGGCAGACGGCCAGAAAGCCCGCCTGAAAGGATAGTACGGGCGATAAACGCCACCGGGGAAAGCTGCTTAACATTGTGAGTAATAACCGTCATTGTTGCCGTCTACTCGTTTTATTCCAGAAGCCGTGACGCTTGCTCAACGCTCTGGCTGTCATGCACCACGGCATTCAATGCCCGGAGCACGCCGGCAGGCTGCTGCGCACGGAAAATGCGTCGACCAAACATCACCCCTTTTGCACCTGCCTGCATGGCATCGGCCGCCAGCTGCAGCGTGGCGTGCGGATCTTCGCCTCCGGCGCCTCCCGCAAGCAATACCGGAGTATAGCAAGTGCTTGTTACTTCGGCAAAAGCCTCCACGGAACCGGGCCAGAGCGCCTTCACCAGATCGGCACCAATATCGGCGGCAATGCGGCAATACATGCTCATGACTTTCGCGCTTAACGCATCCGGATCTATACCTTCCAGCGCGGAACGTGGTTCAACGATCAGGGCGATACCATAGCGTTCACAATCGCGGGCGATACGCGTATTGCGGACGATTTCCGCCTGCTCCAGCGCCGTATCTTTCTGGCCCAGATACATGTAGGTCATTACCGCGTCTATACCGCAGGCCGCCACTTCGCTGATATCCGCCAGCTGTGCAAGCACCCCTTCACCACGCCCATCTTTTCCTGGCGTATAGATGCTCCTGGCATGGTTCTTCCAGTCCAGGTGAAGGACAAAACCCGGCCTGTCCCGGCCTACGAAGGTTTTCTCCACCAATGGGATCATGCCTGGCGACACCATCACGCCATCGGCGCCGCGAAGCTGCGTAAAGACCGATTCAATTTCATTGCGCGTTTTCAGGCCGGAAGGCGGGCCTGACATCACGCCGTGCGAAGCAGCGACAACCACCGCACGGCCAGTTTCCGGACGCAAAATACGACCTAAGCGAAGCGCTTTTCCGGTTCGGGAATCCATCTTGATCTCCTTCACAAAGTTGTTAAAACCGTTTAAATGCAATTTGCAGCTTTCTGCAAATTGATCGTATATTAGCCTTGAACACCGTGTCAATGAATTATGCCCGGCTCGTTTTTACCGCAAATTCGTCAGGACGCGCCCATAAAATGTTGTGAACCAGGAGCGAGTATGTCCAGGATTTCTTCTCTTATCACCGCGTTGGCAGCTATTCTGCCTGAAAAACAGATCTTAACCGATCCCGCTACGCTTCAGGCGTCAAGCCACGATACCTGGCCTCTGTCTACCAAACTCAGAAAGCTGGGCTGTCATGAATATCAGGCAGACGTGGTGGTAAAGGTCGCTAACGAAACGCAGATCCAGCAGGTTATGGCCCTGGCCACGTCCAGCGATACGCCGGTCACACCGCGAGCGCTAGCCTCCTCTGTAACAGGACAACCGCTGCCAACCCGCGGCGGCATCGTTCTGGACCTGAGCGAAATGACCCACAGCCGGGAAATCAATACCACCAATATGACGGTGGAGGTTTCTACCGGCTATAACGGCGGCAAGCTTGAGGATGAGCTCCAGCAGATGGGCTGGACGCTTGGGCATTCCCCGCAGTCTCTTTATCAGTCCAGCGTCGGCGGCTGGCTATCAACGCTTGCGACGGGGCAATTTTCCTCTTACTACGGCGGTATTGAAGATCTGATCACCGCCTACACGGTCATCCTTGCCACCGGCGAGCGGGTGCGTCTTAAGGCCTCTCCCCGTGCCGCGATGGGACCAGACCTGCGCCAGCTTTTTATTGGTGCGGAAGGGACGCTTGGCGTCGTGACCTCCGTACAGTTGAAGATGTTTCCCCTGCCCCAGACGCGGCTTTATGAAACTCTGGAGATCCCCACCGTCGCAGCGGGGCTGGATATCATGCGCGAACAGGTGATGGCCGGCTTACGCCCTTTCCTGCTGCGCCTGTACGACACTGCCGAAGCGCGCCACGCGATGCAAAATCCCGCGCAGGATAAACCCGTAATATTTCTCGGGACTCAGGGCGTCGATGCCGTGGCCCATGCCGAAATGGAAGCCTTTATGTCCATCGTGAAACGTCACGGCGGAAAATCACTGGGTACCGAAGGCGTGCTGAAATGGATGGACCGGCGCTTCGATTTTTCAACGGTAGAAAAATTGCTCGACAGCACCGGCGGTTTTGCTGAAACCATTGAGGTCGCGCACACCTGGGACGGCATCGCCAGCCTCTATCAGGCGTTGAACAAAACGCTGACGCCGCTGGCGGGAGAAGTTTTATCGCATTTCTCCCACGTCTACCCGCAGGGAACATCCATGTACATGATCCTGCTGGGGCACGAAGAAAACGATCGGGAAGCGGTGGAAAAGCTGCGCACTATCTGGCGCGAAACCATGCGCGTCTGCCTTGAGCATAAGGCTGAGCTGTCGCACCACCACGGCGGTGGGCTGGTGCGCTCCCCTTATGCCCGCGAGTCGCTGGGGTCCGCGCATCTGCTGCTGCGTCGGGTTAAGCACGCGCTCGATCCGAACGGCATTCTTAATCCCGGCAAGCTGGGACTCTAACTGGGGGCTATCACGATGTGGTTTCTCGGCATTGATATTGGCACGACCCATATAAAAATCATCGGCACCAGCGAAGAAGGCGCGCTGCTGCCGGTGAGAAAGTGCCGAACGCCCGTCAGCACGCGTGACGGGCTGACGTTTCATGATGCAGACGCGGTGTGGCAAACCCTGTCCGCATTAATCGTGCAGTATGCGCAAACGGAGGCAAACGCCTGCGGCCCGCTGGCGGCCATCTCGGTTGGCACGTTCGGGCAGGAAGAGTCGGTGGCCGTAAACGCGCGCGGCGAGGTTATCTACCCTTCTCTGGCATGGTGGGAGAATTATCCCCAGGCGGCGCTGGACATAGCGACGCACCAGTGGCTGGACAGCCCGCAGCACTATGCCATCTCCGGCATGCGCTCGCGCCCAAACCAGAGCCCGGAACGTCTTAGCTGGCTGCGCAGGCATCACCCGGACATCTGGAAAGAGATTGCTCAGTGGGTCGATTTTGGCAGCTATGTAAACTGGCGGCTTACGGGAGAATGGCGGGCCAGCAGCTCGCAGATTACCCACTCACAGTGCTTCGACCTCAAATCCATGCGGCCACATGAGCCCACGTTTGAAAAGCTCGGATTATGGCCGGAGCTGTTCCCGACGATCGCCGATTGCGGAGAATGCTGCGGGGAAATCTGTCCGCAAACCCTTCCGGGCGTGGCTCTTCATCCGGGCGCCTGCGTATTTACTGGCGGCCACGATCAGATAGTGGGTGCCTGGGCTGTTCAAAACCGGCAGCCCACCAATGTTTTCGATTCGATTGGCACCTCCGAATATCTGATGGTGCTTACGCCTCGTTTTCCGGATACCCCTCTCGCCTGGCAGCTGGGCGTGGATATCGAACGCACCTGGCAGCCGGGTGAATATGTAATGGGCTGCGCCACCCCTTCCGGCAAAATCATTCAGACGCTGGCGGAGCTGCTTTACCAGAACGACTTTGATTTGCTTTTCAGCGCGTTACATCAGGAAAGCCGCACGACGGATTTGTCCGTTTCGATTAATGAGGATGAATCTCAGGGGCTTTTTTCGCTTCATCAACTTGCTGCGGGCGTCCAGCCAGCGGATATCGTTCATGCGACGCTTAACCACATCGCTGACCGAACCTGCCTGTTGCTTAATCATATGTGCGAGATCGGCGGGATCCGTCCCCAGGACGCGGTGCTGATGGGGTCTTTATTTCAGCGCCGGGAGATGCTCGAACATCGTAAACGCCGCTGGCAGATGCCGCTTTTCGTCAGCGACCTTGCCGAACCGGTTGCCACGGGCGCCGCTACCCTCGCTCGCGAAAGCTGGCTTATCGCCACTCATCAGGAGGACCGCCTGTGAACGTGATTATCGCTTCGCTGAATACAGCCATAGAACGTCTGTTGCTTGTGGAAAGCCAGCGGCCCGGGCAGGTGCATCGCCTGCTGGACGACAAAACGCTGGCGGGCGGCAAAGGCGTGAACGTGGCGCGAGTGCTGCTCCAGCTTCGTCGGCGTCTGGACAACGCGCCCGCTCCGCTGCTGGTAGGTTTTCTGGGCGGGGCGACGGGCCGCCTTTGCCGTGAGCTGCTGACGCAGGAGAAACTGCCCGGGCGCTGGTGCGAGACCGCCGCCAGCACGCGCATATGTGAAGTGGTGACCGAGCTGGTTTCCCCGCTGTCTGCCAGCGTGTACAACGCCGCAGGACCGGCAGTGCGATCCGAAGAGCTCGCCAGGCTGCACGAAATGCTCGCCGAAGAAATGCAGCAGGCCAGCGCGGTTATCTGCACCGGCTCGCTGGCGAAAAACATCCTGCCGGATGAGTATGGCCGCTGGATAACGCTTGCGAAAAAACAGGGCGTGCTGACGCTGCTGGATACGCACGGCACGGCGCTGTTGCAGTCCGCCGCAGCCTTGCCGGACATCATAAAAATCAATCGCGATGAGCTTCAGCAGGCCAAAGAGTTAGCGGGAAATAATCTTCCCGAAGCCTGGCTTGCGCAGGGCGTTCGCTGCGTGATTATCACCGATGGCCGGGAACCTACGCTTGCGCTGACGCCGGATGGCAATTATGAAATCACTCCGCCAGTGGTCGATACCATAAGCCCGGTCGGATCCGGAGACGCCTATTGCGCAGGGTTGATCGCAAGCCTCCTCGCGCGGCCCAACGCGGGCTGGAAAGACCACCTTGCGCTTGCGGCCGCCTGCGGAGCATCAAACGCCACAAGCCCGACGGCGGGCCTTGCCACAGATGTTTCACTCACTGAATTACAACAACGTTGCACGGTTCGCGCCGTGTAATCCCTTACGCCCACTCGCCTGTTAACGGAGAGTACTATGGTCAGTCATGCACACGTCGCTGCAAAAAATGCCTGGATGCGTAACGTTCTGTTGATTTCATTCGTTACCGCCGTCGGCGGATTCCTCTTTGGGTTTGATAACGGCAGCATTTCCGGCTCGGTCGGCTTCCTGCAAAACCGCTTCGCGCTTGATGCGGACGGCATCGGCTGGGTCACGTCATCTATTATTATCGGCTGTATTATCGGCGTGGCCCTGGCGGGCCCGCTTTCGGACGCCGTCGGCCGCAAGAAGGTGCTGCTGCTGACAGCCCTGATTTTTATCTTCGGCGTGCTGGGCCAGGCGCTGGCGACCTCTGCCGAAATGCTGGTGTGGTATCGCATTCTCGTCGGCATCGGCATCGGCATTGAAACCACTATCGCCCCGCTCTATATCGCGGAGGTTTCCCCGGCGCATATCCGTGGGCGGCTGGTTTCGCTTAACCAGCTGTTTAACTGCATCGGCAACCTGGCGATCTTTTCTATCGCCGCCGTTATCGCAAGCAGCGCCAGCGAAGCCTGGAACGTTGAACACGGCTGGCGGGTCATCTTCGCCACCGGCATCGTCCCGGCCATCGTTTTTCTCTTTCTGCTGATAAAAGTACCGGAGAGCCCGCGCTGGCTGGTTCGAAAGGGGCGCCATGAGGCGGGCCTGGCGGTGCTGCGCAACATTAACCCTGACGAAAGCGCCGCCAGAGAGCAGCTGGAAACAATCAAAACGGCTCTGCAAAGCGAGAATCCTTCGCGTCTGAGCGAACTGCTCAAACCTCGCCTGCGTAAGGCGCTGATCGTGGGCTTCGGCGTGGCGCTGTTCCAGCAGATCACCGGCATCAACGCCATCTTTTACTATGCGCCGGAAATCTTCAAAACGGCGGGCGTGGACGTCAGCGGCGCAATGTCCTTTACCGTGCTGATTGGCATGATGCTGGTTGCTTCGACGCTGGTTTCGATGTGGATAATCGACAAGGTGGGCCGCCGCACCCTGCTTATTTTCGGCTCCGTTGGTATGGCCGCCGCGCTGGGCGGCATCGGGCTGCTTTTCCGCTCGGCCGAAACGCATACCACCCTGCTGCTGGTATTGATTCTGGCTTACGTGGCGGTATTCGCCGTTTCATACGGCACGGTCGCCTACGTAATAATCTCAGAGATTTTCCCCATCAACGTGCGCGGCATTGCGGTTTCAATTGCCACCTTCGCGCTGTGGGGCGGGAACTTCTTTGTTTCCAGGTTCTTCCCCGTATTAGTGGAAAATATAAGCGCGGCGAATACCTTCTTTATTTTCGCCGGAATAGCCGTTGCGGCATTAATTTTCGTGCTGGCGATGGTGCCGGAAACAAAAGGGAAAACGCTCGAAGAAATAGAGCTGGAAATGCATATTAACTAATTAAAAAACCAGCCATTGGCTGGGTAAAAAATTATAAAAAGACACCCTACAACGCTCAGGAGAATATGATGAGACCTGGAAAAGTATTGCATCCACAAGTTGCCGCCGTATTAGCAAGCCTCGGGCACGGCGATATTTTGCTGGTAACCGACGCGGGCGCACCGATTCCCTTTGACGCACAAAAAGTCGATCTTGCTTTTTGTGCCGGCAGCGTGGACCTGCTGGAAATATTACGCGTGCTGCGTCAGGAAATGTTCATTGAGAATGTAATATTCGCCGCTGAGGTTCCGGACAGCAACCCCGTCCTGATGGCCAGGGTAACGGATATTTTTACCGGTTCAGGAGCGGACTTCACTTTACTGCCACACTCGCAGCTCGTGGCGGATATTTATAAAAAAGCTAAGTTTGTCATTCGTTCCGGCTCGCTGATGCCCTGGGGTAATTTTGCGCTGGTCGCCAGCACCGATCCGGACGCCTGGTTTGACGACACCATGAAAATTATTCCTGAATACGTAGAAAGATCCAAAAGAATTAAAAACAACGCGGCCCCACGGATAATTAAAACTAACTGACGGGTGTAAACCATGAATAAAGTATATTCAACAAGCTATAAGCTCTCGCTTATCGCCTCGCTGGCCGGGCTGCTGTACGGTTTTGATTCGGCCGTCGTATCCGGCGCCATAGCGCATATCAGCCGTTACTTTTCTCTTGATGCGACAGGAACCGGCTGGGCCGTATCCTCGGTCGTCCTCGGCTTTATGATTGGCGCCTTCAGCGGCCAGTTTATCAATAACGCCGTGGGTCGAAAAAAGACGCTCGTTATTACCGGATTTCTGGTCTTTATCGCCGGTATCTTTACCGCCTTCCCGTATAACTTCACGATGTTTATTCTGTTCAGGATTATCGGCGGTATCGGCGTTGGCTTAGGCTCGGCCACCGCGCCGGTCTATATAGGCGAAATCTCAGCGCAAAAAATTCGCGGTAAGGCGCTGGGGTTTTATCAGATGATGATTGCCTTTGGCATCCTCTGCGTTTATCTGGTCAACGCGCTGGTTGCCAGCCAGATAACCGATGCGGACTGGGGAACAAACTATTCGTGGCGTTTTATGCTGGGCGCGATGGCGATCCCCGGCGGCATTTTTATGATTCTGGCGTGCTTCCTGCCGGAGTCCCCCCGCTGGTTAATTAATAAAAACAGGGAGGACGAAGCCGCAGAGGTCATCAACCATATTAATGGCGAAGGCTTTGACAGCAATAAAGCCATTGCGGAAATCAAACAATCTTTCCATCGCGTAAATCATTCCGTAAAGAAAGAGTTGTTGCTTGCGGGCAAGTACCGACGCGTCTCTTTCGTTATTCTCGCCATGGCGCTGCTGGCTAATCTTTGCGGTATTAACGCCGTTTTATATTATGGCAACGTTTTATTTGAGAACATCGGCATCGCCAGCGAAAAAACCGCGTATTACCAGCAGATTATCGTGGGAATTGCATTCTTTGCCGCGGCATTGTGGGCCGTTTATAACGTAGAAAAGTATGGAAGAAGAAAGCTCCTGATTATTGGCTCTTTTGTTTGTTTCGTCGCCATTACCCTGCTGGGAGTCTTGATCTTCCTGGGCGTCACCAGTCTGTTTATGCTGGCGCTGATGATTGTTTATATTCTGTTCTTCGGCGGCACCATCGGCCCCATTCTGTGGATAATCATCCCGGAACTGGCGCCCAATATCCTGCGTGACAAACTGATGTCGTGGGCAACGTTTCTTATCTGGACGGGCAGCTTTATTGTTTCGCAGACTTTCCCGATGCTAGCCAACAGCGTGACGCTGAATGCGGTGTTTAACGGCAGCTTCCCGTTCTTCCTGTATGGCCTGTGTTGCCTGCTGTGGTTCTTGCTGAACCTCTTTTTTGTTACCGAGACAAAAGATAAATCCCTTGAGCAAATCAGCGCCGAGATGTGTGAGAGCACCTGAACCCGGCGCGCTAAACGTAAGCAATCGCCCTGCGCTTATCGGCACAGGGCGATTTTTTATATCGAAATTTACCAGACTTTTTCAGCGATCGCCGTCACCAGGCGAACCTTGTCCCACTGCTGGGCGGCGGTCAGGCTGTTGCCCTCTTCCGTGGAGGCAAAGCCGCACTGCGGGCTGAGGCAAATCTGGCTGATATCGACAAATTTCGCCGCTTCATTAATGCGCGCCTGGATTTGCTCAGGGTTTTCCAGCTCACCATTTTTGGTGGTGATAAGCCCCAGTACGACCTGCTGTTTGCCCGGGCGCACAAAACGCAGCGGGGCAAAGTCGCCTGAACGGTCGTTGTCGTATTCAAGGAAGAAAGCGTCCACGTTCACGGTGCCAAATAATATCTCCGCTACCGGCTCGTAGCCGCCTTCAGAAATCCACGTCGAGCGGAAGTTACCGCGGCAAACATGCAGGCCGATGGTCAAATCTTCAGGTTTCCCTTCCAGCGCTTTATTCAGCACGCGGGCATAGATTTTCGCCAGCTCGTCAGGATCGTCGCCGCGCTCGCGGATCTCTTTGCGCTGCGCGTCTGAGCACAGGTACGCCCAGACGGTATCATCCAGTTGCAGATAGCGGCAGCCTGCCGCGTAGAATGCCTGAATCGCATCGCGCCAGGCTGCAGCCAGATCGTCGAAATAGTCGTTTAAATCGGGATAAACGGCGCTGTCGACGGCGTTACGGCCGCCGCGAAAATGCAGCACGCTCGGGCTTGGGATAGTCATTTTCGGCACCGCATTACCGCTGACGCTTTTCAGAAAGCGGAAGTCTTCCAGCATCGGATGATCGCCAAAAGCGACTTTGCCGACAACCCGCACGCTGTGAGTTTTGGTTTGCACGCCGTTGAACTGAATACCCTGCTCCGATTCGTAACGTTCCACGCCCTGCAACCCGTCGAAAAAGTCAAAGTGCCACCAGGCGCGACGGAATTCACCGTCGGTGACGACGTGCAGACCGCAGGCGCACTGCTGCTCTACCGAAGCGCGAATGGCTTCATCTTCAACCTTGCGCAGCTGCGCCGCCGTGATGTCGCCTGCGGCAAACTGCTGGCGGGCTTCCTTGATGGCATCCGGGCGTAAGAAGCTCCCGACGATATCCGCGCGGAACGGGGCGTGATTGCGCTGTTGCGTGTTGTGCGACATATGAATTCTCCTGGTGACCCGGCTAATTAATTTAGCAGAGTGATAGTTCATTATTTGAATTTTTAGCCATCTGGATGGCTATTTGTTGCAGCCAGAATGGCATGTCGCCGGCGAGCGGGCAAACGAGGAAAATTCACGGCAGGTGTAAAATATTCATCTTGTTAAAATGATGTAACTTTAAATATTGATCTACATCACACTCTGCCGTTAAATACGGTGTCCCGTTTTTGAGTTTCCTCACTATGATTGTTCGTCCACATAAACACTGGCTTGTTCGTCTTTTCGTCTGGCACGGTTCCGTTCTGGAGAAAATCTATTCACGTCTGCTGCTGAATCTGGCGCTGTCGGTCAGCGTGATTTTCTTCCTGCCGTGGTATGAAGCGCTTGGCATCAAACTGACGATGGCCCCGTTCAGCATTCTGGGCGTGGCTATCGCTATCTTTCTCGGCTTCAGAAACAACGCCTGCTATGCCCGCTTTAATGAAGCGCGTCTGCTGTGGGGACAGCTGGCGGTAACCGCACGTTCGCTGCTGCGCGAGGTAAAAAGCCTGCCTGCGGCGCAAAGCGAAGAAATTAGCTATTTCGTCAACCTGCAGGTCGCGTTCTGCAACTGCCTGCGCCTGACCCTGCGCAAGCAGCCGGTGGAAGATGCCCTGCGTCCCTGGCTGCGCGAAGAGGAGCTGGCATGGGTTGCGGCAAGCCATGCGCCATGCAACCGTATTTTGCTGCTGATGGGCAACTGGCTGTCAAAACAGCGCATGAACGGCACTATTTCCGACGTGTTATGGCGCAGTATGGATAATCACCTCAACGAGCATACCGCCGTTGCCGGTGGCTGCGAACGCATCAGCAACACGCCTGTGCCCTTCGCCTACACGTTAATTCTGCACCGCACGGTATATATGTTTTGCATCATGCTGCCCTTCGCGCTGGTGCAGGATGTGCATTACATGACGCCGTTCCTGTCGGTCTTTATTTCCTACACCTTTATCGCCCTTGATAGCCTGGCCGAAGAGCTGGAAGAGCCGTTCGGCATGGAAGACAACGATCTGGCGCTGAATGCCATCTGCAATACCATCGAGCGTGATTTGCGCGATATGAACGGCGAGGATGAGATCCCCGGAAAGATGAAGCCTAACCGACATTACCAGCTGAGTTAGCCTGCAGCGGCTATAATGCAGAAATTAGCCGTTCATCTTCATATTTACTTGAATTAATGAGGATCGCACTCTTAAACTAGTTAGATATCTAACGAACTGGTGCCGCTGCCGTGGATTATGAAAAGCTCACTTTTTCTCACCTGCTTCATCTCACGGCCCATCACTGGCGTCTGGCCGTTGACCGCAGGCTGAAAAACCTCGGTATGAGCCAGGCCAGCTGGGTGGCGGTTGCGGCTATCGCCGGCAATGAAACGCCGCTTTCGCAGAAGGAGCTGGCCCGCCAGCTTGGCGTTGAGGGCGCAACCCTCGTGCCGCTTATCAATCGCCTTGTCGAACAAAATCTGGTGCAACGGGTTCTTAAGCCTGAAGACAAACGCGTGCGCCTGCTGGTCGCAACCGGACAGGGGCAGGCTCTCTATCAGGAGGTTAAAGTGGTCGCCGACAGGCTCCGCCAGGAAGTGCTGGCCTCAGTCAGTGAAGAAGAGCAAGCCGCGACGCGTGATGTGCTCACCCGCCTGCTCAAAGCCGCCGAGACAAAATAATGCGCCTTCCTCAACGCGATCCTTATATTCCAAGGGAGTGGAAACCGCATGAGAAACCTACGCTCCTGGGTTCTCCTTCCACGCCCATTCATCCCACCCACAGACGCATCGCCTACGGCCTGGTCGGGCTGCTGGTGTGCCTGACCGGGGCGCTCGGGAACGCGCTGGTCGCCGCAAATCTCACCAATTTACAGGGCACCTTTGCGGCCTGGTCTAATGAAATCGCCTGGCTGCCCGCGGTGTACGTGATGACCAACGCCTCCATCAACCTGCTGCTGGTGAAATTCCGCCAGCAGTACGGGCTGCGGGCGTTTACCGAAGGATTTCTGGTGCTGTATGTGCTGGTCACCTTCTTCCACCTTTTTGTTAACGATCTCAATTCCGCCATCATGGTGCGGGCCGCCCACGGCATGGTCGGCGCCGCGCTCAGCTCGCTTGGCATTTACTATCAGGTACAGGCCTGGCCCGCGAAGCACCGGCTTAAAGCGTTAACCATCGGCATCACCGGCTCAACGCTCGCCATCCCCATCGCGCGGCTGTTTTCATCCGAGCTTTTGCAGCTTTACGAATGGCGCGGCCTTTACTACTTCGAGCTTGGTCTCGCCCTTGTCTCACTGGCTTGTGTGCTGGCGCTGAAACTGCCGCCAAGCGATCGCAAAAAAGTCTTTGAGAAGAAGGATTTTCTGACGTTTATTCTGCTTGCGCCAGGCATTGCGCTGCTGTGCGGCGTGCTTTCGCTTGGGCGTATCGACTGGTGGTTTGAAGCGCCATGGATCGGCTGGTCGCTGGCCGCCTCGCTGGTATTGATCGTTGCCGCTATTACCTTTGAACACAATCGCAGCAACCCGCTGCTGAATACGCGCTGGCTTTCGAGCGGCAGCATCGTGCGCCTCGGGCTTATCATGGTGCTGATCCGTATTGTCCTTGCGGAGCAGAACACCGGGGTGATTGGCTATCTGCAGCTTATTGGCCTGCAAAACGAGCAGATGACCAATCTGGCCTGGTCGATTCTGGCGGGAATCGTCTGCGGCATTATCGCCAGCTGCCTGACGATTGATATTAAAAAGCTGGCGCGCCCGATTGTGATTTCGCTGGCGCTGATGATTATCGCCTCGCTGATGGACAGCCAGTCCAACAACCTCACCCGCCCGGCGCAGCTTATGGTAAGCCAGTTCCTGTTTGGTTTTAGCAGCGCCTTCTTCCTCGCGCCGGCGATGCTTGCAGCGATTGGCGGCGTGATTGCCGAACCGCGCAACCTCGTGAGTTTTTCGGTGCTGTTTGGCATGAGCCAGAACCTCGGCGGGCTGCTGGGTTCAGCCATTCTCGGCACCTTCCAGACCTGGCGCGAGAAGTTCCATTCCAGCCTGCTGGCCGACCAGCTCACGCTGCTTAATCCGCTGGTCAGCGAGCGGATCAACCAGTACAGCCAGCTTTATAGCAGCGTGCTGGGCGACAGCACGTTGGTTAATACTCAGGCGCTGTTGCGGCTGCAAAGCGTTGCCACTACTGAAGCGAACGTGCTTGCTTACAACGATACTTATTTACTGACCGCATCTATCGCCACGTGCACCCTGCTGTGGATCCTCTGGCGCTTGCTGCGCCTGAAGCTTGCGGCCAGAAAACAATTAAAAAATACCACGGAGCTGCAATGAGCGAACAAGGAACCACTCCGGCACAAAGCCCGGAGCAAAAAAACCTGCGCGTAGTGTCAATTTTTAGCGCCGCCGCGATAGGCATCGTTGGCGTGCTGGTGATCCTCTATGCCTGGCAACTGCCTCCCTTCACTCGTCACATTGAGTCAACGGAAAACGCCTACGTGCGCGGCCTGACCACCTTTATCAGCCCGCAGGTTAACGGCTATATCACCGCGGTAAACGTGAAGGATTTCCAGTACGTCAAAGCCGGCGACGTGCTGATGACCATCGACGATCGCATCTACAAGCAGCGTGTTCATCAAGCGCAGGCGCAGATGGCGATGAAACAGGCCGCGCTCGCCAATAATCAGCAGCAACGTCGCAGCGCGAATGCCGTTATTAAAAAAAATGAAGCGGCCCTGAAAAACGCTCAGGCGCAGGGGAAAAAATACCAGCTCGATTTACGTCGAGTGGAAGAGCTGACCGCAGACGGTTCACTCTCCGTTCGTGAACGCGACGCGGCCAGAGCCAGCGCGGCGCAGGGCAATGCGGATATCGAGCAGGCCGCCGCCCAGCTGGAAATGTCCCGCCAGGATCTGCAAACCACCATCGTTAACCGGGGCTCGCTGGAAGCGGACGTGGAAAACGCGAAGGCGGCGCTGGAGCTGGCGCAGATCGATCTGCAGAACACGCGGATTATCGCCCCGCGTGACGGCCAGCTCGGGCAAATCGCCGTGCGTCTTGGCGCCTACGTCAGCGCAGGCACGCGCCTGACCTCGCTGGTTCCGTCGGATAACTGGGTTATCGCCAACGTGAAAGAAACGCAGCTTGCAGAGATGAAAGTCGGCCAGCCCGTAACCTTCACCGTGGATGCGCTGGCGAACGAGAAATTTAACGGGCGCGTGGAGAGCATCTCCCCGGCGACCGGCGTGGAGTTCAGCGCCATATCGCCGGACAACGCCAGCGGCAACTTTGTGAAGATCGCTCAGCGTATTCCGGTGCGCATCGAAGTTCTCGGCGAGGCGGATAAGCGTAAGCGTCTGCGGCCGGGGATGTCGGTTCAGGTGCATATCGACACGCGGGAGAATGCCCAGTGAACCCGCTGAAACTTTCCTGCCTTGCCGCAGCGCTGCTGCTGGCGGGCTGCCATTCAGCTCAGGTGCAGCAGGCCAGACCGACCCTTGAGATCCCCGCTCAGTGGCGCGACCAGGTCGGCCCGGCTTCTTCTGCGGAAGGATTCTGGTGGCGTAATTTTCATGACTCGATGCTTAACGGCTACGTGGATAGCGCCCTGCGTTATAACAGCGATGTGCTGACCGCCCGTGAACGCGTTAATGAATATCAGGCCCGCGTGCAAAGCGCAGAGGGCGCGCAATGGCCAACGCTCGATGCCGGGCTGAATGCAAGCCGCAGCCGCTCGCAGTCTGCCGCGACGGGTTTGCCGACGCACGGCGATCTGTATAAAGGAAGCCTGAACGCCAGTTATAACGTCGATTTATGGGGACAATATAGCAGCGCTGCGGATGCGGCGCAGGCCAGCCTTGAAGCGCAAAAAGCGGCGGCTGCGGCGGCGAATTTGACCGTAGCCTCCTCCGTTGCCTCGGGCTATATCACGCTTCTGTCACTGGATAAACAGCTTAAAGTCACGCAATCCACGCTCGCCGCCCGCGAAGATGCGTACAGACTCGCAAAACGCCAGTATGAAGCAGGCTACAGCTCCCGGCTGGAGCTGATGCAGTCGGATTCGGAATACCGCGCAACGCGCGCGCAAATCCCGCAGCTGCAGCATCAAATCAGCCAGCAGGAGAACGCGCTCAGCGTGCTGGTGGGCAAAAATCCAGGCGCGGTGGCGCGCGGCGGCGAATTTGACCAGCTTACGCCGCTGACGCTGCCCGCGCAGCTGCCGTCGACGCTGTTAAATCGCCGCCCGGATATCGTCCAGGCTCAGAGACAACTGTTGGCGACAGATGCGACTCTGGCTTCGTCGCGCGCGCAGCTTCTGCCCTCCATCAACCTTGTGGCCAGCGGGAGTTTGCAGGACAGCACGCTTTCGCAGCTTATCGACAATCCGCTGCGGCTCTGGAGCATCGGCGGCAGCATTCTCGCGCCGCTGCTAAACCGCGAAGCGCTGAACGCGCAGGTTGATGTCGCCATGTCGCAGCGTAACCAGGCGCTGTACGCCTATGAAAAAACGGTGCGCAACGCTTTTAAAGAGGTGAACGATAGCCTCGATGCTATCCAGCGCCTGCGGGAACAGCTCGTGGAATTACAAGAGCAGGAGCACGTCGCCGGAGAGGCGCTGCGAATTGCTCAGAACCGCTACCGCAACGGTTATTCATCTTATCTGGATGAGCTGGACGCCCAGCGCACGCTGTTCTCCACGCAGCTTAACGTAGTGCAGGTGAAGAACAACCTGCTGCTGGCGCAGGTCGATCTTTATCGTGCTCTGGGGGGCGGCTGGCAGGGATTGTAGCTGTAAACTGAGCAAACTAAGCCGGAGGCGCTGCGCTTATCCGACCTGCAGATGCATAAATTATAGGGTGGACAGGCCGCCGCTATCCGCCGTTTTGGCTGAATAAAACTTTCGGAGTATGCAATGCAACAGCAATGGTCAGACGTTGATGATTACCTCGTTCACTCCCTGATCCCGGACGATCCCATCTTTGGAAAGATCCTCGCCAATAACAGCGCCGCAGGCCTTCCCGCCCATGACGTTGCGCCAAATCAGGGAAAATTTCTGCAGCTGCTGGTGCAGATAACCGGCGCTAAAAACATCCTCGAGGTCGGCACGCTCGGCGCATACAGCTCGGTGTGGATGGCGCGGGCATTGCTTGCAGACGGTAAACTGGTGACGCTTGAAGCTGACCCGCGTCATGCGGAAGTAGCGAAGAAAAATATTCGGCTGGCTGAACTGGAAGATATTATTGAGCTGCATGTCGGCCCGGCGGCGGAAACCCTGCCGCGGCTCGAGAGCCGGGCTCCCTTTGATCTGATTTTTATCGATGCCGATAAGCCCAGCAATCCGCTTTATCTGGAATGGGCGCTGAAATATTCCCGCCCCGGCACGTTAATTATTGGCGATAACGTAGTGCGCGACGGCGCGGTGACAGATCCGCAAAGTGACGATCTGCGGGTGCAGGGAGTGCGAAAATTCATCGAGCTGCTGGGTGAAAACCCCCGCCTTACCGCCACCGCCCTGCAAACGGTTGGCAGCAAAGGCTGGGACGGCTTTACCATCGCGCGGGTGAACGACTAAGCGTTCGAATTATGTCAGGTTGCGCTTATCCTGCCTGCGAAACGCATAAATCGTAGGGTGGATAAGCGCAGCGCCAGCCACCGTCTCTTAACCCGTAATCTGCTCCATCGCCTGCAAAATACGTTTATCTGATATCGGATAAGGCGTGCCTAACTGCTGCGCGAAGAAGCTAACGCGCAGCTCCTCAATCATCCAGCGGATTTCCTGCACGTCCTCATCCTGGCGCCGTTTTGGCGACAGCTTGTTCAGCCACTGCTGCCAGGCCTGCTGGACGCTTTCCACCTTCAGCATCTGCACGCGATCGCGATGCGGATCGACCGCCATCTTCTCCAGGCGTTTTTCAATCGCCTGCAGGTAGCGCAGCGTATCGCCAAGGCGTTTATAGCCGTTGCCGGTGACAAAGCCGCGGTATACCAGGCCGCTCATCTGCGCTTTCACATCCGACAGGCCAAGCGCCATGGTCATATCCACGCGCCCTTTCAGCCGCTTATTGATGTTGAAAACGGCGGTAAGAATTTGTTCGACCTGCTTCGCAATCTCCACCACGGTCTCGTTCAGCTCCGCGCGCACTTTTTCATGCAGCGCGGCAAAGCCTTCTTCCGTCCACACCGGGCCGCCCGCCTGGGCAATCAGCTTATCCACGCCGCAGGAAATGCAGTCGTCAATTAAGTCCAGCACCTTGCCGTACGGGTTGAAGTACAGGCCGAGCTTGGCTTTGTTCGGCAGCTTTTCATGCAGATATTTAATCGGCGAAGGAATATTCAGCAGCAGCAGGCGACGCAATCCGCGCCACATGGCCTGCTGCTGTTCGAGCGGGTTATCAAAGAGTTTGATCGCCACGCTCTCTTTTTCATCCACCAGCGCCGGGAAGGCTTTCATACGGTAATTACCGCGTTTTTGCTCATAGCTTTCCGGTAGCGCGCCGAAGCTCCAGATATGCAGCCCGCTCTGCTCGATGCCGTCATCGGCGACGGCGGAGAGCGTCTGCTGCACTTTATCCTTCAGGCCGCCTTTCAGCTCGCTGAGATCTTTACCCTCTTTAAGCTTTTTATTGTGTTCGTCCACCACGCGGAAGGTCATTTTCAGGTGATCGGGTACCTGTTCCCAGTGCCAGTCTTCCCGGTCAATCGTTACGCCCGCCATGCGGCGGAATTCACGCTCTAAACTGTCCAGCAGCGGCAGCTCAAGCGGCGTGGCGCGGCCTAAAAACGCTTCGGCATAGTTTGGCGCAGGCACGAAATTACGGCGCACCGGTTTCGGCAGGGATTTAATCAGCGCGATAATCAGTTCGCGGCGCACGCCCGGAATCTGCCATTCGAACCCGGCCTCGTCGACCTGGTTTAACAGCGGCAGCGGAATATGCACCGTGACGCCATCGGCATCGGCGCCCGGCTCGAACTGATAGGTCAGACGCAGCCTGAGGTTGCCCTGATGCCAGAAGTTCGGATAGTCCAGCTTGCTGATCTGCTCCGCGCCCTCTTTTATCAGCATGCTCTTTTCGAAGTTGAGCAGATCCGGCGTCTCTTTACTGGCTTTCTTCCACCAGCTGTCGAAGTGACGGGCGGAAATTACGTCATGGGCAATGCGCTGGTCGTAGAACTCAAACAGCGTGTCGTCGTCCACCAGGATGTCGCGACGGCGGGATTTATGCTCCAGCTCCTCCACTTCGTTGCGCAGCCTGAGGTTTTCGCGGAAGAAGGCGTGACGCGTCTGCCAGTCGCCTTCCACCAGCGCGTGGCGGATAAACAGCTCGCGGCACAGCGCCGGGTCAATCTGGCTGTAGTTAACGCTGCGCGCCGTAACGATCGGCAGGCCGTAAAGGGTGACCTTTTCGGTAGCCATTACCGCGCCCTGCGATTTCTCCCAGTGCGGTTCGCTGTACGATCGTTTGAGCAGATGCTGCGCCAGCGGCTCAACCCATTCCGGGTCGATGCGCGCGGCGATGCGGCCCCACAGGCGGCTGGTTTCCACCAGTTCAGCAACCATCGTCCACTTTGGCGGCTTTTTGAATAGGCCGGAACCGGGGAAGATGGAGAAACGCGCGTTACGCGCCCCGGTGTACTCCTGCTTATCGGCATCTTTCTGGCCGATATGGGAAAGCAGGCCGGTAAGCAGCGCGCAGTGCACCGAACGGAAGTCCGACGGCTCGCTGTTGATCGGCAGGCCTAGCTCTTTAACCACCTGGCGCAGCTGGGTGTAGATATCCTGCCACTCGCGCACGCGCAGATAGTTAAGGTAATCCGTTTTACACAGGCGGCGGAACTGGTTGGACGACAGCGCTTTTTGCTGCTCGCCCAGGTAGTTCCACAGGTTCACGTATGCCAGGAAATCAGACTCTTTGTCGTGGAAGCGACGGTGTTTTTCGTCCGACGCCTGCTGCTTGTCCATCGGACGCTCGCGCGGGTCCTGAATGGAGAGCGCGGAGGTGATAATCATCACTTCGCGCACGCAGCCAAACTTCTGAGCTTCGAGCACCATGCGCGCCAGCCGCGGATCCACCGGCAGCTGGGAAAGCTGGCGGCCGGACGGCGTCAGCTTATAGACGCTGTGGTCTTCGTCGCTGGTAATCGCGCCCAGCTCTTCAAGCAGGCGCACGCCATCCTGAATATTGCGTTTATCCGGCGCTTCCACAAACGGGAAGGCGGCGATGTCGCCGAGGCCCAGCGCCGTCATCTGCAGGATAACGGACGCAAGGTTAGTGCGCAGAATTTCCGGGTCGGTAAATTCCGGGCGCGACAGGAAATCATCCTCCGAATAAAGACGAATGCAGATGCCTTCCGAGACGCGTCCGCAGCGGCCCTTACGCTGGTTCGCGGAAGCCTGGGAAACCGGCTCGATCGGCAGACGCTGCACTTTGGTACGATAGCTGTAGCGGCTGATGCGCGCCGTACCCGGATCGATGACGTATTTGATGCCGGGCACGGTAAGCGAGGTTTCCGCTACGTTAGTCGCCAGCACGATGCGACGCCCGGCGTGCGACTGGAACACGCGGTTTTGCTCGCTGTTCGACAGGCGGGCATACAAAGGCAGCACTTCGGTGTGCGGCAGATTCAGCTTGTTCAGCGCGTCGGCGGTATCGCGAATTTCGCGCTCGCCGCTCATAAAGATCAGGATATCTCCCGCGCTTTCGCGGCCCAGCTCGTCCACGGCGTCGAAAATCGCCTGCAGCTGATCGCGGTCGGTATCGTCCGCGTCTTCAACAATCGGGCGATAGCGCACTTCCACCGGATAAGTACGGCCGGAGACTTCGATAATCGGCGCGTTGTTGAAATGGCGCGAGAAGCGCTCCGGGTCGATGGTGGCCGAGGTAATAATGATTTTCAGATCGGGACGACGCGGTAGAAGTTCACGCAGATAGCCGAGCAGGAAATCGATATTCAGGCTGCGTTCATGCGCCTCATCGATGATGATAGTGTCGTACTGCATCAGCAGGCGATCCTGCTGGATTTCCGCCAGCAGAATGCCGTCGGTCATCAGCTTGACCAGGGTATTTTCGCCGACGTGATCGGTAAAACGGACCTTATAGCCGACCGCGCCGCCCGGCTCGGTTTGCAGCTCTTCCGCAATACGGTTGGCAACGGTACGCGCGGCCAGGCGACGAGGCTGCGTATGCCCGATAAGCCCTTTTACGCCGCGCCCAAGCTCCATACAGATTTTTGGCAGCTGCGTTGTTTTACCCGAGCCCGTTTCCCCCGCGACAATCACCACCTGGTTATCGCGTATGGCCTCCAGGATATCTTGCTTCTTCTGGCTGACCGGCAGGTTTTCTGGATAGGTAATCTTCGGGCGTGCCGCTTCGCGTAGCAGAACCTTACCGGCCGCTGCGTCGATCTCCTGGGCCAGCGCGGCAAAGACCGCCTGCTGGGATTCAGGATTTTTCACCTTCTTCGCGCCCTGAATACGACGAGAAAAACGCTGGCGGTCGCGCAGCATCAGGTTTTCTAAGCGGGAAGATAACGAGGAGACTGAAGGTATTGTATTTTGCATAGCGTCATCATCATGGCAGAGCACTGCCGGAAAAGTCTTTTGCGTGAATTACCCGTAGATTACCACATCGTCTTCATCCACGCCTTGTTCAATAAAATCGAACATAGAGTTCGATATATTGCGCTATCACTGCAATCGGATTGTGAATACAGTTAGTCCAGCGAACGGGCAATCTGTCCGAATGACCAAAAACAAAGGAATCACCCATGAGCAAAGTATTAGTTCTTAAGTCCAGCATCCTGGCAGGTTACTCCCAGTCTAATCAGCTGTCCGACTATTTTGTTGAACAATGGCGCGAACAGCACTGCGCTGACCAAATCACCGTGCGCGACTTAGCGGCAAACCCGATCCCGGTACTGGATGGCGAGCTGGTCGGCGCTCTGCGTCCGAGCGATGCGGCCCTGACTCCGCGTCAGCAAGAAGCGTTAGCCCTGTCTGACGAACTGATCGCCGAGCTGAAAGAGCATGACGTTATCGTGATGACCGCACCAATGTACAACTTCAACATTCCTACCCAGTTGAAGAACTATTTTGACCTGGTAGCCCGCGCTGGCGTTACCTTCCGTTACACCGAGAAAGGACCTGAAGGTCTGGTAACCGGTAAACGTGCCGTGGTGCTGACCAGCCGTGGCGGCATCCATAAAGATACCCCAAGCGATCTGCTGGTGCCTTATCTGAACCTGTTCCTCGGCTTCATCGGTATTACCGACGTGAACTACGTGTTTGCCGAAGGCATCGCCTACGGTCCGGAAGTGGCAACCAAGGCCCAGACCGACGCAAAAGCGGCGATCGACAGCATCGTTACCGCTTAAGTTTTCACAAGATTTACCAGAGCGGCAAAAGCAATTTTGCCGCTTTTTTCGTTTGTGCGTTACTTTTTACCTTTCCCCGAGCCGCCAAATCTTCTCCGCGTAGCGCCCGACAAGCGCCAGCGAGATACCGAGTATCAGGAAGAAGAGCACTTTATTCGTGCTGTCCCAGAACATTTCGAAATAGCGGGTATAGAGGTTGATGCCAAGAAAGGTAATGCCGAAACCGCGCAGCATAGCGTCTTCGGTTTTCAGGCTTATCCAGATGCAGGCAAGCGCCGCCAGCGCAAAGAGCAACGACCAGAGCAGCAATTCTGTTTGCCGCACGCTTTGCCAGATATCAAGATCGTAATTGCCAAATATGGACAGGATCCACAGCGCGATAAACAGGTAAAGCAGCCCCGTCGCCTTGCTGACGTGAAACAGATTGCGCTGCACTAAAGGCCGCTGCAGCAAATAACAGGCGGCGAGCAACAGACCGCCAAACAGCACAAAGCGAATCGGATAGTTCATGCCCAGCCAGTAAGCTCCCCAGCCGGAGGCGTAGCCCGTTTCCGCGCCGAAATAGCTTCCCAGCGCCAGCAAAAAGAAGAGCCAGATAAGGCCGGAGCGACGTGTATAACCAAGCGTGCCGTATATCGCACATCCCAGCAATAAGAGCGGGCCTGCGTGATCGCTGCCGTTATCAAGCGCCAGGCCCAGCTGCCATATAAACAGCGAGGTGAAGACAACGCCGAGGAATAAAATAGCCTCGCTGCTGTAATATTTTTCCGGCGAGCGCCGCTGTCGGCTGAATCCCCACAGATAAAGCGCGAGGCTGATACCCGCCAGCACAAGGGCTCGCGGGTAGTAACCGATATTGAACAGCAGCGCCATGAGATAGTCGTCTGCAAAGAAGCTGCCTGCCGCAATAACGATGCAGGCAAGAGAGATCCAGAAAGCATAGCGGCTAAGACGCTGCCAGTCGAAAAGCTGTAGCGAGAGCGCGCTTTGCAGGCGCTCTCTTTCAGGATTATCTATCACCCCTTCCTGCTGCCAGCCATCCAGCACGCGTCGAATAAGACGCTCCTGTTTACGAGTGACTTTCATAACGATTTCCCTTCAGCAGATTATCTCCCTCACATTACAGCAATTTATTGCGGAAGATGCCTGTCCCGCTTGCGGAATTTATAGCTATGCTTAGGACAACTTTAGCCCGAGGAGAGCAATATGCAGGACTGGAACCCGGCGCTTTATCTGCAGTTTGAGGCGGAACGCACCCGTCCGGCAGCCGAGCTGGCCGCGCGCGTCAATCATCCCTTTGCAGCGCAGATTTCTGATTTAGGCTGTGGGCCCGGCAACAGTACCGCGCTGCTGCATGAGAGCTGGCCCGATGCGGCGATAACCGGGCTGGACAGCTCTTCCGCCATGCTCGAAAAAGCGCGGTCGGCGCTGCCAGATTGCCGGTTCGAACAGGTTGATATCGCCCAGTGGCAGCCTTCGGTTAAACAGGATGTGATCTATGCCAACGCCGCTTTGCAGTGGCTCGGTAACCACCGGACGTTATTTCCGCGTCTGGCCGGTCATCTTGCGGAAAACGGCGTGCTGGCAGTGCAAATGCCGGACAACTGGCAGGAGCCGACGCATGCGCTGATGCGCCAGGTGGCGAATGAGTTGGGCAACCCGCCAGCAGGGCGCGAGGCGTTGCTTGCGCCCAATGAATATTACGATCTGCTGACCGACGTGGGGTGCCGGGTGGATATCTGGCGCACCACTTACTTTCATGTAATGCCATCCCACCGTGCGATTATCGAATGGCTAAGCTCCACCGGCCTGCGGCCGTATCTCGCCGATCTCGACGCTATTCAGCAGGAGGCGTTTATGGCGCGTTACCACAAACTTTTGCAGGAGGCCTATCCAACGCAAAAAGACGGCAACGTGCTGATGCTGTTCCCGCGTCTGTTTATTATTGCGCATAAAGCCTGAACGGCGGGCGAATTGTCAGGCTGAACGTTCGGGCCTGTGGCACAGATACCAGATGGTGGAAAGCATGCAGAGGATATAACCAAACATTTCCGTGCCCTCTTCGACCATGTTTTTCACCAGCCGGTTATAGCCGTCAAGCATCAGCTCTTCCCACAGCGCATGCATGCCGAACAGGCGCGAGAAAATCAGCACGCACAGCAGACCGGAAAGCATCATGCCGTAAGCGGGATGGCGCAAAAACGCCGCTACGCCTTCCAGCGTTTTTTCTTTATTCCTCAAGGCATAACTGACGCAGACCAGGGTAGTAAACAGGGCAAACCAGACCCAGGCGCCATGGGACAGCGCGTCAAAGACGAAATCAAGCTCGCGGATTAGCATACAGGTGAAAAAGCCGCCGATTAATACGCCGCTGTGACGCCGCGACGGCGTTTTTCTGGCATCGCCAAAAAACAGCAGCGCAAGGGCCAGCAGGAGGCTTTCCTGAACAATTTCGGTGAAGGAGTTTTCGCGCACAAAGTCGTGAAACCAGATGACATCGCTAAAGAGGATTAATACGCCAGACACCACAGCCAATACGCAAAAAACAACCAGAAGCAGGCGCTTTAATATAAAAGAAATATGCATAAGCCTTAGTAATTATAAAAAGCTTATTATGCTTTATATTTATAATACGAGATTCGCCATCCGTGCTTTGCACAACGCACTCAGGGCGCAGAGGCCGCACACGGCGGCCATTTCAGGCAGGATTAACGGGCGGCGATACGCTGGAGACGGCGGTGGCGAAGCGCGTCGTAACACCAGTTGTAGATAACCGTATACGGCAAAAAGAACAGAAAGAAACCTATTTCAACCATAAAAGCCGTCAGCAGCGTAATATTCAGCATCCAGGCGGCAAGCGGCAGCCCAATTAAAATAAAACCGCCTTCAAACCCCAGCGCATGCCCGACGCGCAGTGGCATACGGCGCGACTGCCCGAGCGGGAAAAATCTGTCGAATGCCGCGTTATAAATAATGTTCCACACCATCGCTACGGTAGAGAGCATAATGGCCAGAGCGCCCATCTGGAACAGCGGCTTATCCATCATCCAGGCGGCCGCCGGGGCGCAGATGCCGATGGCGATAACTTCAAATCCGACCGCGTGCAGGATACGTTCGTGAAAAGATCTTTTTTGTGACTGCATAGCAATAAACTCCAGAAGCGTGACTCAGGCGCTATTTTCATCGCGATTAGTGATAGCATAAAGTTAGTTACCATCGATAAAAGCGATAGATGATGCTTTACTCTCCTGAATCACTGGAAGCCTTTTTGCAGGCGGTTGAAACCGGTTCGTTCTCTGCCGCGGCCCGCAAGCTGAAGAAAAGTCAGTCGACCGTCAGCGCCGCGATAGCCAATCTGGAAGCGGACCTGGGTATTGTGTTATTCGACAGGCAAAGCCGCCAGCCGAAGCTGACCGCGCAGGGCCAGCGGGTGCTGCCCTACGTGCAGTCGATAATGTCCGCCAGCGAGCGACTGGACGAAGTGTCGGTGCGCCTTGCGGGAAATATCGAACCACGTCTTAGCTTTGTCCTTTCAGATCTCTGGCAAACCACGCACCACGAATCCATTCTTAAGCGCTTTTCAGAGCAATTTCCGGATATCGAATTTGAGTGCCTGATTGCTGAAGACGAGGATGTCGTCGATTTAATTCAATCGGGTCGGGCGCACGTTGGCGTGTTGCGCGTGCAGGAACGCTATCCGCTTGATGTGACAGCGTCACGTTTACAGCCAGGCGCGCAGATGTCGATTTATATTCATCAGCAGCATGAATTTGCCGCCCGGCAGTCTGTAGAAATGGATGAACTTCACACCGTGCGTCAGCTTTGCCTTAAAACTTATAAAGATCCCACGCGTCATGCTGGCGGTGGCCCTGTATGGTCGTCTCCTTCTTTGCTGATGCTGCTCGAAATGGCGGAGCAAGGGTTTGGCTGGGGAATTTTACCGCGCTGGCTGGTGGAACAGTTCGGCCACAATCTGCTTAAGGAGCTGCCCGTTGCCGGTTGGCCGCAGCTTATTGACGTGGATGTGATATGGTCCAACAAAGTGCCGCCGGGCGCTGCCGGACGCTGGATTATCGATAGGTTACGGGCGCAGCGCTAAATGAATCTGGCAGAGGCGCTGCATCGAAATAATGCTAAAGCAGGAATGCGGCAAAAAATCAAACTTATTCCATCGTTTAGATCGCCGTTAACAAGCGTTGCCGTGTCCTTCCTGCAAGTGTTATGCGGCCTGTTTGCTGTAAGCACGCCTTTGCTTAGCGCCGGCTCTAAAAAAACCACTGCCGGGGCAATGGTTGCTTTATAACCGAAACAGCCGCAATCAATGAATACCGAGCCGGTAGGCGTGGGAGATCTCTTCGCGCAGTTCGAGAGAGGTCAGTTCCATCAGGTCAGCAAATTCCAGTTTTAGCTGATTAAACCGAATCAGGTACTGGGCTGGCGTCAGGGTTTCTTCTTCACGGCGGAGATACTCAAACGCAAGGGTGGTCGGAGTCAGGTCAGTATTCATTGCAATCCTCAGTCTGTTCATGATCAAAACCCAATAAGAATAACACGAACAGACTGTTCAAAAAACCGCCACCTCTTTCCCGATGGCTATTTTACGCTTTCCGGCAGGGTAATGACCCAAAGCTCATTAAGCGATTCAGGTTGCTCAAGCGGCTTAAGGGCGATTCTGGTAGGAACTTCTTTTCCATCCAGCGTCAGATGTCCTTTGCCGTCCACTTCGTAATCGTCCGCTTTCTTGCTTTCGCCCTGCGGATTATCCAGCACCGCCTGCAGGCCGAAATCGTTGTCATTAATCACCGCGATGGTCTGGTTATCAATCAGCGTCATCCCTTCCGCTTTTTCCTGCTGCCAGCCCAGCTTGCGTAGATCGAGGAGCTCCTTCTTCCCGGCGAGTTTAATGCCGCGCGCTTTCAGCTGTTGCGCATCGTTGAACTCCGGCGCTTTTTCTTTATCAAATTTGCTCAGATCGCTGGCCTGCGATAAATCCACCACGTAAACCAGATTGCGCATCGCTTTATTTTTATCGCCGCCCTGCTCGATAAGCAGCAGACGGTTATTATCCAGGGCTACAATGTCGCCGATTTTGGCATCTTTGGCCTTTTTATAGACATCTGCATCAATCGGATAGCCGTACATGGCGGTTTTACCGCTTGCCGGGTCGATGCTGACCAGGCGCGTAAATAGCGCGCTGTTTTTGCTCTTGCCGTCGATATCCAGCGTGCTTTGTACCGCGGCGATGATGCGCCCGTCCGGCATGCGGGTTATGCCTTCAAAGCCGCGGTTTGCCTGGCGCCATTTAATAATATTGGGTAAGCCGCCGGCAACACCTTGCTCTCCCTGCTGCGCCTGTGGACCATATTTTTTCAGGATCCTGCCCTTTGCATCGATGTTTACGATAAACGGACCGTATTCATCGCACAGCCAGTAGCCGCCTTTGCCATCCGGCGTAATGCCTTCGGTGTCCAGGCCACGTTTGTCGCCCGGCACCGGCTGTAACCTATCGCTCAGCGCGATTTCATTCGTCGCGCCAATCAACCCTTCCGGCAGCGGCAAGCCGCCGATCGATCCCTGTTTATCATGCAAAGCATGCGCATCAACGGCCTGCGCCTTGCCGTCGCCGACGCGAATCGTCATCAGCAGCGGTGCGAATTTTGGGCTGGCGAAAATCTTGGACTCTTTCTCGCCCACTTTGGGTGAATCAGCATTAGGCCCGCGGTCTGTGACGGTAGCAAAAATCAGATCTTTGCCCTCTTTGCGGACAAATTGCAGACCAGAGCCAACGCCAACCGGCAGTCCGTCAGGAAAGGCGCTGGCATACGCCCCCTTATAGTCCACCCGATCGCCCTGCGGAAAGGTGACAACGTAACGATCGACGTGCGGATCTGTCGCCTGGCTTAGCAGAGGAAACAGAGAGGCGAATAACAGCACAGGCGTTTTTAATTTCATGTTTTTACTCATCCTTTGATATTAAGTCTCCGTTTTATAAAGCAGCCAGATGACAGAAATATGACGCAGGGGCGGAGCGCGCCCCGCAAGATAAATAAACCTTCCGCTATTTCTGCCGATATTAAAGCACCTGCGGTAATTCATCGTGGTTATCTGCATTAGTAAACGACAATATTCTATTAAGCTAAGGGTTTATCATGTCAGTAAGGCGTTTTTCTATTTTAGTTTTCAGCACGTTACTTATTATTTTTTTAGCCAGCACCGCCTCAAACATCTGGTCCCTTACGCGCAGTAACCAGTCTCTGGATAACGTCAACCGCGAAATTCGCGTGGTGCTGTCGGTTATCGATCCGATTAACCACAGCCGTACCCTGCGGGTGCGCGCCATGGAGGCGATGGAGGAGATACAGCGCGGCCGCACCGAACAGGCACAGCTTGCGCTTGAAGGCGCAAGGACGGTGCTGGGCAAGGCTAACGGCGCTTTCCAGGCCTATCTGCAGGCGCCGAAACAGCCCGGCGAACAGCCGCTCGCCGATGCGTATCAGGCCGCGTTTCTCGCCTATCGTGACCAGGGTTTGCAGCCGTTGCTTGATGCAGCGGCGGCCAATGATAGACAGCGCGTCAACGATCTGGTGACAATGACCATACCTGCGCTCGATCGCCAGTATGAAATTACGCTGGATAAACTCCTGGCCTTCCGCGAGCAGTATGCGCAGCAGCTCAACAAAGATGTGCAGTCCAGGTTTAGCTCCAGCCTGCTGCTCATTGCGGTATTTGCCGTGCTGTTTGTTGCCATTCTGGCAGGCGTTTTCATCCTACTGAAAACCCGCCTGATTAATGAATTAGACGCGGCTAAAAAGCACTGCAGCGAAATTGCCAGCGGCCAGTTACATACGCCGGTCGTGGCAAGAGCCAATGATGAGATCGGCGAAATGATGCGCACGCTGGAGAAAATGCGTCAGTCGCTTGCGCATATCATCGGCCAGGTACGCGAGTCCAGCCAGACGGTTGCCTACGCCTCTGAAGAGATTGCCGCCGGTAACACCGACCTCTCCTCCCGCACGGAAGAGCAGGCCGCATCGCTGGGTGAAACGGCTGCCAGCATGGAACAGTTGACGGTAACCGTAAGGCAAACCTCCGAGAACTCCCGTCAGGCAAACGCCCTGGCAGACGGGATGCTGATTGCAGCAAAAGACGGGAACGCTATTGTTGAAGAGGTTATCGATTCGATGCGCAATATCGAATCCAGCTCCGGCAAGATAGACAGCATCATCAGCATCATTGAAGACATTGCTTTCCAGACCAACATCCTGGCGCTGAATGCCGCGGTGGAAGCCGCGCGCGCCGGGGAGCAAGGACGAGGATTTGCCGTTGTCGCCTCAGAGGTGCGTAACCTTGCCCAGCGCTCTTCCGTGGCGGCAAAAGAGATCAAAGATCTGATTGAGCTCTCCGGCGAGCAGGTCAATCACGGCAGCTTGCTGGTCAATAAAGCCGGCGAGAGCATGCAGCGCATTTCCAAAGCCATCAAGGAGGTGACCTCGTTGATGGAGCATATCGCCGTCTCCACCCGCGAGCAAAGCACGGGCATTGAGCAGATTAACCAGGCTGTGGTGCAGATGGATGTCGTCACTCAGCAGAACGCGGCCTTAGTCGAAGAGGCCTCCGCGGCCGCAGTGTCGCTAAAAGAGCAGTCGCAGATGCTTAACGAAACGGTGGCAGTTTTCAAACTGGCATAACAGACTTCCCTCTCCGTAACAGAAATGGAGAGGAAGTATTTTCAGGCCACGGAGCTATCAGGGCAACGTACTCACGATACTGAACGTGAGTACGTCCGAAAGATTTAAGCGCTTGGGTCTTCCGCAGGCGCGGTTATGTCGTCAGGCTGGACTTCTTTAAAGGCAGGTTTGCTTTTGGTAACCGCGTATTCCACCGCCTTTGTATCACCGGCTGTGGTGGTGAGTTTCACCGGCTCCACGCTGACCTTGCCGATGAGTGATTTGGCATAACCGCCAATCTGGTAGGTTCCCTCAGGCAGGCGAAGCGCAACGCTTTCGCCCACTTTTAACGCTGCGGCATCTTTACCGTCGACGGTAACATACACCGTTGCGCCATCGTCGGTACGCGTCCACGCATGTTCAACGGTGACAAGGGTAGGACCGGTAGTAAAGTCCGCCGTCGGCTCCCCGGTGACGGGTTTTGCACAGCCAAAAAGAGAAAAAGCCGCGAGTGCGGTAAGGGTGAAACGATAACTCATTGATTAATTCCTGCGGGGGTTGGTTATTTTTCCGTCATCCAGCGCATGAAGCCCGTCGCCCCTTTTGCGCGGGTGATGTCGGCCTCAGCGGCTTCATGCTTACGGCTCAATGTTTCACAGCGCTGGCTATCGCTGAGCGCCTGATCCAGCGCAAAACGGAGCTGAGAAACCTCCACTTCAGCGCTTTCTTTAGCACGAGCGTAATTCTGCGCGGTTTCGGCCATCTCGTCCATAGCGCGTTGCAGAGTGAGAATTTTCTGGTCCAGCTCTGTTGCGGCAAGGCGGCTGGCCTGAAGGTCGTTGCGGTGTTCGTCGGCGCAGGCTTCCAGCAGTTTATTCTGCTGAGCCAGCTCGCTGAGCTCGTTCTTCAGCACGTTGATATAGATTTGATGCGCCTGTAGCGCCTGCTCATAGGCGACGCGTGCCGTATCGCTCTGCGCGCCCGTCTCCTGCAGCTGTTGTTTAAGATCTGCAATCTGATGCTGTAAGGCCTGTACCGTTTCGATCAGCGCATTGCCATTTTTGACCAAATCGCTGCGTAACATGCGCTGATTATCAATGTCCTGCTGCATAGTTTCATGCAGCTGAACGAGTTCGGCATGGTGCATCTCTTTCTGCGCGGTGAGCGTTTTTTGCAGATCAAGGATACGTTCGGAGAGCTGCTGATGCACCCTGCCATCCGGCGTCTGGCGAACCTGCTCTTCCATTTTGCGCTGCAGGGTTTCGCGCAGCAGGGCCAGCTCCTGATAATGGTGGTCACGTTCGCTTTCGAGATTCTTTTGCAGCCCGGCAATACGCGTTGAAAGGCGCTGAATTTCAGCTTGCGGCACGGTATTGAGCCGAGCCGCGGCCAGCTCGCTCTGCACTTCGGCCAGGCGTCTGAGCGTTTCGGGATTATCCTGATAAACCGTTTTCGTTTTGCTTTTATCGGCAACGGCTTTTAATTCGGCGCGTAGCTGCACGGCCTCGGCCTCGGCGGCTTTCAGCCGCGCCAGGATCCCCACGTCATGGCTGCCGAGCCGGCTGAGATTCACCCCGCACAGGGCCTGCTCGATTTCATACTGAATCTCAGCTTTGCTGCTGTTTTTCATACGATTGCATGCGCTGGCTAAAAAGCTGGCAGCCTCGTTGCTGTTGACGGTGCCAAAGGCCTTCTTAATCAGATTCTGGATCATGCTCACAGCAGTCTGTTCCTGTTGTTGGGTAATGGCGAATAGCCCGCGCCGCGTCCGAAAAATCGAATGAGTACCTTTTAGATATCGGTTAATTCGAAAATTTCTTTATTTATACAGCGGATTAGGGAATTCAGCCAGGGGGGCCGTTGTCTTTAAGATGGCCCCCTCACCCTTGCCCTCTCCTTTAGCCGAGGGTCTTTAACCTCAAAAAGTCGCCCAGTTATCGTCGTTTTCAACCGCCAGAGCCGGTTTTTGCTTCACAATTTTAGCCGCGGCAGGCTTCGCCGCCTGCGTCTGCGTCTGTAAACGGAAAATGCCCACGGCGGCGGTCAGGCGCTCTGCCTGCTCCTCCAGCGAGACGGCGGCGGCCGTGGCCTCTTCCACCAGCGAAGCGTTTTGCTGCGTCACGTTGTCCATTTCGTTAATAGCCTGCCCGACCTGCTGAATACCGCGGCTTTGTTCGTCGGAGGCGGCGGCGATTTCCAGCATGATATCCGTTACACGTTGTACCGCATCAACCAGCCCGCTCATGGTTTCACCCGCGTGGACCACCTGCTGAGAACCTGAATCAATTAAGGAAACGGATTCGCTAATCAGGCCCTCAATTTCTTTGGCGGCCTGGGCGCTGCGCTGCGCCAGGGTGCGCACTTCGCTTGCCACAACGGCAAATCCACGGCCCTGTTCCCCGGCGCGAGCGGCTTCCACCGCGGCATTAAGCGCCAGAATATTGGTCTGGAAAGCGATGCTGTTGATTACCGCGGTTATCTCAGAGATCTTTTTAGAGCTGCTGGAGATGTTATTCATGGTCTTCACGACGCCTGAAACAATGCGTCCGCCGTCGCTGGCTTTTTTCGATGCCTCTTCTGCCAGCTTGCTGGCATGGTGAGCGTTATCGGCATTCTGTTGTACCGTCGACGTTAGCTCTTCCATGCTGGCCGCCGTTTGCTCAATCGCCGCCGCCTGCTCTTCGGTGCGTGAAGAAAGATCCGTGTTGCCGGCGGAAATTTCACTGGTTCCATGATAAATGGCTTCGGCGCCTTCGCGCACCGAACCTACCGTTTTAACCAGCGCAGACTGCATAACCTGTAAATGCTGGCTCAGCTTGCCAATTTCGCTGCGCCCGCACGCCTGTTCCGGCAGCGTTAAGTCTCCGCCAGCAATGCGTTCGATACGCGTTGCTGCCTCCTGCAATGGCCCAATCACGATGCGGCGCAGCAGCACGAAAGTAATGATGGTCATAAACAACGCCACGGCAAAGGCGCCGGCCATGATCATCACGCTCAGCCGCGTGCGCGCCTGTGCTTCGGCCCGTAATGCCGTTGCTCTTTCAGTGCGGATAGCGATGGCTTTCAGCAATACAGTGTTGTAATCAGAGTCGAGTTTGCGCGCTTCTTCGTTCTCATGCCTGATAATCGCCTCGAACATGCCGTTTTTGGCAAATTTAATCATCGGCAGCAAGCCCTTAGTGATATAGGCATCAAAATGGCTGCGTAAATCCGCGTCCAGCGCCTCATCCGCCGGGGTTTTTACCCGCCGGTTCATATACGAGTTAAACCCGTCCTGCGCTTGCTTAATACGTTTTTCCGCTTCAGCGACATTAATTTTGCTATCTTCCATATCGCCTACGCGCACCGCTGAACCCGCATGAATAATGTTCAGGCGCGCCGTGCGCAGATGGTTTGAACTGTTCGAAATGCCCATGCGAACCTGAATTTCTTCGGTGACGTCCTGCAACGCCTTATCGCTCTGGATCAGGAAATAGCTCGCCAGCGCGATGCATAAGGCAAATAAAACCAGGATCCCACCAAGAATGGCGCTAAACAGCGGGACCAGGCGGATGTGATGCCAGAAATTTACTCTGCCATGCTGGTTGAGGGTTTTTGTGGCCATATCCTTGGATTCTCTTAAGAGGAAAGATGTGTAGAAACGTCATCGGCAAGGGAACCCAAACCCTTATCCCTGAAATACAAAACTGTGGCCTGCGTAGCAAATAACCTGCGGAAAGTTAAGTAGATCACACATTCAGCAGGCGCTTCAACGTTAAGGGGTGCCGTAACCTGACAAATCGGCTCCGCTTAGCCGTCAGCGCCTTTAAAATAACTTCTTACGTTCCGCACGCAGCGAATTTATCCGGCACGGATAAACCGCCGGAAATAAGAGAAGCCAGCGCAAACAGATATATTCATCAACCTTACCGCTCGTTAATTGAATTAATAGCGGCCATCCCGCCCGAAATAAGACACTTGCTAAAGATATTCTGCGGCGCATTTAGCCGCTGCAGGCGCCGTGATTGACAGTTATGAAGGGATCAAGTAAACCATTGCTCACAAAAAAAGGCGGGGCAAAATGACCCCGGTCGCTTATTAAATGCGCGATTCAGGTTAAGGAAGCAAAGGATGAAATGTATTACCTGCGATAACGAGGCGTTATCAGATTCTGATAGCTGCGGCGAGTGCGAGCGTAAGGCTCTCAGTAAAATCGGCGGCTTACTGTGGGTGCCCGCGTTCGGGCTGGTGGCAGGTCTGGTAATGTACCTGGTCTCCATCACCAACCTTATCCAGATTATTGCGCCAGTCCGGCAGAATGTGCCGCAAATTATGCCGCTGATTGTTTTTGAGCTGGCTGGGCAAATTGTTCTGGCCCTGCTGGCTCTCTATACCGCCGTCCTGTTCTTTAGCCGCCGCAGACGCGCGGTGGCGACTTATGTTTGCCTGCTGTTATCGATAGTGCTTTACCGGATAACAGATACGTATATCGCTATCGAGCATTTTAATATTGGACCGCATATTACTAACTACGGACAAATTATGCCGTCGATTTTGGGCGCGCTTATCTGGGTGCCTTATTTCCTGAGGTCCGTTCGCGTTAAGCGGACTTTCGTCAGGTAAATTCACCGTTAAAGGGCGGCGCCCACGCATGCTTGCCCTGCGTACGGGTACTCTTTTTGTTAAACAGGAGTAAACTTGGTGTAACTATTTGCGCAACAAGACCTTGTAAGATGAAATTTAAACCAGCCATTAAGCCCTATCGCGCCGCTGCCGGCGGCTGGGGCTCGCTCGAAGCCACCACTCGTTTTGTTATCGACAGCAAACACGCCCTGAAAAATTTGCGCAACCTGATGCGCATGAACAAAGCCCGGGGTTTTGACTGCCCGGGATGCGCCTGGGGCGATGATAATAAAAGCACCTTCAGCTTCTGCGAAAACGGCGCCAAAGCCGTGACCTGGGAAGCAACACGACGCTTTATCGACAGGCGTTTTTTTGCCCGGCACAGCGTCTCAACCCTCTATAAGCAGAGCGACTATTTCCTTGAATATCAGGGGCGGCTGACCGAGCCCTTGCGCTACAACGCCCAAACAGACCACTACGAACCGATAAGCTGGGACGATGCCCTGGCGCTGATTGCGCAACATATCCACGCGCTGGAAAACCCGGATCAGATGGAGCTGTACACCTCCGGACGGGCCAGCAACGAAGCATCTTATCTTTATCAACTGTTCGGGCGCATGGTCGGCACCAATAACTTCCCGGACTGCTCGAATATGTGCCACGAAGCCAGCGGCAGCGGCCTGAAACGCAGCATCGGCGTGGGTAAAGGTACCATTCATCTCAATGATTTTGATAAAGCTGACGCTATCTTTGTGTTCGGGCAGAATCCCGGCACCAACCACCCACGCATGCTCCACAGCCTGCGCCACGCCGCTGAAAACGGTGCGCAAATCGTTACCTTTAACACGCTGCGTGAGCGCGGCCTGGAGCGTTTTGCCGATCCGCAAAAGCCGCTGGAGGTGATCACCCCGCTTGCGGGCAGCATCAGCACCAATTATTACCAGCCGAACCTCGGCGGAGATATGGCAGCCGTGCGTGGCATGGCGAAAGCGCTGCTGGAAACCCATCGCGACCAGCTTGCGCGCGGCGAAAAAGGAATTTTTGATAAGCAGTTTATCGCTGAGCACACTCATGGCATAGACGACTGGTTTGCTGAAATCGATAGCACAAGCTGGCAGCATATTACCCGCCAGTCCGGCTTAAGCGAGCAGCAGCTGCGCGATGCCGCCGCTATCTGGCAGCATGCCGAGCGCGTTATTTGCACCTGGGCGATGGGTATCACGCAGCACAAACATTCAGTGAATACGGTTCGTGAGATAGTCAACCTGCAGCTGTTGGGCGGCCACCTTGGCAAGCCAGGCGCGGGACTTTGCCCGGTACGCGGACACAGCAACGTGCAGGGCAACCGCACGATGGGCATTGATGAGAAACCGCCGGCCGCCCTGCTTGACAGCCTGGGCGCGCATTTTGAATTTGAACCCCCGCGTCGGGCCGGGCATAACACGGTCGAGGCGCTGGCGGCCATGCTACGCGACGAAATCAGGGTGCTGATTGCGCTGGGCGGCAACCTGGCCGCCGCCGCGCCGGACAGCCCCCGAACAGAAGAGGCGCTGCGTCGTTGCGGCCTGACGGTGCATATCAGCACCAAGCTTAACCGCAGCCACCTGGTGCCGGGCAAGGATGGGTTGATTTTACCAACTCTCGGCCGCACCGAGGCGGATATGCAGGCCACGGGCCGCCAGTTTATTACCGTTGAAGACTCCTTCAGCATGGTGCATGCCTCCGAAGGGCCAGGTAACCCTGTTGCCGACACCCAGCGTTCTGAACCCGCCATTGTGGCGGGCATTGCCGATGCCGTTTTGGGGAAAGAAAAACTTAACTGGCCGGCGCTCGCCGATGATTACAGCCTGATCCGCAATCATATCGCCGCCACAATTCCGGGCTTTCGCAACTTCAATCAGCTGTGCGAAAAACCGGGCGGCTTTTATCTCGGCAACGCCGCGGCACAGCTACGTTTCAACACGCCGACCGGCAAGGCGGAATTCAGCGCGGCGCCGCTTCCTGTTTCGTTATTTGGCGATCTGGACGCGCCTTTTGCCTTGCAAACGCTGCGTTCCCACGATCAGTACAACACCACAATTTATGGCCTCGACGACCGCTATCGCGGGATCTATGGCCAGCGCGAAGTGCTGTTTATCCATCCCGACGATATGATCGCGCAGGGTTTGCAGGCAGGCGACCTGGTGGATATCGAAACGGTGTGGAACGATGGCATTACGCGCAAAGTCAGCGGATTCAAAGTTGTGCCTTACAATATCCCACGCGGCAACCTGGCGGCCTACTACCCGGAAACGAACCCGTTGGTTCCTCTTGCAAGCGTGGGAGATGGTACGGGCACGCCGACGTCAAAATCGGTGCCGGTAAAAATCAGCCCCACGATCTCTCTACCAACCCATCGTATTGCGTAAACACCTCTTTCCTTCGTTGTTTGTCCTCAGAAAACAGGCAACGAAGGGGCTTTTATTGCTGGCTGGCCCGCAGTAAAGCTAAAGGCGTTCGCCTTCACGGCATTAATAACTAAACATATTTCACACTGCAGAATAAACGCCCGATTTATTTCTGAAACTGGCAAAAGGATTTTAATAACTTAATTCGCATAAAAAATTAAAAATGCAGCGCGTTTCACAAATAGCGTTATTATCCTCTGCTATTCTCTGTTTCCCTACCGAGATAAAAGAAAGGACGAGAGGATGAGAAAAAAGCTTTGTCTGGCGTTGCTGGCTGTAAGCTGTATGTCAATGAACGCGCTGGCTGCCGAAAAACTGGTCGGAAATGAAATACTTGCTGTTCAGCAAGGCGGCATTACTGATAAAATTTATACGCAAAAAAAACCTCATCTTCGGGTGGCGACATACAACATCGGTAAAAACGAGGTCTCCGCGGATATAGCTGATTTTTCAACATTAAACGCGGCGATAAAAAAGATCGACGCGGATATTATCGCTATTCCTGAGATTGACAATAAAACCGCGCGCAGTAAAAAAATCGATCAGCTTAAAACGCTCGCTGAAGCTAACGGGCTGCATTACGCTTTCGGCAAGGCGCTGAATTTCGACGGTGGGGAATACGGGCTGGGGCTTCTTTCCAGATATCCCGTAGCGCATTTTCAGGTCATAAACCTGCCTTCAGGGGAGGCTGAACAACGCGTCGTACTGCTTGCGCAAATTGCGGTTCCCGGTTTTGATTCGCCGGTCGTCGTGATGGTGACTCACCTGGACTGGCAGAAGGATCCCGCCGTACGTCTGGCGCAGGTTCGCCATATTCTTGATGTCGGCATTGGCGACGCGCCATCTGACTTCAAGGATATCGCCTCTTCCGTGAAAATCCTTGCCGGGGATTTCAACTCAACCAGCGATGAACAGCCCGTCAAAGAACTAGGTTTCTTCTGGAACCTTGTAAATAAAGACGGAACGGATTTACGCTCCTGGCCCGCGATAAACCCGGCTATCGATATCGACCATATATTCACTTTTAAAGGCCAGAAATGGAATGTGAATAAGCTGGTCATTCCCCATGACGACAAAAGCTTTACCTGGTCTGCCGCAAGCGATCATCTCCCGGTGATTGCCGACCTTGAGCTAACGGAACAGTAGCCTCCAGGCTCACCATTATCTTCCTCCGACCGGGTGGCGTTTTGCTTACCCGCCCTATGCCTGAAACGTAGGGTGGATAAGCGCCAGCGTCATCCACCTTTTTTATTCATCTTCTTTCCGGGACAAACTTTTCCGCCCGCGTTGCGAACGGATTAAGCTTTTCCCGATAAGGCTTAAATCTTACCTAAAAAATCACGCTTCCCTAACGGCACGCCAGCCTGACGCAGGATGCCGTAGGCGGTGGTGAAGTGGAAATAAAAGTTCGGCACCGCAAAGCTCAGCACAAAGCTACGGGCGGTAAATTTCAGCTCGTGTTCACGGGCTTTAACCACAATCTGACGCTCATCGTCACCGTCGAACTGCGCATCCTTAACGCTTTCCATCCAGGCGATGGTTACGGCGATCCTTGTCTGCAACTCAGCAATAGTTATTTCGGTATCGTCCATGACCGGTGCTTCAGTACCGGCCAGACGCGCCACCGCACGTTTTGCCATATCGCAGGTAACCTGCACCTGGCGCGCCAGCGGGAACATATCGTCCGCCAGTTTCGCGTCAAGCAAAGCAGCTTCGCTGGTATTGTTTCCCTTTGCCCATTCGGCGGCTTTTTCAAGAATGGCGCTCAGATTGTGCAGTCCATGGACGAACTGCGCCCGGGTTTCGCTATACAGTGACATTGCTGATTCCTTAATTATTACAATCAAATGGGTGATTATTTAACGGTACGTTAGCTTCAGTTCTGCTTCGCAGAAGCTAGCATTGAGGTTTATTCGCCTGGTTTAACCTGGCAACGCGCTTGCTGAGGCGTTTTCTTACTGAACTACGATGCCGAAAATGGCGTTTAATTTGCGTTTGCCCAGCCCGGTAAAATGCAGTTCACGGCTCACCAGATCCCGTGTCACCCAGCGCTGTAATTCACAGGTATGTAACAGAGCTTTGCCAAGCACGCCGCCAAGATGCTCGCGGCGTTCGCTCCAGTCCAGGCATCCGCAGGCCAGGCTTCGGCGTGAGGAGCCTGCTTCGGCGTTTATTCCCAGCCGTTGACACTGCGCTCGCCCTTCCGCCGTTAACGCGTAATCCTTACCTTCGAGCCAGCCAAGCGTAAATAACCGGTCATGCAGCTCAACGGCAACTTCCCCGGCCATATGGTCATAGCAGGTTCTTGCGTAACGCAGATTATCGGGCGTCCTGCTGCGCAACGTGGCGCGATCGACGTTGAGCAGGCCCATCAATCCTTCCAGCGCCCCGGCGATCTGGCTGCTCTGCAGACGATAGTAGCGATGGCGCCCCTGCTGAACGCAGTCGATAAGCGCCTGATCCATCAGTTTTGCCAGATGGCTGCTGGCGGTAGAAGGCGCAACCTCGGCCAGCACGCTCAGCTCCGTTGCGGTCCAGGCGCGTCCGTCCATCAGCGCGCACAGCATGCGGGCGCGGGTTCTGTCGGCGATGGCGGAAGCCACCGCAGCAAGATGAGTTTCGAGAAAATTGTTATCCATATTTCGATGGTCAGCGAAGCATCCGGTCAGGCAACGCATTAAGGTGATTTTACTTACAGTAAAGGAGCGACACCGATGATTGCCGTAATTTTTGAAGCGCAGCCTGCACCGGGTAAACAGGCCGAATATTTAGATCTGGCCTCTGAACTTAAACCGAAGCTTAGCCAAATAGAAGGATTTATTTCTGTCGAACGGTTTCAAAGCCTGAGCGCGTCCGGCAAGCTGCTGTCGCTTTCGTTCTGGCGTGATGAAGCAGCGGTAAAAGAGTGGCGCAACACTGAGTTACATCGTGCGGCACAAAATGCAGGTCGCGAAGGCGTATTTGAGCATTACCGCCTGTGTATCGCTCACGTGCTGCGCGATTACGGCATGACCGAACGAGAGGAAGCCCCGCAGGACAGCGTTGAGGCACACAAAAATGCCTGACTCAACGCTGTGGATCGGCTGCGCCATTGTCGCCACTTTTATGCTGGCTGGTCTGGTGAAAGGGGTAACGGGCATGGGTTTGCCGACGGTCGCCATGGGCGTTCTCGGCTCGCTGATTTCGCCGGTTGCGGCGGCGGGCATGCTGCTGCTGCCCTCCTTTCTGACTAACCTTTTCCAGCTTTATGAAGGCGACAGCCTGAAGCCGCTGCTCCGGCGCCTGTGGCCCATGATGTTGACGATTGTTATTGGCACCGCCTGCAGCAGCGTATGGCTCGCTTCAGGCAACGGCCTCGTCACAACCCTCGCGCTTGGTGTGGCGCTGATTGTTTATGCTTTGTGGACGCTGCTGGCTCGTCCTTTTAGGATTCCCGCACGCCATGAGCGGTGGCTTTCTCCGCTGGTGGGTCTGCTCACCGGTTTACTGACCGGCGGCACCGGCGTATTCGTCATCCCGGCGGTGCCCTATATCCAGTCGCTGGGATTTGAACGCGACGAGTTAGTGCAGGCGCTCGGTTTATCCTTCACCTTTTCCACTCTCGCGCTGGCGGGCGGGTTGTGGTGGCATGGCGCGCTGCAAAATATCGCCCCGGCGACGTCAGCAATGGCCGTTGCCGCCGCGTTAGCAGGCCTGTTTGCCGGACAGCGCATCCGTAAACGCATCAGCCCGCCAGCCTTCAAACGCGGCTTTCTGATCTGCCTGATTCTACTGGGTAGCGACATGGTGCTGCGCGCCGCGCTGTAATCAGGCGAAACTAAACCCCTCGTCAGCCCAGCCGGTTATGCCGCCGATCATAATTTTAACCGGGCGCCCCATACGCGCCAGCTTCAGTGCCGCCCGGTCCGCCCCGTTGCAGTGCGGACCGGCGCAGTACACCACAAACAGCGTATCGGCTGGCCATTCGGCCATGCGCTCCGCGTTAATATCACGGTGCCGCAGGTGCAAAGCGCCTGGAATATGCCGACGAGCGAAAGCTTCCGGCGCTCCCACCACGTGCAGCAGCACAAAGTCCATTTCCCCTTCTTTCATCGCGGAGTGAACGTCGTCGCAGTCCGTTTCAAGGCTGAGGCGCTGCAAAAAATGGGCGGCGGCAATTTCTGGCGCGGCGGCCGGGTATTCAGATACGTAGCTCATAGACTCTCCTTTTTGGGTGAGGCTTCACTATAAGGCCGTAGCGCTGGCTTGACAGGTGGCAGGAATGACGGATAGCGTGAAGATCATGACAATCGATCCCGCAGGTAATCCCTTGAAGAACCCCTTAGTGGTTGCTTTGGCCTATGATGGCCTGTGCACCTTTGAATTTGGCGTTGCCGTGGAGGTCTTCGGGCTCGCTCGTCCGGAGATGGGCGACGACTGGTATCGTTTCGCCGTGGCGGGCATCGATAAGGGCGAGCTTCGCGCAACCGGCGGGATTCGCCTGGCGGTAGACGGCGGGCTTGAGCTGCTGGCGCAGGCCGGGACAATCATTGTGCCGGGCTGGCGAGGTGCGGATGCGCCGGTACCCGTTGAGCTATGCAACGCGCTGGCCGCCGCCCACCTTCGCGGCGCGAGGATTATGTCTATCTGCTCGGGCGTGTTCGTGCTGGCGGCCGCCGGACTGCTCGGTAACCGGCAGGCCACGACGCACTGGCGTTATACCGATTTACTTCAGCAGCGCTATCCGGACATCCAGGTGACGCCAGACGTTTTATATATCGATAATGGCAATATTCTGACCTCCGCAGGCAGCGCGGCGGGCATCGATCTCTGCCTGCATCTGGTAAGACGCGATTACGGCAGCGCCGCGGCCAATAGCGTCGCGCGCCGGCTGGTCGTTCCGCCCCACCGCGACGGCGGTCAGGCGCAGTTCATCGCCCAGGCCGTACCGGTTACCTATGAGAGCCATCGGTTAAGCCCGCTCTTCGATTATCTCCATGCCAGCCTCGATAAAGAGCACAGCGTGGCAACGCTTGCAAAATTTGTCGGCATGAGCCCGCGCACTTTTCTGCGGCGCTTCGCAGCCGCGACCGGCACCACACCCGCCAGATGGTTATTAACCGCCCGCTTAGCCAGAAGCCGGGATTTACTGGAGAACAGCGCTCTGTCCATTGAGAAGATTGCCCAGCTGGCTGGTTTTGGCAGCGCGGCCACCTTACGCCACCATTTCCGCCAACAGCTTGCCACCACGCCGGCAACTTACCGTAAAACCTTTACCTCGCAAGGCTAATAATTTACTACCGGTTAGACCTTGTTTAACTTACGTCCACTATAATGCTCTCACTCTGATGAGAAAATTTCACTTAACGAGAGGTATTTCTATCGAAATGCGCAACAACGAGGGCTAATTATGCTGGGAAATATGAACGTATTTATCGCAGTGCTGGGATTTATTGTTTTTTCCGGGTTTCTTGCTGCTTACTTAAGCCATAAATGGGATGACTGATGAACGGCGATCACCCCCCACCAACCGTGCCCCTCGCAGATGCAAATCTCGGGGGGCATTTTTTTCGCGCCTTAACCCTGCGGATAAAAAAAACCGCCACTCTGGGTGACGGTTCAAAGCTGCATGGATAGGTTTTTATTATTCGTGCGACCCCGCAGATAATGATGTTTATTTTTGCGCAGATCCCACCAGCCGCCAAAATAGCCTTCTCTGGTTCAACCCCGCTTAAACAAGCCCGCAAATTATGTTTTTTAGCTAACTTGTGATGAGCGCCATTCGCAGCCATTCTTATCGTGTTACGTTTGTACATCATTCGACAGACTCTTTTGGGTGATGATAGGTGTAGTGCGCTACTACAAAAATATCTACAAGTGGAGAAGTTATGCGTAAGTCGAAAGTTGTGTTGCTCTCAGCCCTGTTAATGGGGCTGCCCGTCGCTTTTTCAGCACAGGCTTATAGTGAACCCGCGCCTGCCGCCCCGCAAAGCAATGCCAACACCTCGTATGAGCTTAAAGAGTTCTACGCCGACTATAAGCACTTTGCTATTGGCGACATTGCGCCCGATCTCTATCGCACCAAACAGTATCAGATTGACGCCTGGAAAATCCGGCATCTTCCGGCGCCCGAAGCAGGAAGCCACTGGACCTATATGGGCGGCAACTATGTGCTGATTACCGACGCCGAAGGCAAGATCCTCCGCGCGATGAAGGGCGATATTTTTTACGCGCATTGATACGGCTGATAGCGTCAGGCTGAAAATAAAAACCACTGCTTTATTTATATTGCGGTGGTTTTTATTTTTTATAACCAAAAAACAGTTCAGGCTTAATAAACAAACAATAGTGAAGAAAATGTGAAGGCGATATTTTTGAGTTTATTCTGGTAGTTTGAAATTACCGGTTATCGATAATTACCCACAGGTTAATAGTGAAACGGTAATAGACGATGAAAAAAATCTTATTAGTTCTGACCAGCCTGGCGATAGTCTTTTCTTTAAGCGGCTGCATCTGGCACGACGGGTATCATCACGGCCACCACCACCACTCTCACCATCGCTAAAAGCAGATTAGCCCCGGCATGCCGGGGCTTAATTTTATGCGCTGCGCAACGCTTTAACTTTCGAATAACCATATTCAAAAATGAGATCGGTGGCGCACATAAAGACGATGACATCGCCCGATGCGCATTCCGTTAACGAGCTGTTTAATTCCGCATCAAAATCTCTGCTCAGCTGCGGCATCAGCATCTGCATATCGCCCGGATAATCGTCGTCTTCGTCTGCCGGCATATGTTCAATTTGTGAACCACGGACGACGTAAATCAATACGTTTTTATCGTTGAACGTGACGGGCGCGCGCAGATGCTTACCGACGGGATGCTTTGCCATAGAGTTACCTTAATTACGTTGGCGCGAGAAATCGCGAAATCCCGCAAAATATACCTGCCAAAACGCCGCGGGTCATCCCAAAACGGGCCTTCTTCCCGGCAGAAGTAGGCCGTCGACGGTTTAGTATTTTGCCACCGTAGCTTTTGCCCCGTACTTACGCAGCGACAGCCAGGCTTCGGTAACCTGTTTAACAAACTGCTCGTTAGCGGGCAGATCCTCACCAAAGATAGTTTTCAGCCCTAGCAGCGCCTGCACGCGGGCTTCCCCTTCCTGGCTTGCGGCCACCGCCTGCTGAATTGCCGGCAGCAGCGGATCGCTGATTTCAATTTTTTCGCCCTGCTCATCAACGCCGCCAACGTAACGCATCCATCCGGCTACGCCTAACGCCAGCAGGTCGAAACGGCTGCCGTGAGCAAGATGCCAGCGAATGGAGTCCAGCCAGCGCTGCGGAAGCTTCTGGCTGCCGTCCATCGCAATCTGCCAGGTACGATGGCGCAGCGCCGGGTTGGAGTAGCGTTCTATCAGCGAATCAGCATATTTGCCTAAATCCACTCCCTGCACTTTCAGCGTAGGCGCCTGCTCCTGCATCATTAAAGCGTATGCGGCGAGGCAATAGTTTTCGTCATACATGCAGTCGGAAATATGCTGGTAACCCGCGAGATAGCCAAGGTACGCCAGGAATGAGTGGCTGCCGTTGAGCATGCGCAGCTTCATCTCTTCATAAGGCAGAACGTCTGTCACCAACTCGGCGCCGGCCTTTTCCCATGCCGGGCGGCCAGCAACGAAATTATCTTCGATAACCCACTGGCGGAAAGGCTCACAGGCGACGGCGGCCGGGTCGGCAACGCCGGTTGCCTGTGCCACCTGGGCAAGCGTTTCAGGCGTCACAGCCGGAACAATGCGATCGACCATTGTCGACGGGAACGTCACGTTGGCTTTGATCCACGCGCCTAATTCCGGGTCGAGCGCATCTGCATAAGCGGTCACGACGTTGCGGGTGACGTGGCCGTTCTCAGGCATATTATCGCAGGACATTACGCTGAAGGCCGGCAAACCCGCGGCTTTACGGCGAGCCAGCGCCTCAACAATTACGCCCGGCGCGGACTGCGGCTGATGAGGATTGGCCAGATCGTGCACGATGAACGGATGGTCCAGTAAAATCGTTCCCGTTGTCGGAGCGTGGCAGTAGCCCTTTTCCGTCACGGTGAGCGAGACAATCGCCACTTCCGGTTGGGTCATCGCGCTAAGGACGGCTTCCAGGCCGTCGACCTGCGCATGCAGTGCATTCTTCACTACGCCCACCACGCGACACTGCCAGGCATCGGCAGACATTTCCGCCACGCTGTAAAGATTATCCTGCTGCCTGAGATCGGCAATCTGCTGCTCGCCGCCAATCAGGTTCACTTCACAATAGCCCCAGTCGCTGCCGTGTTGCTGGGCAAGAATATCGGTATAGACGGCCTGGTGGGCGCGATGAAACGCGCCAAAACCCAGATGAACAATGCGTGGCACAAGTTTGCTACGATCGTAGGTGGGTACAATGGCTTTTGCAGATAAGAGCTTGTTTTCCATTTTAAAACTCACAGTTAAAAAAACATCGGGACAACCACAGACTACCTGCTATGGTAGTCTGCATTTTGATTTAAATTAAACTTCGCTCATTTGGTATGACATAAATTAAAAAGATGTATGACAGCCCGCACCTGTTTTCATCAGACAGGTAATCCTTTGACCGCCCGCTGTGCTGTTGGCTTCTCGCCCGCGTCTTCCAGCACGCTGAGATCGCGGTCTTTCACCTCCGGCATGATGACGGCGGAAATCAGTCCGATGACGGAATAAGCCATCATCATCACCACGATAGGCCACCAGGCGCCGGTAACATTGACAAAAATCCCCGCCAGCACAGGTCCGAAGCCAACGGCGACCAGGCCGCCCGCCTCTTTAGAAATCGCTATGCGTGTAAAGCGATTACGGGAACCGAAGATTTCCGCCATGGTGATGTTCTCCAGCGCAAACAGCCCCAGCACCGCCACGTTATGGATAATGATGATTGAGGCCATGATGACGTTCACATCGTTACTTTTATCCATAATCATCGACAGCATCGGATAAGCGAGAACGATCGAGGAAATGCTGACGATAATATAAGGAATACGGCGTCCGATTTTGTCGGACAGCCAGCCCAGCAGCGGAATGGTAATAAAGCCAATCACGGAACTTATCATCAGCGCATCGGTTGGAATGTTTTTTTCAAACAGCAGGGTCTGCACCAGATAACCGGCCAGAAAGGTCTGGATTAAGCCTGAGTTGCCCGCCTGACCAAAGCGTAGCCCGGTCGCCAGCCAGAACGCCTTGCTGCTGAACATCGCCCCCAGGGAGTGCGCTTGATCCGCGGCCTGTTTCGCAGCTACGCTTGATTCCGCTTCGTCGTTAACCTTTTCAAATACCGGGCTTTCCTTCAGGTTCATTCGCAGCCAGATGGCAAAGATCATCACTACCGCGCTTGCCAGGAACGGCACGCGCCAGCCCCAGGCCAGCAGCTCTTCTTTAGAAAGGAAAAAGAACATCACGGCCCAGATGGCGGTTGCAGACAATGTGCCGCAGTTGGTGCCCATGGCAACCAGTGAAGAGATAATGCCGCGCTTGCCTTTCGGCGCATATTCCGCAAGCATGGTGCCCGCGCCCGAGATTTCGGCGCCCGCCCCTAATCCCTGAATAATGCGTAACAGCACCAGCAGTAACGGGGCAACTATGCCGATTTGCGCATAGGTCGGCAGCACGCCGATTAGCGTGGTGCATATCCCCATCATGGTAATAGTGATAAACAAGACTTTTTTACGGCCGATGGTGTCCCCCATGCGGCCAAAAATAAAGGCTCCCGCAATACGGGCGATATATCCCGCGCCATAGGTTCCCATCGCCAGAATCAGCGCCATCGCCGCCGACTGTTCCGGAAAAAATATCTCGTGAAAGACTAAAGCGGCACCCAGCGAGTAAAGTTGAAAATCCATAAATTCAAGCGCGGTGCCCAGCCAGCCGGAGACCGCCGCTTTAACTAAATCAGAGGTATTTCTTTCCGGCTGAGCCGCTTTGATTGTTGTAGTCATTTTTAATATCCCTGTAACTTGTCGTTGTGGATACAGCAAATCTTCGGGTACGGAGGCCGTTGCTCAGAACTTCAGGAGGACCTTGCAGCATCGCTTCTGGTCTTTCTCAAAGATCTCCATCGCTTCAGCCACCTCGGTATAAGCGAACTGGTGGGTAATTAATTTCTCTGGCGCTATTTTTTGCTCCGCCATCCAGCTAATAACCTGCGGGAAGCGTTCACTGTTTAAACGTGAGCTGTAAATGGTGAGCTCTTTGCTGGTAATGCTCTGCTGATTAATGACGCAAGGGTCAGATGAGAACCCCATGATCCCGATGCGCGCGGCTGGCGATGCAAGGCTGATAGCCTCCGGCAAAATGGACGGATGGCAGGCGGCATCGATGATTAACGTTGGCCGGATGCCTGAACGCTCCAGCTCGGCCTTCAGGTCGAGGTCCGCGTTATTAATAACGCGATCCGCACCGTTGGCCTGCGCCATCGCCAGGCGTTCATCAATACGATCGACGACGAGGATTTCTTTGACGCCGTAGACGCCGCGCAGAACCTGAATGGTGGTCAGCCCCATCGGGCCTGCGCCATAGATCAGCGCCGTATCCAGCGGGCCGGGGACGATCTGGTTGCAGATGTTGGCGGCAATGGTGAACGGCTCAATCATCGTGGCTTCGTTATCCGGAATGCTGTCGGGCACCACGTATGCGTTTTTGGCAGGCAGCGTGACGTATTCGCTGAAGCCGCCGTCGCGATGCACGCCAATCACCTGCAAGGCCGTACAAACATTAGGCCGCCCGACTGAGCAAGGATAACAATGACCGCAACTGACCACCGGGTCGCCGACAACTCGTTCACCAATGCGGGATGCGTCAACGCCTTCCCCTACCGCATCTATCTGGCCAAAGAACTCATGACCGATAACGCGTGGATATTTAGCGAACGGGTTGTGGCCGCGATAAATATGAACATCAGAGCCACAAATCCCGGCGCTTGCCACACGAATACGCACTTCGCCGGGCTGCGGTTCAATCTGGGGACGCTCTTCAATAACCAGCGTTCCCGGCTGCTGAATAGTGATACTTTTCATTAATCACTCCTTTTATAAAACGATTAAGATTTACCCTGCTGGTCTGAAAATCTGGCCCGAAAATTAATGCTTATGCCGCTGCTGATACTCTTTTTTCAGCCGCAATGGCGCGGTTTCCGGCATCATAAGCAGGCCGATAACGGAAATAATACCGAGCACAAGCACGTAGCCAGCCGGGCCGCCGATAATTCACGGCCATTTAAAGCAGCGTCGCCCGGGCCCGTCAGTCCCTGTCAGCGGTGATTTTCAGCGTGCAAAGTTATGTCCGGAGCGGGTAACAAATATCTCTGCCTTCACAATTTTCATTCTGCTTTCCTTACGACGGAGAAATTCAGCGTGCGACGATAAGTATGAAATTAGCCGTGACCTTACTACCATACAAGTATATTTAAATGATTTTGTCGGACTGAGTCACACTTTTTTTGCGAGTTTTGCACACGAAAGCAAAGGGAGAAGCGTTCAGAAAGGGAGGAAAAGCGTAGCCACGCCTTTGCCTCAGGAAGCGTGGCCGTAGGGTGGAAGCGGTCTGGCGCAGCGAGAAAATGGGCTATAGCGGATGCTGGCGATAAATGAAGCGCCCGCTAAGATGGGAGAGCATAGTGGTCGGTAAGCTAAACCACCATGCAGCATGCTTAAAACAATGCAGGCAGCATTTATTAAGGCCAGCTGTAACCTGTCGACTTCGTAGAGCGTCGGCGACAGAAAGCCGTTTTCTACGGTTTATGCCGTAACATGCCTGACCAGCCCACCATTCAAGATTGATTAAGGCGTTGTACGCGCCTTAATCACATTTTTTATTAGATTATTTTACAAACGAGCAGCACAAGCGCAGGGAAAACTCAGCCGGGCATTACGCCCGCCCCCATCCGGCTACGATAATCAGCATGCCGCAGAACGCGACGGCGGCGCCAAGCCAGTCGTAGCCGCTCAGCTTAACGCCGTCCACAATGCGCAGCCAAAGCAGTGCGGTAACCACATATACCCCGCCGTAAGCCGCGTAGACACGGCCGCTGGCGGCAGGATGTAGCGTTAAAAGCCAGACGAACATCGCCAGCGAACCTGCCGCCGGTAATAACAGTAACGGCGAACCGCTACGTTTCAGCCAAAGCCAGGGCAGGAAACAGCCGATTATTTCCGCAAGGGCGGTCGCAAAAAACAGCAAGGTTGTTTTGATCATATTGAAGGATATCTGGGATAATAGGGACTAAAAGGCGCGCCCGATGGGCGCGTCTGGTTTACGATGGTAATATTAAAGTGCAGTCACGCCTTACCCTAAAAGGAAACAGCAATGAACACAATCCTTCGCAAACGTCTTACGCAGGCTCTTTTGCCTTTGACGCTGCTGCTGAGCGCGTTCGTTTTAACCCAACCGGCTCATGCTGAAACAAACAAGCTGATTATCGAGTCCGGCGACAATGCGCAAACTCGTCAGAATGCCGCGATGGAAAAAGAGCAATGGAATGACACGCGCTCTCTGCGGCAGAAAGTTAATAAACGCGTAGAAAAAGAGTGGGATAAGGACGATGCGGCTTTCGACGCCCGCGATAACTGCCAGCAAAGCGCCAACCTTAACGCTTACTGGGAGCCAAACACCCTACGCTGCCTGGACCGTCGTACCGGCCGCGTGGTTGCGCCCTGATATCCGCAGTAGTCCAGAAGGCTTCTTCAGCAGAAGCCTTTTTATCCCGAAAGGATTTCGCATGAGTAACGCATCCAACATAAAACTTCGCCCGCTTGAGCGTGAAGATCTCCGTTTCGTTCATCAACTTGATAACAACGCCAGCGTCATGCGCTACTGGTTTGAAGAGCCTTACGAGGCGTTCGTCGAGCTCTCGGATCTGTATGATAAACACATACACGATCAGAGCGAACGCCGCTTTGTGGTGGAGTGTGACGGCGACAGGGCCGGGCTGGTGGAACTGGTAGAGATTAATCACGTTCACCGACGCGCCGAGTTTCAGATAATCATCTCCCCGGATTACCAGGGAAAAGGCCTGGCCTCACGCGCCGCAAAGCTCGCGATGGATTACGGCTTTTCCGTGCTGAATCTCTACAAACTGTATCTGATCGTTGATAAAGAGAACGCCAAAGCCATCCATATCTATAAGAAGCTGGGCTTTATGGTGGAAGGCGAGTTAATTCATGAATTCTTTATTAACGGCGAGTACCGCAACACGATCCGCATGTGTATTTTCCAGCAGCAGTATCTGGATACGCACAGAACGCCGGGCACTATTCTGCAGCCGACGGCGCAGTAGAACGAAGCAGTTGCAGGAGGATAGCCCCCCTGCAAATTCCATCAGTAATAATCGATGGTGTTTTTGATGACAAAATGCGTAACGGTCGACGGCGTGACGCTGTCGTCCGTTACGTTTAGCGTGCAGGAGACCGGATTAAAATGCGAGTCGTAATCACATTTTTGGGCGATCTTCGAAACCGGCTTACCGTTTAAGACGCTGACCGCCGTGTAATCGAGCTTTTTCTTTTTGTCGGCGCCGGTTTTCGTGGTCACCGCAAGCGTCGACCCTTTCGCCGTGGTGGTCTGGTCCGTCGGATAGCCTTCTGCATCGTAATGGTAATCCACCGTCACCTCTTTACCGCGAGCCTTCACCACAAAGCCGTTATCATCGGTATCGTAAGTTACCGCAGCGGCAGGCAGCTCCGCTAACTGGCATTTTCCCTGCAGCTTGACCCGCTTTTCACGGCTTGCCGCATCCAGATAATAATTGGCGTCGAGGATCAGCGTCGCGCCCGTGTCGGCCTCAATATCGTGAAACTCAAGCGTATCAAAACACCCTTCCGCCGACACGGCGCCCGCAACGCGTTTCACCACTTCGCCCTTCTCATTCATCAGCGTCTGGCTGAAATCCTTCACCGGGCCGCGCAGCGGATCGAAATTAAACTCGTTGGAGAAGCTTGCCATTTCCGGCGTGTAAGCCTGCGGCGTCTGTTGGTTATCACAGCCGGCAAGAAACGCCACCAGCGCGCTAAGGATAATGATTTTCTTCACGTTAGTTCTGTTCCCGTCTGCAAATGTTCTGACATGATATAAGCAAATACAGCTATTTACACCAGAAGTACTATTCTTAGTAAACATCCTCAACATAAGGAAGAGACGATGAAACGATCTGTCCAGGTAGCCGCGCTTCTGCTGATGGCCTCAGCGCCAGGGCTGGCGGCGCAGACCTCTTGCGATAAGGTTAAGGCCGACATTGAGCAAAAGATCGTCAACAATGGCGTGCCCGAGTCGGGTTTTACGCTGACCATTGTGCCAAACGATCAGGCTGACAAACCAGATGCGCAGGTTGTAGGACATTGCGGTAACGACACGCAGAAAATTCTTTATAGCCGCACCAGCAGCGGAAATGTAGCGGCTGGCGGCGCCGCGCAAGACGCTCCGCAAAACGAGCAGCAGCAGTAACCTTCAGGGCGCCCTGCGCGCCCTGTCGCCTGGCAATATTTCCCTTCGCTTATCGCTCCATTATTGATGTGCATTAATAATTCATACCCCCAAATAAGTACAATCCTGTCCGGAAGGTATTATTTGTCTGGTAATGAATTAGAGGATGCGTATCCCTTCACCGCAGGTAAAAGCCCAACATAAAACCCAACAATGGCGTTCCCGTCAGGGGAAATAAGTCATGGAGTGAGCTATGTCGAACCTTAATACCCCAAACGGGATCAGCCGCCGATCCTTAGTAAAATCTACCGCCCTGGGAAGTCTTGCCCTGGCCGCCGGCGGAATTTCGCTGCCCTTTGGCCTGAAAGCCGCCGCTGTTGCCGTCAGCGACGCGCTGGAACCCTCCGCCGATAAAGTCGTCTGGGGAGCGTGTTCCGTCAACTGCGGCAGCCGCTGCGCCCTGCGTCTTCACGTGCGCGATAACGAAGTCTACTGGGTCGAAACCGATAATACCGGTCACGATATCTATGGCGAGCATCAGGTGCGTGCCTGCCTGCGTGGACGGTCCATTCGCCGCCGTATCAATCATCCTGAACGCCTGAACTATCCGATGAAGCGCGTGGGTCCGCGCGGCGAAGGTAAATTCGAGCGCATTTCATGGGATGAAGCGCTTGATACCATCGCCAGTAGCCTTAAAAGCACCGTTGAAAAATATGGCAACGAAGCCGTATACATTAATTACACCTCCGGAATTGTGGGCGGCAACATAACTCGCTCCTCGCCGTATGCTTCCTTAGTCGCTCGTCTGATGAACTGCTACGGCGGTTTCCTCAGCCATTACGGCACCTACAGCACCGCGCAAATCGCCTGCGCGATGCCGTACACCTACGGCAGCAACGAAGGCAACAGCACGTCCGATATTGAAAACAGTAAACTTGTCGTGCTGTTCGGCAACAACCCGGCCGAGACCCGCATGAGCGGCGGCGGGATAACTTACTATCTGGAACAGGCGCGCGAACGTTCCAACGCCCGCATGATCGTTATCGATCCTCGCTATACCGATACTGCCGCGGGCCGCGAAGATGAGTGGATCCCTATTCGTCCCGGCACAGACGCCGCGCTGGTCGCCGGCATCGCCCATGTATTGATCAGCGAAAATCTGGTCGACCAGCCGTTCCTGGATAAATATTGCGTCGGCTACGATGAGAAAACCCTGCCGGAAGGCGCGCCTGCCAACGGGCATTACAAAGCCTATATTCTTGGTCAGGGCGATGACGGCGTGGCAAAAACGCCGCAGTGGGCTTCTGCTGTCACAGGTATTCCGGCCGATCGCATTATCAAACTGGCTCGTGAAATCGGCAGCGCTAAGCCGGCCTGTATTGCTCAGGGCTGGGGGCCGCAGCGCCAGGCTAACGGCGAGCTGACCTCCCGCGCCATTGCCATGCTGCCGATTCTGACCGGCAACGTTGGCATCAACGGCGGCAACAGCGGCGCGCGCGAATCCACTTATACCATCACCATCGAGCGTATGCCGGTGCTGGAGAATCCGGTTAAAACCCAAATCTCCTGCTTTAGCTGGACCGACGCCATTGCGCGCGGACCGTCCATGACCGCCAAAAGAGACGGCGTGCGCGGTAAAGAGAAGCTGGACGTGCCGATTAAGTTCATCTGGAACTATGCGGGCAACACCATCACCAATCAGCATTCCGATATCAACAAAACCCACGATATCCTGCAGGATGACGGCAAGTGCGAGATGATTGTCGTCATTGAGAACTTCATGACCTCCTCGGCGAAGTATGCCGATATCCTGCTGCCGGACCTGATGACCGTTGAGCAGGAGGACATTATCCCCAACGATTACGCCGGGAATATGGGCTATCTGATCTTTATCCAGCCCGCCACCGAACCGAAGTTCGAGCGCAGGCCGATCTACTGGATCACCAGCGAAGTAGCGCGCCGTCTGGGTCAGGACGTTTATCAGAAATTTACCGAGGGCCGCACGCAGGAAGAGTGGCTCAAATACCTGTATGCCAAAATGCTCGCCAAAGATCCCGCGCTGCCCTCTTATGAAGCGCTGCGCGCTATGGGCATCTACAAGCGTAAAGATCCGAACGGGCACTTTGTGGCCTATAAGGCGTTCCGTGAAGACCCTGAGAATAATCCCCTCAAAACCCCTTCCGGCAAGATTGAAATCTACTCCGCAAAACTGGCTGAGATTGCCGCAACCTGGGAGCTGGAAAAAGACGAAACCATCAGCCCGCTGCCTGTTTACGCCTCCACCTTCGAAGGGTGGGACGCGCCGGAACGCGATACCTGGCCGCTGCAAATGTTTGGTTTCCACTTCAAAGCCCGTACCCACTCCAGCTACGGCAACATCGACGTGCTCAAGGCCGCCTGCCGCCAGGAAGTGTGGATCAACCCCATTGACGCGCAAAAACGCGGTATCGCCAACGGCGATCTGGTCAGCGTGCTTAACGGGCGCGGCGAAATACGCGTGGCGGCAAAAGTCACCCCGCGCATCATGCCGGGCGTTGCGGCTATGGGCCAGGGCGCCTGGCATGACGCCAATATGGCAGGCGACCGTATCGATCATGGCTCCTGCATGAACACGCTCACCACGCAGCGCCCTTCGCCACTGGCAAAAGGCAATCCACAACACACCAATCTGGTCGAAATCAAAAAGGCGTAAGGGGTAGCTGATGACCACGCAATATGGATTTTATATTGATTCGGCCCGCTGCACAGGCTGCAAAACCTGCGAGCTGGCCTGCAAGGATTACAAAAATTTAGGCCCGGACGTCAGCTTCCGCCGCATTTATGAGTACGCGGGCGGCGACTGGACGGAAGACAACGGCGTATACCAGCAGAACGTCTTCGCCTACTACCTGTCGGTTGCCTGCAACCACTGCGAAGACCCGGCCTGCACCAAAGTCTGTCCGAGCGGCGCGATGCACAAGCGCGAAGACGGCTTTGTGGTGGTTAACGAAGATATCTGCATCGGCTGCCGCTACTGCCATATGGCCTGTCCGTACGGCGCGCCGCAGTACAACGCGGAAAAAGGCCACATGACCAAGTGCGACGGCTGCTATGACCGCGTCGCCGACGGCAAAAAGCCGGTTTGCGTGGAGTCCTGTCCTCTGCGCGCGCTGGATATGGCGCCGGTTGACGAGCTGCGCAAAAAGTACGGCACGCAGGCCGCCATCGCCCCGCTGCCGTCCGCGCATTTCACCCGGCCTAATATCGTCATTAAACCTAACGCCAACAGCCGCCCCTGCGGGGATAAAACCGGCTACCTGGCCAACCCGAAGGAGGTGTGAGATGGGTAACGGATGGCATGAATGGCCGCTGGTGATTTTTACCGTGCTCGGCCAGTGCGTGGCGGGCGGCGTAATCGTTACGGGCCTGGCCTGGCTGTCGGCGGGCAACAACAGCGAACTGCAAAATAAAATCGTGCGGGCGATGTTCTTTCTGTGGGTGCTGATGGGCGTGGCGTTTCTCGCTTCGGTCATGCACCTCGGCTCGCCGCTGCGCGCCTTTAACTCCCTCAACCGCATCGGGCACTCTTCCCTGAGCAACGAAATCGCCAGCGGCTCGCTGTTCTTTGCGGTGGGCGGATTCTGGTGGCTGGTAGCCATACTGAAGAAAATGCCTGCCGCGCTCGGTAAAATCTGGCTGCTGCTGACGATGGTATGCGGGCTGATTTTTGTCTGGGCCATGACGCGCGTATATCAGATTGATACCGTCCCGACCTGGTATAACGGCTATACAACGCCGGGCTTTTTCCTGACCGTTGTGCTTGGCGGCCCGCTGCTGGGAGCGCTTTTACTACGCGTAGCCGGCTTTCCGCTCAAAAGCGCTAAGCTTGCTGCCCTTAGCGTGCTGGCGCTGCTTGTCGCGATAAGCCTGACGATCCTGCAGGCGTATAGCCTGGCGGGCATCTACAGCTCCGTTCAGCAGGCTACCGCCCTGCTGCCGGATTATGCTTCTCTGCAGGTCTGGCGTATCGCGCTGCTGACGCTGGGGCTGGGCTGCTGGATTTGTCCGCTGGTTCGCCGCACGCCGCCTGAAACGCTCGGTTTGCTGGCGGGCTTCCTGCTGGTGGTGACCGGTGAATTGATCGGCCGCGGCATCTTCTACGGCCTGCATATGACCGTCGGCATGGCGGTTGCGGGTTAAAATAATAAATTGCGCGGGGAAACCCGCGCAGCTTTTGTCAGCGTTAAACAAGGCAGAAAAATGACATCTCATCATTCCCAAAGGCTGGCGACTATCGCCCTGACCGGTCGTGTTCTGGGCGTTCTCTACCGCCACGATCCGCAAAGCCAGGATGCTGCGCCGCTTTATGCCACCCTTGCGGATCCTTCCTGGGCTGAACAGTGGCCGCTGCAATCTTCTGAGCTGGCCGAAATAGCGCAGCGAATGGCCGCGGGTATTGAGCATGCCGGTGAGCCGCTTAGCGAAGCTTACCAGCGGTTGTTTATCGGGCCATACGCCTTGCCTGCTGCGCCCTGGGGTTCCGTTTATCTTGATAAAGAGAACGTGCTGTTTGGCGATTCCATGCTGGAACTGCGCCAGTGGATGCGTGAAAACGGCATCGCCCACCAGCTCGGGCAAAACGAGCCGGACGATCATATCGGCATATTATTAATGCTTGCCGCATGGCTTGCGGAACAAGGGCATCAGCAGCGCGTCGACGAACTGCTGGCCTGGCATCTTCTGCCCTGGGCCGGGCGCTTCCTTGAGTTGTTTAGCGAGAAATCCGCTCATCCATTCTATCAGGGGCTGAGCGACTTAACCCGTCTGACACTCGCCAGCTGGCGCGAAGCGTTGCTGGTTCCGGTCGCCAGCAAAAAGCTTTACTACTAAGAATCTGAGTAAGGGTGGTTAGCGCAGCCGCGCGTCCACCCGTTGATTTCTCCCGACCTGCGCCCCGCAAAAGTTACAACGTCACCATCCGTTAACATTTTTAAGACGATTCTTTACGATACGTATTCAAGCGAGGCGGCATAAGGCCAGCCAATCATTCAGCCCATCAATTGTTAGTCACATAATCATTATCCCGACTGGAATCCATCCCGCGACGTTGCTATAGCTTTTAACACCCTGCCGACACAAGGCATAACAACAGGCGACCTTTTGGTGGCTATAACGCGTGCAACAGGGAGACACACCGCAATGCAAAACGCATCCTTCGCAAAACGCACCCTTTGGGGGGCTCTGGCGCTGATTCTGGTGCTCGGGCTGCTGGTCTGGGGCATCGGGCTCGAAACCCTTAAGGCGCGTCAGGTCGATCTACTCTATCTCGGGCAACGGCATCTGATGCTGGTCTTCAGCTCTATGGCGCTGGCCCTGCTGGTCGGAATTCCGAGCGGCGTTTTGCTTAGCCGTCCCGCAGCCCGCCGCTGGGCTGAATACGTCATGCAGATCTTTAACGTCGGTAACACGCTGCCTCCTCTGGCGGTGCTGGCGCTGGCAATGGTGATTATCGGCATCGGCGACAAACCGGCAATTATCGCTCTGTTTCTGGCTTCTTTATTGCCTATTGTGCGTAATACCTACGCCGGGCTGTGCGGCGTTCCCGCCTCGCTTATTGAAGCGGCAAACGGTATTGGTATGACCAAATGGCAGCGTCTGCGCCAGGTGGAAATCCCCAACGCCTGGCCGGTTATCCTCTCGGGTATACGCATCGCCACGGCGATCAACGTTGGTACCGCGCCGCTGGCGTTCCTGATTGGAGCAAGCAGCTACGGCGAGCTTATCTTCCCTGGTATCTATCTCAATGATTTCCCAACGCTGATTCTGGGCGCGGCGGCGACCGCTCTTTTCGCTCTGATCCTTGATACGGCGTTAGCCGGGCTTGGTCGGGTTTTAAGCCCGCATATCGCGAAATAACAATAATAAGGAGCGATGTATGAAAACATTTAAACGTCTGCTGGCCGCCTTTGCCGTCACGACGCTGCTGGCGGGCGCGGCGCAGGCCGAGCCTATCGTGTTTGCCACCAAAGGTTTTACCGAGCAGCATATTCTCTCGGCGATGACCACGCAGTATCTGCGCAAAAAAGGCTTTCAGATAACGCCAAAAACTAACATTGCCGCGGTAATTTCCCGCAATGCGATGGTCAATAAACAAATCGATATGACCTGGGAGTACACCGGCACGTCGCTGATTATCTACAACCATATCAATAAACGTATGACGCCGCAGGAATCCTACGATACGGTCAAAAAGCTGGATGCGAAGCTGGGCCTGGTGTGGCTTAAGCCTGCGAATATGAACAATACCTATGCTTTTGCGATGCAGCGTAAGCGCGCAGAAAAAGAGAACATCAGCACCATGTCGGAGCTGGCGGCGAAAATTGAGCATATCCGCCAGACCGAGCCGAAGAAGAACTGGATGTTAGGTCTGGATCTGGAGTTTTCCGGGCGCAGCGACGGGATGAAACCCCTGCAGGAAGCCTACAACATGCCGCTGGATCGGCCGCAGATCCGCCAGATGGACCCGGGCCTTGTTTATAACGCGGTGCGCGATGGCTTTGTCGACGCGGGCCTGGTTTACACCACGGACGGACGAGTTAAAGGCTTTGATTTAAAAGTTCTTGAAGATGATAAAGGCTTCTTCCCCAGCTACGCAGTCACGCCTGTGGTACGCAAAGAAATCCTGGCCGCAAATCCTGGGCTTGAAGAGGCAATGAATACCCTCTCCGGCCTGCTGAATAACGACACGATCTCCACCCTGAACGCGAAGGTGGATATCGACCATGAATCCCCGCAGCAGGTCGCCCGCGAGTTCCTGCAGCAAAAAGGCTTGCTCTAAGGAGGCATCATGGACACGTTGCATTACATGATTGATAACGCCGGTTATCTCGGCAGTCTTACCCTTCAGCATCTCTGGCTGGTGCTGATGGCGGTTGGCCTGGCCATTATTATCGGCGTGCCGCTTGGCATTTTAATCGTTCGCCACAGGTGGCTGGCGACGCCGGTGCTGGGTATCGCCACCATTGTGCTGACTATTCCGTCCATCGCGCTGTTTGGCCTGATGATCCCGCTGTTTTCCATGGTGGGCCAGGGAATTGGCGTGCTGCCGGCCATCACGGCGGTATTCCTCTATTCCCTGCTGCCGATTGTGCGCAACACCTACACCGCGTTGGACAGTATCCCGCCGGGCCTGCGTGAAGCGGGACGCGGTATCGGCATGACGTTCTGGCAGCGGCTGCGCTGGGTGGAAATTCCGATGGCGCTGCCGGTGATTTTCGGCGGTATCCGCACGGCGGTAGTGATGAACATTGGCGTCATGGCTATCGCCGCCGTTATCGGCGCGGGCGGCCTGGGTCTGCTGCTGCTTAATGGCATCGGCGGCAGCGACATTCGCATGCTGATTGCCGGCGCCGTCATGATTTGTGTTTTAGCGATTGTACTGGACTGGCTGCTGCATCGCCTGCAGCTGGTGCTGACACCGAAGGGGATTCGATAATGATAAAACTGGAAAATCTCACCAAGCAGTTCGCACAGAAGAACGGACAGACTTTTAACGCGGTTGATAACGTCAGCCTGAACGTGCCCGAAGGCGAAATGTGCGTGCTGCTCGGCCCTTCCGGCTGCGGGAAAACCACCACGCTTAAGATGATCAACCGTCTGATTACCCCAAGCGGCGGCAACATCTTTATTAACGGTAAAAATACCAGCGAGCTGGATACCGTGACGCTGCGTCGCAACATCGGCTACGTTATCCAGCAGATCGGTCTGTTCCCGAACATGACGATTGAAGAGAACATTACGGTTGTGCCGCGCATGCTGGGCTGGGAGAAGGCCCGCTGCAAAGCGCGCGCCGCCGAGCTGATGAGCATGGTCGCGCTGGATCCGAGCAAATATATGAGCCGCTACCCGCGTGAACTCTCCGGCGGGCAGCAGCAGCGTATCGGCGTCATTCGCGCGCTGGCGGCCGATCCTCCGGTGCTGCTGATGGACGAACCTTTCGGCGCCGTTGACCCGATTAACCGTGAGGTTATCCAGAACGAGTTTCTGGAGATGCAGCGCCAGCTGAAGAAAACCGTGATGCTGGTCAGCCATGATATCGATGAGGCGCTGAAGCTGGGCGACCGTATCGCCGTCTTCCGCCAGGGCAAAATTATCCAGTGCGCAAGCCCTGACGAGCTGCTGGCGAAACCGGCCAATGAATTCGTCGGCTCGTTTGTCGGCCAGGATCGCACGCTGAAACGCCTGCTGCTGGTACAGGCTGGCGACGTGACGGATCAGCAGCCGACCATTACGGCGCGTGAATCCACCCCGCTGCCGGAGGCGTTCGCCACCATGGACGACAACGATATGCGCTCGATTACGGTAGTGGACAGCGAGGATAAGCCGCTGGGCTTTGTGAAACGCCGGGAAGCGCGCGGCGCGACGGGAGTCTGTGCAGATATGCTGCATCCGTTCCGTATCACCGGGCGCGCGGAGGAAAACCTGCGTATCGTGCTGTCAAAACTCTACGAGCACAACATGGTCTGGATGCCGATTACCGACGAGGAAGGACGCTACAGCGGTGAGATCTCGCAGGACTATATCGCCGACTATCTCAGCTCGGGCAAAACGCGCCGCGTGCTGAATATTCATCAGCCTTAAAAAACGAACCCATACCCGTGACGCGGGTATGGGTTTTGCTCTCTTAATCCCGCGCACCACCCGTAATCGCAGCAATTTCCTCCGGGCGTAAACGAATCTCCGCGGCGCGACGATGCGCCTGCATTCCTTCCGTGCGGCTCTGGCGGACGGCAGGCTCAGCGACGGCGGCAATACCGCAATCGTCAATCCACTGGTGGGTACAAATTTTCACATATGCCCCCACCCACAGGCCGCCGGTATAGCGCGCGGCGGCCATCGTCGGCAGCGTGTGGTTGGTTCCGCAGCATTTATCCGAGAACACCACGCTGGCATTCTGGCCGATAAACAGCGAGCCGTAATTGCGAATTTTACCGGCGGTGGCGTGCGGATCGCGGGTATGCACCTGCAGATGCTCCGTCGCCATATGGTCGGCCCAGGCGATAAGCTGCGCCTCGTCGCGGCAGACCACGATCTCCCCCTGACGACGCCAGGCTTCTCCGGCCGTTGCCGCCGTAGGAAGCGTTTCCAGCTGTCGTTCAATTTCCGCCAGCGTCTCATTAGCGATGCGCAGGCTGGTGGTCGCCATTCCGACGCGGGTGTGCACGTCATGCTCCGCCTGCGCCAGCAGGTCTGCGGCAAGCATCTGCGGGTTAGCGCTGTCGTCGGCAATTACGTAGATCTCGCTTGGCCCGGCAAGCGCGTCGATGCCCACCTTGCCAAACACCTGCCGCTTGGCTTCGTTAACGAAGGCGTTGCCCGGCCCGACGATTTTATCCACCACCGGCACAGTTTCGGTGCCCCATGCCATAGCGGCGATCGCCTGCGCGCCGCCCACTTTGAAGATGCGATGCGCTCCCGCAAGATGGCAAACCGCAATCATTGCCGGGTGCGCGCCAGGGGGCAGACAGGCGATTATTTCGTCGCATCCCGCCACCACGGCCGGCACGATGGACATCACCGGCGCGGACAAAATAGGATAGCGCCCGCCTGGCACGTAGCAGCCGACTTTTTGAATCGGAATAATACGGTGCCCAAGATGCACGCCCGGCAGCGTTTCCACCTCCAGCGGCTTCATCGTCGCCAGCTGCGCCTGGGCAAAACGCTTCACCTGGGCGATGGCGAATTCGCTGTCTTTACGGGTCTGCGGGTCAAGCTCGGCCAGCGCGGCGGCAATCTCCTTCTCAGAAACCTCAAAGTTTTCCGGCACGGTTTTGTCGAACTTTGCTGAAAAATCGCGCAGCGCGGCGTCGCCCTGCGCCTTCACCTGGTCAATAATAGCGCTGACCTTGTCCGTCAGCGCCAGATCCGCCTGCGTATCCTGGCCCTGCGGGCGTTTAATAAATTGTACGTCGCCTTCGTTAATCGCGGTCATGACCTACTCTCCCATTTGACCCAGTTTAATTTGCGCAAGCATTGCCAGATGATCGTAAACCACCCATTCGTCGACGATTTTGCCGTTCACGATGTGGTAATGAGACATCCCCATAACGAACAGGCGCTCGCCGGTAGGTTTACCCAGCTCGCCGTAACCAAGATGATGACCTTCCATAATCCAGCGCACCGCGACTTTAGTCCCGCCTTCTTCGCAAGGATTTGAACAGACGTGCTGCGGCATCCATGCGCCGTCCGGGATCATGCCGATCAGGGCCAGCGTCTGGTGGATAACCGCCGCCTGGCCATACAGCTCTTTCATTAACGGGCCGTGCCACTGCACGTTGGTCGCGTAAACGTCCTTAATTTTGCCCAGCATGCGGCGGTTGTAGATTTCGTGCAGCCAGCGCAGGCATTGTTCTTCAATATCGGTATGGGCGATGGAAACGTCGCATTCCATTTCCGGCGGATACTGGCCCACCATGCGGCGGTTTTCACCGATATCCGTCACGCGGAAGCCCTTATCAAACTGCTCTTTCGCCATGTTGTAAGCTACCGCGTCGGTATCAAGTCCGAGCTGCTTCATCATGGACATATTGTCGCTGACCACCCACTCGCGGTAGATTTTGTTTTCGTGGATCATGCAATCCGCCACGGTGCGGGTGACAAAAGTGCGGTTGGTGGGCTTACCAAGGTGGCTGTACTGGGTATGACGGCCGCTTCCTGTGACCAGATGCGAGGTATAAAAACCGTCCACGTCATTGCCGTTCCAGATAACTTGGGTCGCCATGCCGCGACGTTCAGGGAAAGCGATCAGACGCTGCAGGGTATCCTGCACAACCTGCTCGCGGTTATACATGGTGCCCAGCGCGTTATATAAAACACAGTTATGCGTGTAATGGGTATAAATTAATCCAACGTCACGCTCATCCCATATTTTATGCGTGCAGCGGACGATGTAATCGACAATATCGGTATAACAATCATCAAAGCCTCTTAATGACTGAACGCGTGGCCGTTTTTCAGGAACCAGATCGATAAAATCGCGGCGTTCCACCTGTAATACAGGATCGTCACGGGTAGATTTCACATTGGTTTTTTCAGCAATGACCGGCGCTTTATTTGTCGCTTCAGTTGAAGACATATAACCTCCTGCGTTCGATTGACGCACCGGGAATTTCCCGGCGCATATTATTTTGGGTTATAGATAACCCTCGCCTGTAAATGGCGATAATGCTTTTCTTTTATTCGGGCAACACAACCCTCTGATAAATTAATTATCATTACCAGAGGATTTATTTTCTGGAGGGAGCCCCTCCGTGATTAATTAAAAATCTGTGACCAGATAGCTAATTCATCAATACCAAGATATTCGCGAATAATTAAACCATCGCGTAATTCAAGCTGGCTAATGCCGGTAATGGAGACGGGACGGCGCGTTGGCGCGCCAAATTTGCCGTAACCGTCATGCCAGGTTAATAGCGACCAGCGTAACGAAAGCCGGACGGGCTCATTGGCGTCACGACGCACAATCAGGTGATGCAATTGCGTTTCGCAGTCGGCAAACGATGCCCGATAGCCTGACAGGAACGCGCCAATATCCTGCTCCCCCGTGCGCAGCACGTGCGCCGGCCCGTGCAAAGTGGCGGCCGGATGATAAAGCCCCGGCACCACGCCGCTGTTGCCGCCCGCCCACATTGAAAGATAGCGTTCCACCAGCCCTGCCAGCGGCCCGTCGACGTCGTCGCCTTCCGGCCCTCCGGCCCAGCGCGCGTCAAGCTCCTCCGCCGGGGTATTTTCCAGGCCGATTTCCTGACGGGCGTTTGCAAGCTGCTGCGCGAAATCACGCACGTTAAACCCGATTTGCGACACTATCGCCGCGCGATCCTGTAAAAGCCACTCCTGCCGTACCGCGCCGTCAGCGCATATGCGATCCGCCCAGGTGCGAACCCACACTGATTTACCGCTCGGCTTGCCGAAGAATCCTTCGCCCTGATGCTGTATACAGGCCAGCGTGCGCTGTGCTGCGTAATACTCGAATCCTGCCGTGTGGCTGCACAAAATATCTTCCGTCAGCACGGTGCGTTGGGGAAAGCTGTGCATGGCCTCAAGCGTAAGCCGCATAAACTGCGAAAGATCGTTAAGCTGCTTTTCAGGCGTGTGGAAAACAACCGGCGTGGCGTAAAAGTCCGCCAGTTGGCCAATGTCCTTTTGCTCCCACACCACGTGGGTCAGCGTCAGAATAAACTGCTGTATTGAATCAAACTGAGGGCTAAAGCCCGGCAACCTGGTCATTCAACCTCCTGCGGCTGGAACAGAGACAGTCCGTCTTTTTCGACCACGCCAGAACGCGGGCGCCTGGCCGAATGGCGCACCACCAGAACACCCGGAACCACCAGCTGTTCCGGCTCAATGCTTTCGCTTTCAATCTGTTTCATCAGTAAGGCGATGGTTGCGTTCACCATTTCGTCCACCGGCTGTGAAGCTGAGGTTAAAGCATAAGAAGGCCAGCCGGACGGGCCGGTATCGTCGTAACCAATCACCGACACATCTTCAGGGATGCGCAGCCCGAACTCATAGCGGGCGACGTCCATCACCGTCAGCGCCATATGGTCGTTTGCGGCAAAAATGGCGTCCGGCGGCTGCGGCGAGGAGAAGAGTTTGCTGGCCGCACGCGCGGTGATTTTCGCATCATAATCGCCCTGTACCACCCGGATGTCCTCAACGCCTCTTTGCTTAAGAAGATTCACAAAGCCGCTCTGCCGCGCCTGATTAACCGATGAGTCCGACAGCCCGGCGACATAGGCAAAGCTCCTGTGCTCGCCGGCCAGCAGGAATGCCGCTATCTGGCGGGCCGCCGCTTCGTTGTCGGTGTTCACGCTCGACGCCACGCCGTTTTCTTCGCTGCGGTTAAACAGCACCACCGGAATACCCGCCGCCAGACACTCTTCGGAAAGCTCAATGGATAACGACACCGAGGCCAGCACGATGCCGTCGACCCGGTACTGCATGATCTGGTCGAAAATCCTGTCGACGTTGCCGTCACGATCGCCGACAAACAGCAGCAGGTGATAGTTAAGCTCATCCAGCTTCTGCGCCAGCGCTTCGAGCACCTGCGGATAAAACTGGTTGTCGAAATAAGACATCACTACGCCGACAATTCGTGAACGCGCGGTGTTCAGCGAGCGGGCAATGGCGTTGGGGCGATAGCCGAGCTCACGCGCCGCCTTCAGCACTTTCTCACGCGTGGCGGGCGAAATGCTGGCCCCCGGCGTAAAGGTTCGCGATACAGCTGATTGTGACACTCCCGCGATTTGCGCCACCTGCTGTGACGTCACGGGTCCAAAAGTCTTACGTTTCATTGTCGCTATTCCTTATCAACATTCCCGTCATGACGCTTATGAAAAACAGTAGCTTGCCTCAGTTTAACGGACCGCGGGGGGAATACCAGTCTGGCCATTTTGCCCCGCCGCAGGAATGTCTGTTTTTTATACTTACACCATCTTTGCATGCGTATGCAACAGCCAAAATTATTTTTTTCACATTTACAAACTCACCCTTTACAAAATTGAAACCTTTTCGTAACTTCAACTTTTGAATACGTATGCATAGAAAACAAAACACACCGTCAGTTTTTACCGGTGACAGTGGGTTCAGACCTGAAAACAGAACCGGTTAATGCCGTACTTGATTGGTAATAACCCATTAATTTTAAGAGGTTCATCACCATGTTTCGTGCCCTTTTTCGTCGATCCGAAGTCAGACTCTTTTTTACTATCAGCGTGCTGTTTTTCATCTGCATTCACAGCATTGACGCCTTCCTCGCCCCGCTGCTGATTAGCGAAGGGATGCAGCCGGAGGTGGTGGGGATGATTATGGGCGCCAGCGGGCTTGCCACCCTGTTCGTGCGCTTTCCGATTGGCATACTTTCGGACGTGGTCAAGAGCCGGAAGATTTTTATCCAGTTCAGCCTGCTGCTGCCGCTGGTGACCTGGCCCATCGCCTATCTGCACCCGAACGCCACTACGCTCTACCTGGCCAAAGCCGCCGACGGGTTCACCGCCGCGACATGGGTGCTGTATAACATCTTGTTTATTCGCTACTTTGATCGAAAAGACGCCCCCGCCGCCGTTGCCCTGCTCGCGCTGGCCGGGCCGCTTGGGGTCTTTCTGGGCAACTGCATTGGCGGGACGCTGATCCACTTTTTCGACAAAAGTATCGGTTACTTCGTCTCAAGCGTTGCCGCGCTGCTGGCTCTTATTCTTACGACCCGTATTAAAGAGACGCACGATGCCGCCCAGGCGCCCTCTTTACGGGCCTGTATTGCCAGCGCAAAACGCCAGTTAAACGACGGTTCAGTCTGGTTTATCGGCCTGCTGGCGACCATCGTCATCCTCGTGCCTTTCGCCACACGCGATACCCTGACGCCTATTTACGCGCAGCAGCTTGGGGCTAAAGCGGGCATTCTTACCCTGCTGAGCAACCTGCATCTGATTTTCTACGCGCTGGCCATCGCGCTGTGCAGCTCGGTGTTCTATAAGCGGCTCGGGCTGGTCAATACGGCGATGATCGGTATTTTCCTTCAGCTGATATCCACCGTCGGCGTCCCTTTTACCAGCAACATGTACCTGATTTATCTGCTGCAGTCCGTTGGCGGCTTCTCGTTCGGCATGGCCTTCGCGGTGTTTATGTCCCTGAGCGTGGTCAACACCGTTGAAGACGAGCAGTCCACGCGCATGGGGCTATTTCAGACAATCTATTCCTGCGGCATGTTCGTAGGCCCGGTATTAATGGGTCTGATGCTGCAATATATTAATTTATCCTCGGGCTATTTATTGATTGGCGTGCTGACGTTTATCGCCATGTTGTTAACCCCGCTGGCCGCGCGCAGCGTTAACCAACGCCAGAATAAAATGACTTTATCTCACGCAGCGACAGGAAAAATGGCCGCCGCACAGAATTACGGCAACAAAGCATAACCACCCCGTCCTTAATTATTAACAGCGTGGCCTCCCGTTTATTCGGGCGGGCAAGGCACGTGTATAAAAGCACTGGAGAACATCATGGCGCAGTATTTAAAAAGCAGTAAATCTTTATCTGAACGTCAGCAGGCTAATAAACAGGTTAGCATTGCGGTGGAAAACATCCTTGCCGATATAGAGCAGCGCGGCAATCAGGCTATTCGTGAGCTGTCGATTAAATTTGATAACTATGACCGTCAGGATTACCGCCTGACGCCCGCTGAAATTAACGCCTGTATTAAACAGCTGAGCCGCCAGGATATAAAAGATATCGAATTTGCTCAGCAGCAGGTGTTTAATTTTGCCAGCGCACAAAAAGAGTGTCTGTTAGATCTGGAAGTGGAAACCAGGCCGGGCGTTATTCTCGGGCATAAAAATATCCCGATTAATGCCGTGGGTTGCTATGTGCCCGGCGGCAAGTATCCCCTGCTCGCTTCAGCGCATATGTCGATCATCACCGCCAATGTAGCAGGCTGCTCGCGCATCATCAGCTGCGCGCCTCCTTTTAAAGGCCAGCCGGCGCCGGCGATTGTCGCGGCCCAGTCAATGGCGGGGGCGACGGAAATCTATGCCTTAGGCGGCATTCAGGCTATCGGCGCTATGGCCCTGGGAACCGATACTATCGCCCCCGTCGATATGCTGGTCGGGCCGGGTAACGCATTCGTAGCCGAGGCCAAACGTCAGCTCTTTGGCCGGGTGGGTATCGATCTCTTTGCCGGGCCGACGGAAACGCTGATTATCGCAGACGAAAGCGTTGACGCCGAAATGTGCGCCACCGATCTGTTGGGCCAGGCGGAACACGGCGTCACCACGCCGGCCATTTTACTCACCAACTCGCTGAAGCTCGCGCAAGAGACTTTAAAAGAGGTTGAACGCCTGCTTACCCAGCTGCCGACGGCGGAAATAGCCCGCCAGGCCTGGCAGGATTATGGCGAAGTCATCGTCTGCGAAAGCTACGAAGAGATGCTGCAGGAAGCCGACCGCATTGCCTCTGAACACGTCCAGGTGATGACCAGCCGCGACGACTGGTTCCTTTCTGAAATGACCAACTACGGCGCGCTGTTCCTGGGCCCTCGCACCAACGTGGCCTACGGCGACAAAGTGATCGGCACCAACCACACCCTGCCCACGCAGAAAGCGGCGCGCTATACCGGCGGGCTGTGGGTCGGCAAATTTATGAAAACCTGCACCTGGCAGAAGGTGCTGAGCGACGAGGCCTCCGCTGAAATTGGCAGCTACTGTTCTCGTCTGTGCCAGCTCGAAGGTTTCTCTGGACACGCAGAGCAGGCCAATATCCGCGTGCGCCGCTACGGCAACCGCGACGTGCCTTATGCCGGTTCAGTTCCGGTAATCGACGTAGATGAGGCCGTCTGATGCTCACGCTTCCCTCTGCCCCTGATTTCCGTCTGGACAATCAGCGGGCGCTGGTGACCGGCGGCTCAAAAGGCATCGGCTTTGCCGCAGCGATAGCCCTTGCCCGGGCCGGAGCGCAGGTCTGGATAGCCGCCAGAAATCTCCGGCAGCTGCGCGAAGCCGCCGAACTCGCCGCGCAGGACGGGCTGCAGCTGCAAACCGTGGCGCTGGATATTACCGATACGGCGCAGGTCAGGCAGACGCTGGGCCAGCTGCCGGCTTTCAATATTCTGGTTAACAGCGCCGGGCTGGCCCGCCATCAGCCCTTTCTGGAAGTCAGCGAGGAGAATTACGACGCGGTGATGGCGCTCAACCTGCGGGCGACGTTTTTCCTGAGCCAGCAGGTCGCCCGCCGGATGAAGCTGCGCGATATCGCCGGCTCCATCATTCATATCTCATCGCAGATGGGACACGTCGGCGGGCCCGACCGCAGCGTTTACTGCGCGTCGAAATTCGCGCTCGAAGGGCTGACCAAAACGATGGCGCTGGAGCTGGGAGAGGCGGGTATTCGGGTCAACACGCTTTGCCCGACCTTTATTGCCACCGAGCTTTCCCGTGCGAGCCTGGCCGACCCGGCCTTCAGCCGCTACGTGCTGGACAATATCAAGCTGAAGCGGCTTGGCACCCTTGAGGACGTGACGGGGCCTGTGGTCTTTCTGGCCTCCCCGGCGGCGGCGTTAATTACCGGCGCCGCGCTGCTGGTCGACGGCGGGTGGACGGCCACATGAGCGAATCCGCCAACGCTTTTCCGCTGCTGGATAACCACGGCGTGCCGCTGATTTTACTTGGCGGCACGCTGTGTAATCACCGTCTGTGGCAGCCGGTCATTAACCAGATGAACGTCAGCAACGTGAGCAGCCTTACCGTCAGCGGCGCCAGCTCTGCGCCCGCGCTGGCGCAACGGTTGCTCAGCGCCCTGCCGCCGCGTTTTTGCCTGGCAGGATTTTCCCTCGGGGCCATCGTTGCGCTACAGATGCTGGCGGACGCGCCGCAGCGCCTGGCCGGGCTGGCGCTGCTGTCGGTTAATCCGCTTGGCGACGCGCCCGAGAACGCCGCCGGCCGACGGGCAGCGGTGCAGGAGGCTAGTCGCCAGGGCATGGGAAACTGGCTAAGCGCGGCGATGTGGCCGCGCTATGTCGCCCCGGCGCATCTTGCCGATCCGAAGCTGCACGCCGTCATCACACAGATGGCCGATGAATGCGGCCCGGAGGCTTTTGCAACGCAGACTGAAATCGCCGTTACCCGCGCCGATAACCGCGCCGCGCTGAAAGCCTTCGCTGCGCCGACGCTAATCCTCAACGGCGGCTACGACGCTATCTGCACCCCGCAACATCATCTTGCCGCAGCCGAAGCTGCGCCGCACGCGCGCTGGATAACCCTGCCGGACAGCGGTCATTTTTTGCCGTTAGAGGCGCCGGATACGGTGGCCGGCGCCCTGCGTAACTGGATAAAGGAGACACTCTTATGAGAAGCAATACGTTAAAGGCGGCTTTCCGCCAGCAGCAGCCGATTATCAACGGCTGGCTCGCCATCCCTTCCGGCTACAGCGCCGAGATTGCCGGGCATCAGGGCTATGATTCGGTTACCGTCGATATGCAGCACGGCATGATCGATTTCGCCAGCGCGCTGGCGATGCTGCAGGCCATCTCAGCCACGCCTGCCCTTCCGCTTGCGCGCGTTAACGCCAACGACCCCGCGCAGATTATGCGTTTGCTGGATGCCGGCGCGTGGGGGATCATCTGTCCGATGGTTTCAACGCCGGAACAGGCTCGGCAATTCGTTGCGGCCTGCCGCTACCCGCCGCTGGGCAATCGCTCCTTCGGCCCGGCACGAGCGTTGCTGTATGGCGGCAAGGATTATCCCCGGTACGCAAACGACGAAATCCTTACGCTTGCCATGATTGAAACCCGCGAAGGATTAAAAAACCTGGACGCGATTCTGGCAACCGACGGGCTGGACGGCGTATTTATCGGCCCGAACGATCTCTCGTTAACCCTCACGGGCAGCGCCAGCGCGGAATCGCAGCATCCGGAGATGCTTGCCGCCGTTGAGCTTGTGCTGGCCCGCAGCCGCGAGCACGGCAAGATCGCCGGGATTTTCTGCACCTCCGGCCAGGCCGCAGCGGACCGCCTGGCGCAGGGCTTTCACTTTGTTACCCCCGCCAACGATGTTATGCAACTTGGCCGCGCCGCCCGTGAAGCTGTCGCTCTGGCGCGCGGTGAAACCCCGTCCGCCAGCGGCACGTCTGGCTATTAAGGAGAATCACTATGCAATATGTAACGCTGACACAAGAAGAGGCGCGCCGCCGTCTGGTGCTTCCGCAAGACCGGGTATCCTGCAGCGTGGCGTTTATCGACTGTAAGCTGCCGGGCTCTCATCTCAAGCAAAACTATTCGTTTGTCGGCCCGGGCGTCACCCAGTCGGCATCGCAGGTGGTGAATATTCCCGAGGCGCACGGTTTTAACATTGGCGCCGCCGCCATGCCCAAAGGCGTGACCAACAATCAGCATCTGCATTTCACCGCCGAAGTTTTCCTGATTCATGAAGGAAGCTGGCGTTTTCGCTGGGGAGCGAACGGCGAGCATGAAACCGAGCTCAGCGCACCGGCGATTCTGTCGATCCCGACGTGGATTTTCCGCGGCTTTACCAACGTCAGCCCGCAGGATACCAGCGGGATGGTATTTACCGTGCTTGGCGGAGATAACACCGGCGGCATTATCTGGCATCCGTCAATCCTTGAAGCCGCCCGTGAATACGGCCTGTACCTGAGCCGCGACAATATGCTTATTGATGTGGAAGCAGGCGACGCCGTGCCCGCCGAAAGCGAGCTGTTACAGCCGCTGGCCCCTGAATATATCGCCGCTCTGCGCGATTACTCCGTTGAGGAAATGCAGCGGCGGGCGGTGACGGGCGAACAGCGGCAATGGTCAGGCCAGGCGCTGCTGGACGCCGTTCTGCCCGGCCACGGCGCGGAACTGGCCCCGGTCATCGGCTTCGGCATTTCGCAGGATCGTAATAACGCCCCGCCGATCGTCAATCCCCATGGATTTTCCGTAGAGTGGCTACGAATTCAGGACCAGCACAATGTCGGGCTGCACTGTTGCCCCGACGTTCAGGTGCTGATGGTCTTTAAAGGCACCCTGGAGGTGACCTATAACCGGCAGGGCGAGGAGGTGACGATCGTTGCCGTGGAAGGCTCCGTTGTTTCGGTGCCGGGCGGCTGCTGGCGGCGCTACCGGGCGACTGAGGGGGAAATGGAGGCTACCCTGACGACCAGAGGCGATCAACGCAAAGCGCTTTACTGGGATCGCGATATTATCGGGCGGGCTCAGGAACATGACCGCTGTCTCGATCCTGATGGCTACGTGGCAATTGCCAGTATTTTACCCGCCACGGCACGCCGGGCCGGGGAAAAAATCGCGTACGCGAAATAAAGGCGATTAATTAACTGAGAGGGTTCTGCTGATACGCGCAAGGCCCTCTTTTCCCTTTACCTTTGTTCGCTCCTGCCGCTCAATTGCCTTCGCTGACCGGAGTACAAACGTTGAGCGTTGACAGGTTGATATATTGTGCAAGCTCACGCTGCTCCGCGCGGGGCAGATACGGCAGCTCGCCCACCAGCGGCCCGGGCAGTTTTTTACGCAGCACGTCGATGATTTCAGCGTAGTGGGCTAAGCCCGGATTAATACGGTTCGCCACCCAGCCCACCAGCGGCAGGCCGTCGTTAGCAATGGCCTGCGCCGTCAGCAGCGCGTGGTTGATACAGCCTTCCTGGATACCCACCACCATCAACACGGGCAGCTGTTCCTGCACTACCCATTCGGACAGCGGACGGAGATCGTTCATCAGGCTGCGCCAGCCGCCCGTGCCCTCAATCACAACGTGATCGGTCCGGGCGGCCAGACAGGCGAGGCCGTCGGACAGCAAGCTGTAGTTGATTGGACAGCTGTGATTGACGCTGCTCTCTTCTTCGCTCAGGGCGATGGGGTTAATAGCGCTGTAAGGCAGCGTCAACGACGAAACGCCCTGCAGAACCAGCGCGTCTTTATTACGCAAACCGTCCGGCGTCTCTTTGCTCCCTTTAGCGACCGGCTTATAGCCGACAACGCATTTTCCGCTGGCAGCCAGCGCCTGCAGCAAGGCGCGGGATACCACCGTCTTGCCGACTGCCGTATCGGTACCTGTGATAAAGAAACGCTTAAGCATGCTAACTCCCGGGGCAATACGCAAAACTAATTAAGAATGTGAATAATTCAGTCCCGGAAGTCTAAAAGAAGAGTGAAACGCCCAGATTGAGATAGCGCAATTTTTAGTGGATCAATGAAAATGATTATCCCTGCAGCAGGCGAATCAGTAACGAACCGTTATACATGGCGTCTTTTACCAGCGCCGCCCCCGCCATCGTCCCACGGTGGTTATACTGGGTGCTTTCGACGATCATGTGCTGGCTGTAGGCGGGCAGCGCCTGCTGGCGAATGCAGCTTGTAATGGCCGGATGGAGGATATCCGCTGCGCGGTTGAACGGCGAACCTATCAGAATTTTTTGCGGGTTAAACAGGTTCACCATGATGGCGAGAATGCGCCCGACATTGACGCCAACGCCGAGGATAATATCTTTGGCGAGAAGGTCGCCCTGCAGGGCCGCATCGCAAAGCGACTCTACCGTCAGGGGATGCTCGTGAAGCATCGACCCCAGCGACTGGTTCATTCGCAGCTGGGCCAGCTCCAGCACGCTTTCGACGCTGGCGATGGTTTCCAGGCAGCCGTGGTTGCCGCAGTAGCAGCGCTTGCCGTAAGGATCGACCTGCGTATGGCCAATCTCCACCAGGCTGCTGCTGCCCGCGTGCAGCAGGCGGCCATCGGTGATAACGCCTGCGCCAACGTTGTGGTCGATAACAACCTGAATGACGTCGCGCGCGCCGCGGGAAGCGCCGAACAACCCTTCGGCCATAGTCCACGCGCTGATATCGTGCTGAATAAATACCGGGACGCCGGTATGGTTTTCCAGCATTTCGCCCAGCGGCATATCGCAAACCTCGTAAAACGGCATACGGTGCACGATCCCGCGTACCGTATCGATAATGCCCGGCAGGGTAATGGCGATGGCGGTCAGGCGTTCGAGTTTATCCTGATGACGTATAAAAAATTGATCCACCTGGCTGATAATACGTTCAGGCAGAGGATTCGGATCTTCAACCGGGAGTGAAACGGTATCTTCGACAATCAGCCGGCTGCTGAGGTCGTGCAGGCCAAGGGAAATCTCGCCGCGGTTAATGCGCACCGAAAGATAGTGCCAGGCTTCCGTCTCGAGCATTAAGCCTACCGCCGGCCGACCGCGGCTACCGGGATCCTGAATTTCCGTCTCCTGCACCAGATGCGCTTCGAGCATCTCGCGCACGATTTTGGTAATGCTGGCTGGAGCAAGCTGCGCCAGACGGGAAAGATCGATACGCGATACCGGGCCATGGCTGTCAATGAGGCGGTAAACCACGCCTGCATTCGTTTGCTTAATCTGATCGATATGGCCCGGTTGGCTATCAGCAACCACGTGGTACTCCCTTTATTTTCGCGCTTCGAAATAAACTTTCGGCTATGGTGAAACACTTCAAGCGGGCTAGTCAAATATTTACGTAGGGTTGTGATTTACCGCACATAATAACGCGGATTTGCGCTTATTCTGGCCCGCAGGTCGCCTCGGTTAGCAGCGCGCTGATGCGAAGCGCGGCGCCTGAAAGCTCGCGATGTTTTGGCCACACCAGCCACATTTCCGAGCGGGCTTCCTGCTCCTGCAACGGCAGCCACACCACGTCGCTTAACCGTATCCGCTGAAATGAAGCAGGTAAAATAGATACTCCAAGCCCCGCAGAAACCAGACCGATAATCGTCATCGCCTCCCCCACTTCCTGGGTGATATAGGGGGAAATGTTGAAGCGGTGCAGCAGGCCAAGAATATCGTCATACAGACCGGTACCCACGTGCGGATCAAAGAAGACGAAGGGCTCATGCGCCAGATCCTGAAGTGAGATGGATTGATAAGCGGCCAGAGGATGATCGCGGTGCACCATCGCCAGCAAAGGCTCGCGCAGCACCAGTTTCCATGCCAGCGTCTCCGGCAGGCGCGTATTGCGCATTAATCCCAGCTCCAGTTCGCCGTCGTTAAGCGGCGCAATCTGCTGGCGCGTATTGATTTCACGCATCTGGATATGCACGTCCGGGTAACGTTTTCTGAACGTTGAAAGGCTGTCCGAGACGCCTTTAATAAAGGGCGCGGAAGAGGTAAAGCCTATGCGCAATTCCCCCGTTTCCCCGTGATGCAGGCGTTCGGCGCGTGCCGCCGCCGCTTCAACCTGCCCCAGAATCTGGCGCGCATCGGTCAAAAATTGCTGCCCCGCCGCCGTGAGATTTACGCTGCGATTGGTGCGTGCCAGCAGCCTGGCGCCTGTCTGCTGTTCGAGGATCTGAATCTGCTGGCTTAAAGGAGGCTGGGAGATACGCAGCCGCGCGGCGGCTCGCCCAAAATGCAGCTCTTCTGCCACCGCCACGAAATAGCGTAAATGACGCAGTTCAATATTCATATTTTAAACATATCAATTGAGATTATTAATATATTAGACAGAACATTCGCCGTTTTCTACTCTGTCAGGAAAGCCACGCCCTCCGACTTTCCTAAGGATCGATTTTGAGCCGTACATCCTCCGCCAGCGCCGCTCCGGCAAGCGACGTTGACGAACACATTTCCGCAACGCCTGCGTCAGCAGCTTACATTAAACGCGGCACCTCCCAGTTTATGCGCGTCACGCTGGCGCTTTTCTCCGCCGGTCTGGCCACGTTTGCGCTGCTTTACTGCGTGCAGCCCATTTTGCCGGTGCTCTCGCATGAATTTGCCGTATCTCCCGCCAGCAGCAGTATTTCCCTGTCGATATCAACCGCTATGCTCGCCATCGGTTTGCTGTTTACCGGGCCGCTCTCCGACGCCATTGGGCGTAAGCCGGTGATGGTTGCGGCTTTAGTTCTCGCCTCCTGCTGCACGCTACTTTCCACCATGATGACAAGCTGGCACGGCATCCTGATGATGCGCGCGCTGACAGGCCTTTCTCTGAGCGGCGTTGCCGCCGTCGGTATGACTTACCTCAGCGAGGAAATTCACCCAAGCGTCGTGGCCTTCTCTATGGGGCTGTACATTAGCGGGAACTCCATCGGCGGCATGAGCGGCCGGCTGTTAAGCGCGGTGATAACGGACTTCTTCAACTGGCGTATTGCGGTGGCGGCGATTGGCTGTTTTGCGCTGGCCTCTGCGCTGATGTTCTGGAAAATTCTGCCTGCATCCCGGCACTTTCGCCCTTCTTCCCTGCGCCCTAAAACGCTGTTTATTAATTTCCGTCTGCACTGGCGCGACCAGGGCCTGCCGTTGCTGTTTGCCGAAGGTTTCCTGCTGATGGGCGCGTTCGTCACGCTGTTTAACTACATCGGCTATCGCCTGATGGAGGCGCCGTGGTTCTTAAGCCAGGCGGTGGTGGGCCTGCTTTCGGTCGCTTATTTAACCGGCACCTGGAGTTCGCCAAAAGCCGGTGCGATGACGACGAAGTTTGGCCGCGGCCCGGTCATGATTTTCTCCACCGGCATTATGCTGTCGGGCCTGGTGCTTACCCTGTTCTCACCGCTAATCGTGATTTTCATCGGCATGCTGTTGTTCTCTGCCGGTTTCTTTGCGGCGCACTCCGTTGCCAGCAGCTGGATTGGGCCGCGCGCGAAACGTGCCAGAGGCCAGGCATCTTCTCTTTATCTGTTCAGCTATTACCTCGGTTCAAGCATCGCAGGTACGCTGGGCGGCGTGTTCTGGCACCAGTTCGGCTGGTATGGCGTCGCCGCTTTTATCGGCGCACTGCTGGTGATGGCTTTACTGGTTGGCAGCCGTCTGCACCAACGGGCGCACTAACCGCCAGCGGGCCTCGTTTTTATTAGCGCTTTTTGCTATTTTCGCTGCGTTAATCACACTTACGAGGCCCTATGGAAAAGCAAAACTATAAGCATCTTACCCGCACCTTCCAGCGCCTGTCCCGCTTCGGACATCTCTCTGCCATCGCCGGATGGGACATGTTCACCAACATGCCGCCAGCCGGCAGCGCCGCGCGCGGCGAAGCCCTGGCCGAACTGAGCGTGCTACAGCATCAAATTCTGACCGATAAAAAAATTGCCACGCTGCTGCAGGCCGCCGCGCAGGAAGATCTGAACGACGTTGAGCGCGCCAACCTGCGTGAAATGACACGCCAGTACCAGGAAGCGGTGCTGCTGCCGGAATCGCTGGTGGAAGAAAAGTCGCTGGTGGGCACCCGCTGCGAACACGGCTGGCGCACCCAGCGTCCCGCCAACGACTGGCAGGGCTTTGCTGCCAACTTAAAAGAGGTGGTGCGCGTTAGCCGCGAAGAAGCCAGACTGCGCGCTGAAGCCAAAGGTAAATCGCGCTACGACGCGCTGCTCGATCTTTACGAGCCGGGCATGACAAGCGCGAAACTCGACGTGTTGTTTGGCGATTTGCGCAGCTGGCTGCCTGACCTGCTGCAAAAAGTAGTGGCTAAACAGGCCCGGCAGTCGGTGATGATGCCGGCTGGCCCTTTTGCTACCGGGACCCAGCGCGAGCTTGGCCTGGAGATCATGCAGCTGCTTGGTTTCGATTTTAACGGCGGGCGCCTGGACGTGAGCGCGCATCCTTTCTGCGGCGGCGTGCCTGAAGATGTCCGCATCACCACCCGCTACGATGAAAACGATCTAATCACCTCGCTGTTTGGGGTGATCCATGAAACCGGGCACGCTCGCTACGAGCAAAATCTTCCGCGCGAATGGCTGGGGCAGCCGGTTGCCCATGCCCGCTCCACGGCCATTCATGAATCGCAAAGTTTGTTCTTCGAAATGCAGCTTGGCCGCAGCGCAGCGTTCCTCAAGCTGCTGCTGCCAAAAGTTATCGCTCGTTTTGGCGCGCAGCCTGCTTTTGAGATGCAGAATTTTGTCGCGCTGAACCAGCGCGTTGAGCGCGGTTATATCCGCGTGGATGCCGATGAAGTAAGTTATCCGGCTCACGTGGTGCTGCGTTACGAGATAGAACGAGCGCTGATTGAGGGCGATATTGAAGTGGAGGATATTCCCGCGCTGTGGGACGAGAAAATGCAGCACTGGCTGGGACTGTCGACGAAGGATAACTATCGCAACGGCTGCATGCAGGATATCCACTGGACTGACGGCGCCTTCGGCTACTTCCCGTCTTACACGCTGGGCGCCATGTACGCCGCGCAGCTGTTTAACGCAGCCAAACGCGCGCTGCCGCAGCTTGAAAGCGATATTGCAGAAGGGAACTTCACGGCATTGTTCGACTGGCTGAGCCAGAACATCTGGCAGCACGGCAGCCGTTTCACCACCTCGCAACTTATCACCAACGCGACAGGCGAGGATCTTAACCCGTTGTACTTCCGCAAACATTTAGAGGCTCGTTACCTGTAACCCCTGACGCCGGGGCACGCGTACCCGGCGTTTTACCTGCCCCATTCCCTCTTGTACATTCCGTTACACGCCGATACCAGTCACTCACTGAAGGTTTGCAACGGCAGGCCTATAGTTCACCTCAACGGCCCCGCAGTGGGGTTCACACACAAACAAATTCGAGGATGTCGAGATGAACAAAGTATTAGCGCTGGTTGTTGCCGCTGCCATGGGTCTGTCTTCTGCTGCTTTCGCTGCTGAAACCACTGCTGCTCCGGCGCCTGCCGCTACCGCCGCTGCTCCGGCTAAAGCGCCGGTAAAAACCACTCATCACAAGAAACACAAAAAAGCCGCTACCGAGCAGAAAGCTCAGGCTGCTAAAAAACACCACAAAAAAGCGGTGAAAACCGAAGCTGCAAAACCTGCTCAGAAAGCGCAGGCCGCTAAAAAGCACCATAAAAAAGCGGCCCACGCAGCGACCAAACCAGCCGCTCAGCCAGCGGCATAAGTTTGCCGGGACGCTCCCGGAATGAAGCCCAATGAAAACACCCGGTTCGCCGGGTGTTTAGTTTGCCGGTAACCACCAAAAAAGCGTAGTTTTTTGGCGCCTGGGGCAGGCCTGAAAACAGTATCCATGGTGCATGGAAATGGGTATTTCAGAACGCCCGGTTCGCCGGATGTTTACTTCTGGAGTCCGGGTGATGTTGCGACGCTACGGTTTTGAAATCATCCTTTCGCTGCTGATCGTCTGCGGCATTATTACCTTCAGCTTCTGGATTTAAAGGCGTAGCACGCTGTTTTTACTCCCACTTTCTCCGCGGCCCGTCTATAGTTATGCCATCGGGTTTATACAAAAATCATAATTAATCGCCCCACAGAGAGTGATATGTACAAAAGAGTTGTATTGCTGTCAGGCGCTTTATGTTTATTACCGGCCCTGTCACAGGCCGATAATGACAACGCTGCGGAAGTGAAAACGTTGTTTTTTGGCAACGATGACCGAACCCAGGTGGACCATCCCGCCGACAGCCCGTGGGATGCCATCGGCCAGCTGGAAACCGCCAGCGGCAACTTATGCACCGCCACCTTAATTTCACCTCATCTGGCCTTAACGGCCGGGCACTGTCTGCTGCAGCCTCCCCGCGGTAAAGCTGACAAAGCCGTCGTATTACGCTTTATCTCGCTAAAAGGGAGATGGCGTTACGAAATTCACGATATCGAAGGCCGGGTGGAAAGCTCCCTCGGGCGACGTTTAAAAGCGGACGGCGACGGCTGGATTGTGCCTCCCGGCGCGGCGCCGCACGATTTCGGGCTGGTGATATTGCATAACCCGCCTTCGGGCATCACGCCCCTTCCCTTGTTTACCGGCGATCGCGATGCGCTGACCGAAGCGTTAAAAGCGCAGGATCGTAAGGTCACGCAGTCAGGCTATCCTGAGGATCATCTGGACGACCTTTATACTCATACCGACTGCCTGGTCACCGGCTGGGCGCAAAACACCGTTCTGTCGCATCAGTGCGACACGCTGCCGGGCGACAGCGGTTCACCCCTGATGCTTAAAACCGATAGCGGCTGGCAGCTGATTGCCGTGCAAAGTTCCGCGCCTGCGGCAAAAGATCGCTATCGCGCCGATAACCGTGCCATTTCAGTCACCGGCTTCCGGGATCGCTTAGAAGCGCTGGCAAGCCAGTAGCATCGCCTGCCAGAACAGTAGCCCTGCGGTACGCCAGCTATACGGTTTCAGGCAATTTTGATGATGATCATGCCCGTCAGCAGGAGGATCAATCCCAGCCAGCCTTTGCGGTTCAGCCGCTGTCCAAAAAGCAGCCAGCCGGCGGCGAGCGTCGCGGCAATCCCAAAGCCGCCCCATAGCGCGTAAGCCACTGAAAGCTCGATCCCCTTAACCGCCTGCGCCAGCGCGCTAAATGCGGTAAGCACCGCCAGCAAAGAAAGCACGCCGTAGAGAGGGCGACGGAAGCCGTCAGACTGTTTAAGGAATACGTTGGCGGCAATTTCCAGCACGATGGCGGCCAGTAACCAGGCGGCGTGTACCCATTCAAACGACGCCATGGTCACCTCCCCGGGCCGTCTGCCGCTTACAAATCTTCTTTGTGCTGGTTCCCGATTTAATTAATGCAATACCCACCACCAGCGTGGTTAAGCCAGTTATTTTCAGCAGGGAGATGGACTCGTCGAACAGCAGAACGCTGAACAACGTAATAAATAAAATACCCGTACCTTCCCACATGGCGTAGGCCACGCCAAGGGCGATACGCTTGACCGAAAAAGAAAGTAAAATATAAGAAAATGAGATCATCACCAGCATAAAAATATAACCGGCGTTACTGTCACTTACGCTTGACCACTTCATAGACAGCGTGCCGGTAATTTCAGCGGCGATAGCCAGAGCTAATAAAATCCAGTACAACATAATTTCTCTCCTGACAGAGAAAATAAAGGCGCAGCGGCTTGTCGACTCGCTTTAAGCGAATGACGAAGCAAACCAAAAATGTCAGATGGCCTTACAGCGCACGGCGCGTGCGTGATGCCGGATGCAGGAGAGCGAAACTACAGCGCGTTGCGCCAGTGTTGTTCACCAGAAAGGAAGAAAGCGGAAGAAAAAACAGCGGGGTGATTTATTAATAAAATTTTGAACGGCTTGTTCGTAAAAATAATGTCCATAATATTCACAACGTATCCGCGGTGTTGCTTCTCATCGGTTGCGGATAGTAAATTGTCCTCAGTAGTCAAACACGTCAGATTTGTACCATATTTCACCTTCCCTTCAGCTGGTATTTTCATATCTTTACGTTAGCGTTTAATAAGCGCGTGGGACATATTCTACCTCAGGGAAATAATTAATAGTTAAAGCGCAGGTCCGCAGACAGGTTATAAAAAACCCGGTTCGCGTTGCGAGCCGGGTTAAAAAATGAGTCAGCTGAGTTCAAAGCGTCGGATAATAAACTCCAGCGCCCTGGCGACGCCCTCGGCGCTAATGGTGTGCACCACGCCCGGTTCAAACAGCGTTTCCACCTCGACGCCTTCCTCCGTCAGCGCAGCGGCGGCAGCTTCGCTTTCCGTCCACGGAATGACCCGATCGTCGATGCCGTGCACCAGCAGCGCTGCGGAATCTGCCGCTGGCTGATAAGGCCGAGGGGAAGAAAGTCGCCCTGAAAACGCAGCAACGCCCGCCAGAGGGAAGCGGGCCGTGACCAGCGCGTCCAGCGCCATAATCGAACCCTGAGAAAATCCGAGCAGAATGACCTGGTCTTTACCAGGCGTCACATCATGCTGCCGGAAGATAGCCCCGATGGCGGCATCGAACGCGGCGCGGGCCTCAACGACGCGTTCGGGCCGCGACTGCTCTGTTACGCCCGCTACGCTGAACCACTGGTAACCCTCATCGCCCCCGTCAAAAGGTGCGGTGCCGTTCGGTGAAGCAAAAATAACCTCGGGCATAACCTGCTGAAAATAAAGCCCCAGCCCTTCTAAATCGGCGCCGGAACTGCCCACGCCGTGTAAAAAAATTACTAGCTTTTTCATGTATGTGCTTTCCTTGTCGGCCAGGCCACGTTAACCCACCCGATCTTCCGGCTTCGTACAACGATCTACATAGAATCCCACAGAGTTATCCACCGATTTTGTGGATAACTTTTTACAGGCTGCACGCGCTTACGCCACATGGTGATGCCGGACGAGGGAGAGTTTTCTCTCTCGTTATACCAGAACTACATGCTGTAGCCCGGCTTTTTGGCGAGCGTATCGAGCGCGGGTTTTATCTCTGTGTCGTAGACATCTTCTTTCCAGCGCTCCTGTGCAACCGGCACTAACGCGACCGAAAGCGAGGCGTCCTTTGAGCTGAAATGCTTTTTAATAACGTCGCTGAGCTCTTCCGCCAGCGTCTGTTTCTGCTCGTCTGTCAGCTCACGCGGGAAATATTTAACGGTGATATGTGGCACAGGTATTCTCCATAGCGGTAGTGGTTTGCCTTTATCAGGCGCTGATTAAATTAAACGCGGCGGCAAAAGTTTCAAAGTCGATGCCGTGCTTTGGGGAGTCCAGGCGCAGGCGCAAACGGGAATGTAACGCCTGATAAACGGCGGAGGCATCGGCCAGCGCCTGCTTTTTACCATCAACCGTGAGCTGGCGATTGTTCAGCGTAATGTTACCGCCGTCAAAAACGTGCAGGCAAAGCATCAGATGATGGCGAAAATGCGACTCCGGCCAGGTCGCGACATAGTGGTTGGCCACCTCGAAATCCACGGCATAGTGCCGCTGCAAATCGAAGCGGTAAAGCGGTAACCAGTCTTCTCCTTCGCGCAGGCTAAGCAGATAATCATCCTCAAGGCGCGTCAGGCGGTACACGCCGTGCGGGGTGGTTTGCTCGCTATCGAGTTCAAAGCGCAACGGGGCGGTGAGCGTCCTGCCGCCAAATCCCACATCCGCCAGCCAGCGTTCTTGCGCAACCGTCACCAGCTGTAAACGATGAGTACAGGCAGGCATCCGCTCCGGGCGCGTAATCAATACCCGCGCCGCTAAATCCTCAACCTGAAAACCGATTTCCTGCAGCGCCCGACGCAGCAACGCGTTTTGCTCATAGCAGTAACCGCCCCGCCCGGCCGTCACCAGCTTTTCGAACACGCTGTCATCGTCGAGCAAAATCCGTCGCCCCAGCAGGACATCCAGGTTTTCGAAAGGGATGGCGCAGGTTTGCAGCAAATGCAGCTGCCGCAGCGTACTCAAATCCGGCGCGGAGTCGCCCGTAAAATGGATCCGCGCGAAGTAAGCGTTCAGGTCAAAAGCCATAGACAAATTCCGTTGCGATGTAATCCGGTCACTATATAGAATTGCCCCGGCGCCATATGATCGATGGTGCGATCACAGCATCTCGTTGCGGCTTAGCGCTTCCTGCAGCTCCTTGCGCTGGCGCACCTGCTGCGCAATGGCAAACAGCCTCGGCGTGTGCTTCTCAAACCACTCCTGCCGTGGTCGCCAGCTCATCATCGCCGCAATATAGGCGTCCAGCAGCGTGATCTCTTCACCAAAAACGTATGGCCCGCTACTGACCTGCGACTCCAGCCAGAGATAAAGCTGCTCGCGATACCGGTTCGTGCTGGCAAGTAGCTCATCGGCGCCGCTTTGCGTCCAGCGGGAAGGATTATCGCCGTAGGTGAAAGTGGGATAAACGTTGGCGACAAACCAGACCAGAAGCCGGTAGAAGCGCTGGCGTTCAGGCGTGCCCGCAGGCGGCGCCATATGGGGATGCTTATCCAGCAGCATCAGGGCAATAGCCGCGCTTTCGGTCATCACGGAACCGTCGTCAAGCTTAAGCGTCGGCACCTGGCCGAGGGGGTTGAGCGTTAATAGCGCATCGCGCTGCGGGCCCGGATCTTCGAACCCTTCAACGTTTTCCCACTTGTAAGACTCATTCGTCAGAATGAACATAATTTCGACAATCGCAGAGCCGCAGCCCGGTGCGCCGTAGAGTTTGTACATGATGCTCTCCTGTCTAAAGTGTTTAAGTGTAGAATAAGCCCGGACTTTAAGAGCGATAAGGAAACCCGGCATGAAACCCAAATCAGTAACGCTTTACGATGTGGCGGAATATGCCGATGTTTCCTATCAGACCGTGTCCCGGGTGATCAATCAGGCAAGCCACGTTTCCGGAAAAACGCGTCTGAAAGTTGAGGCGGCGATGGCCGCATTAAACTATGTTCCCAACCGCGTGGCGCAGCAGTTAGCCGGAAAACTAAGCCAGACCATTGGCCTTGCCACCACCAATCTTTCGCTTCACGCCCCCTCGCAAATCGTGGCGGCCATCAAAACGCAGGCAGGCGGGATACACTTCAACGTGGTGATCTCCATGGTTGAGCAGCCGGGGCTTGCCGCCTGTAAAGCCGCGGTGAACAGCCTGCTTTCTCAGCGCGTGGACGGGCTGATTGTTAATATTCCTCTCGAAAACGAAGAGGCTCTGGCAGTACGAAACGCCTGCGGCAGCGTGCCAGCGCTGTTTCTGGATGTCTCCCCGGGCCTGGGCGCCAACCTCATAATTTTCGATCCCAACGAAGGGGCGCGTCTGGGCGTTGAGCACCTTATCAGCCTTGGCCATCAGCGTATCGCCCTGCTCAACGGCCCGCAGGCTTCCGTCTCAGCACGCCTGCGCTTTGAAGGCTGGAAGCAAACGCTGAGCGCCCACGGGCTGGAAGCGGTTGCGGTTATGGAAGGCGACTGGAGTTCGCTCTCAGGCTATGAACAGGTTTCCCGGCTGCTGCGCGAGGGCGAAACGCCCGGCGGGATCGTCGTCGCCAACGATCAGATGGCGCTTGGGGCGCTGCGTGCGCTCGCCGAACAGGGTTTAGCGGTGCCGGCGGATGTCTCCGTGGTGGGCTATGACGACACCGAAGACAGCGCCTGCTTTATTCCGCCGCTCACCACTATCAAGCAGGATTTCAGAAACCTCGGCAAAGCCAGCGTGAACCGGCTGGTGGAGTTAATTCATGATCCCGGCGCTCAGCCAGAGCCGCAGATCCTGCCGGTGGCTCTGGTGGAACGCAAAACCACTGCGGCGCCCGGTGGTAACGCCCCCTCTGCTCAGGCGCTTGCGGATGCGCTGGCAAAGCTTGCGCGCCAGGTGGCCCGGCTGGGATAACCTCAAAACGCCCGCTGCTTCTGTTTTTCCAGGTAGAGACGCTCTTCTGCCGTGGACGTTCTGCCAAGCGCCGCATTACGATGCGGATACCTGCCGAACTTATCGATGACCCGCCGGTGCTCTATTTCAGATTTGAGGGCTGATTTACTGCCAGACTCCTGAAACATTTTCAGCGCAATGTCGTGGACGGCGGCCGATTCTGAGTGCATGAGCGGCATCATTGCAAAATCTCTTTCCTCAACCGCAAGCTCGCTAAACCCCGCCGTTTTTATCAGCTCCTGCGCCAGCACCAGCGCCATGCCGTCTGAGGCCCAGGCAAGGGGATCGTCGCGAAAGAGATTTCGCGAAAACTGGTCCAGGACGATGATTTCGGCCAGCCGCCCTGAAGCGCTTTCTCTCCAGGGAAAAAGCTCGCCGCGCATTGCTGCGTAATGAACGGCGCTAAAGCGGGTCCGGATCTGCTCATCGAATATTTTGTCTGCGTTAAACCATCGTTCGGCGGGCGTCTCTTTAAACCAGAATGTAAGCACGCCTTCATACTCTTTTGCGATTTCAGATTTCATCATTTCACTCCGCATCTTTTTGTAGCAGATGAAGCAAAAACAGACTTTAACTATAAGCCGCTGATACGGAGAGGCTCGGCGCGATTTCTGAACCTTGCGTAGATAAAATGCAGACGGGCCGGCCTTTCTCCAGCTGCGACCGGCAGGCCGATCTTTGCTAAGCGGTGTTATAAATTTGTGAATCACGTCAATTAATCCCGCCATGCTGCTTTACACACCCCGCCGGAGAAACCATATTCCTTTAAATTGTGAGCGCATCGCAAAATTAATTAAGGAACCCGGAATATGATGATCAAAGCAGGCAGCAACGCCGCCACTCTTGCTTGCGTACTGGCCCGACGCGACTGGTCCAATCCGGCCGTCACCCGGCTGAATCAGCTTGCGGCCCATCCGCCTTTTTCCAGCTGGCGATCCCCGGAAGCGGCACGCGAAGATATGCCATCGCCAGCCTTGCTTAGCCTAAACGGCAGCTGGAAATTTAGCTACTTCACCCGGCCGGAAGCCGTTCCTGAAAGCTGGGTTGAGCAGGATCTTAACGGCGCCGATGATATCCATGTCCCCTCTAACTGGCAGATGCTGGGCTACGATGCGCCAGTCTATACCAACGTTACCTATCCGATTCCGGTAAACCCGCCGTTTGTCCCTGCGGATAACGCCACGGGTTGTTACTCGCTCACATTCAACCTTGACGCTGAGTGGCTGGCTGCCGGACACACCCGCATCATTTTTGACGGCGTGAATTCTGCGTTCCACCTGTGGTGCAACGGCAACTGGATTGGCTACGCCCAGGATAGCCGTCTGCCGTCTGAATTTGACTTAAGCCAGGCGCTCAGGGCGGGTGAAAACCGCATCGCCGTCATGGTGCTGCGCTGGTGCGACGGTTCATATCTGGAAGATCAGGATATGTGGCGCATGAGCGGTATTTTCCGCGACGTCACGCTGCTGCATAAGCCGCAGACTCACCTCGCCGATATGCGCGTGGTAACGCATCTCAATGAAGACTTCACCCGCGCCGAACTGGAAACGCTGGTTGTAGTACAGGGTGATGAACAGGAAGCGCAGGTTTGCGTTCAGCTATGGCAAGGCGGCGAGCTGGCAGGTGAAAAGCAGCAGCCGCTCGGCAGTGAAATTATCGACGAGCGTGGCGCTTACGATGACCGTACTACGGTGCGCATACCTGTAGAAAACCCGCTGTTATGGAGCGCCGAAACGCCAGATCTTTATCGCCTTGTGGTGCTATTAAAAGATAAACATGGCGAGGTAATTGAAGCCGAGGCCTGCGACGTGGGCTTTCGTAAAGTGGAAATCTCGCAGGGCCTGCTGAAGCTTAACGGCAAACCGCTGCTGATCCGCGGCACCAACCGTCACGAGCACCACCCGGAAAACGGCCAGGTGATGGATATCGACACCATGCGCCGGGACATTATGCTGATGAAGCAGCATAACTTTAACGCCGTGCGCTGCTCGCACTATCCTAACCATCCGCTGTGGTATCGCCTGTGCGACCAGTATGGTCTTTACGTGGTGGATGAAGCGAATATTGAAACCCACGGCATGGTGCCGATGAACCGCCTGAGCGACGATCCCGCCTGGCTGCCGGCGATGACCGAGCGCGTCACGCGAATGGTGCAGCGCGACCGCAACCATCCGTCGATTATCATCTGGTCGCTGGGCAACGAATCCGGTCACGGCAGCAATCACGATGCGCTGTACCGCTGGATAAAATCCAACGATCCGACGCGCCCGGTGCAGTACGAAGGCGGCGGCGCCAACAGCGCGGCGACCGATATTATCTGCCCGATGTATGCCCGCGTCGATCAGGATCAGCCTTTTCCGCAGGTGCCAAAGTGGTCAATCAAAAAGTGGATTGGCATGCCGGATGAAAACCGTCCGTTAATTCTGTGCGAATACGCGCACGCCATGGGCAACAGCTTTGGCGGTTTCCATAAATACTGGGCGGCCTTCCGTCAGTATCCAAAGCTACAGGGCGGCTTTGTCTGGGACTGGGTGGATCAGTCGCTGATTAAACACGACGAAAACGGCCAGCCGTTCAGCGCCTACGGCGGGGATTTTGGCGATAAGCCTAACGATCGCCAGTTCTGCATGAACGGCCTGGTGTTTGCCGACCGCACGCCGCATCCGGCGCTGTACGAAGCCCAGCAGGCGCAGCAGTTCTTCCAGTTCTCTTTGCTGCGCGAATCGCCGCTGAAAGTGGAGATCGCCAGTGAATATCTGTTCCGCACAAGCGATAACGAACGCCTTATCTGGACGATGAAACAGGACGGCAACGTGCTGGCCCGCGGCGAAGCGCTGCTGGAGATTGCCCCGCAGAGCAAACAGCTCATCGTGCTTGACGATCTGCCGGAAATCACCCGCAGCGGCGACGTATGGCTGACGGTGCAGGTGCAGCAAATTGAAGCAACAACCTGGTCGGAAGCGGGCCACATCTGCGCATGGGATCAATGGCAGCTGCCGGGCGTGCTGGCGGTTCAGGAGCAGACCGTTCAAGGTGAAGCCCCGCAGCTTGAGGCCGCCGGCGACAGCTTCGAGGTCCGCCAGCGTAACCAGCGCTGGATCTTCAGCCGGGAAACCGGCCTGCTGACGCAATGGTGGAAAGATGGCAAGGCCACCCTGCTTTCGCCTCTTCAGGACCAGTTCACCCGCGCCCCGCTGGATAACGACATCGGCGTCAGCGAAGCCACGCGCATCGATCCGAATGCCTGGGTTGAACGCTGGAAAGCGGCCGGCATGTACGAGCTGGAAGCGGAAATGCTGAGCTGCGAAGCGCAGGCCCTTGAGCGCGAAGTGCTGCTGCGCACGGTTCACCGCTGGACGTATCAGAACAAAACGCTGTTTGTCAGCCATAAAACGTACCGCATTGACGATGGCGGCGAGCTGCATATCGATGTGGAGGTGGAAGTCGCGTTCGGCACGCCCGCTCCGGCGCGCATCGGGCTGACCTGCCAGCTGGCAGAGATCCAGCCGACCGTGAGCTGGCTTGGCCGTGGGCCGCACGAAAACTATCCGGACCGCAAACAGTCCGCGCTGTTCGACAGGTGGCGGCTACCGCTGGAGGAGATGTATACGCCGTATGTTTTCCCGACGGAAAACGGGCTGCGCTGCGACACGCAAAGGCTGGAGTATGGCGAAAACCTGTGGCGCGGAAAATTCCATTTTAGCCTCAGCCGCTACAGCCAGCGCCAGCTGCGGGAAACCTCGCATCGCCATCTGTTATCCGCCGAGCCGGGGAGCAGGCTGAACATTGACGGCTTCCATATGGGCGTGGGCGGGGACGACTCCTGGAGCCCCAGCGTCTCGCCAGAATATCTGCTTGAAAAACAACATTATCGCTATTCAGTGAGCTGGGCGCGCCGTTAAGCGCCACGCTTTTATCCGGGCACGCCTGGCCAGCCTGTCCCGTTTTTACCCTAAGGATAAACATCATGTACTATCTGAAAAACACCAATTTCTGGATGTTCGGGCTGTTCTTTTTCTTCTACTTTTTCATCATGGGCGCCTACTTCCCGTTTTTCCCGATCTGGCTGCATGACATCAACCACATCAGCAAAAGCGACACCGGCATCATCTTCGCCAGCATTTCGTTTTTCTCCCTGCTGTTCCAGCCGATTTTCGGCCTGCTGTCCGATAAGTTAGGGCTGCGTAAGCACCTGCTGTGGATTATCACCGGCATGCTGGTGATGTTCGCTCCGTTCTTTATTTACGTATTCGGCCCACTGCTGCAGGCCAATATTTTACTGGGATCGATAGTCGGCGGAATTTATCTGGGCTTTATCTACAACGGCGGCGCGCCGGCCATTGAAGCCTATATCGAAAAGGTGAGCCGCCGCAGCTCGTTTGAGTTCGGCCGCGCGCGCCTGTTTGGCTGCGTGGGCTGGGCGCTGTGCGCGTCCATTGTCGGCATCATGTTCACTATCAATAACCAGTTTGTCTTCTGGCTCGGCTCCGGCTGCGCGGCGATCCTTGCCATCTTACTGTTTATCGCCAGGCCGGAAACGCAGCCGTCTGCGGAAGTGGCCGACTCTCTCGGCGTTAACCATTCGCCGTTTAGCTTCCGGCTTGCTTTAGAGCTGCTGAAAAATCGAAAGCTGTGGTTCCTCTCGCTCTACGTAGTAGGCGTTTCCTGCACCTATGACGTGTTTGACCAGCAGTTTGCCAACTTCTTTACCTCGTTCTTTGAGTCAAACCAGCAGGGCACGCGCGTGTTCGGCTATGTCACCACCATGGGGGAGCTGCTGAACGCCTGCATCATGTTCTTCGCGCCGCTCATCGTGAACCGCATCGGCGGCAAGAACGCGCTGCTGCTGGCCGGGGCGATTATGTCGGTGCGCATTATCGGCTCTTCATTCGCCTCCACGCCGCTGGAAGTGATTGTGCTCAAAACGCTGCACATCTTCGAAATCCCGTTCCTGATCGTCGGCTGCTTTAAGTACATCACCAGCCAGTTTGAGGTGCGCTTCTCCGCCACTATTTATCTGGTATGCTTCTGCTTCTTCAAGCAGTTAGCGATGATATTTATGTCCGTCTTCGCAGGTTACATGTATGACAAAGTCGGCTTCCACGGCGCTTATCTGGCGCTGGGCCTGGTCGCCCTGTCGTTTACCCTGCTTTCCGTATTTACCTTAAGCGGCATGGGGCCGTTACAGGCCCTTCGCGCTTGCGGCAGACAGGATGAGAAACTGGCGTAATAAATGCTGGCGGGCGTGTTGCGTCCCGCCTTTTTCGCCTGGTTTATTTAATGCGGCGCATCGTCAGCGGGTAAGCCGGTAGCTTTCATCAAGCAAATCGAGGATCTCAGCGTCCGGCACCGTATCCAGAAGCACCGTCACCCAATGTTCTTTATTCATATGGTAAGCGGGCAGAATGCCGGGCTGCATCCTCAGCGATCCCAGCAGTTCTGGCGGCACTTTAATGTTCATCACCTCAAGCAACGATGCCCCTTCAAGCCCCAGCTTTTCTGCCTGTATGGCATAAACCAGCGCAAACCATTTCTTTTTGAATTTATGCCTTAACACCGCGTAATCGCTGTTTTTCTGCCACGGATAGTCAGGCTCAACCTGATACCTTTCAGATACGTTTTTAAAGAGTGCTTCACGTTTCATTCGTAGCTTTTCACCTCGTCCATTCCCCATTAAGCGACGTTAACACAGCTTCTCCCGCGCTTGCGACGATGGAAATATGACCAGCATCAAGGAGGATGCAGCAAGCTTTGCGTTGGGCTTCATTTCCTGTCAGGATCCATCGCCGAAATTTGCCATGGCCGCGATCTAACAAACTACAGGACAGGCGATTTCAGCGGCTAAACGTTCAAGGCAAGCAGAAACAACACAGGACTAATAATGAAAACAAAGCACAAAACTGAGGCCGATCACCGCGCCGCCAAAAGGCGCTGGCTCAATTCTCAGGATTCGGGTTATCACAAGGCGATGGGAAATCGCCAGGTACAGATGATCGCCATCGGCGGCGCTATCGGCACGGGGTTATTCCTCGGCGCGGGCGCCCGTTTGCAGATGGCCGGGCCGGCGTTAGCGCTGGTGTATCTGGTCTGCGGCATCTTCTCTTTCTTCATTCTGCGCGCGCTGGGCGAGCTGGTTTTGCATCGCCCTTCCAGCGGCAGCTTTGTCTCTTATGCCCGCGAATTTCTCGGTGAAAAAGCCGCTTACGTCTGCGGCTGGATGTACTTCGTTAACTGGGCGATGACCGGGATTGTCGATATCACCGCCGTAGCGCTTTACATGCATTACTGGGGCGCGTTTGGCGACGTGCCGCAGTGGGTATTCGCCCTTGGCGCGCTGGCGATTGTCGGCACCATGAATATGATCGGCGTAAAATGGTTCGCCGAGATGGAGTTCTGGTTCGCCCTGATCAAGGTACTGGCGATTGTCGCGTTTCTGGTGGTCGGCACGGTATTTCTTGGCAGCGGCAAAGTGCTCGACGGCAATACCACCGGCTTCCATCTGATCACCGATAACGGCGGCTTCTTCCCGCACGGCCTGCTGCCTGCGCTGGTGCTGGTGCAGGGCGTGGTGTTCGCTTTTGCTTCTATCGAGCTGGTGGGCACGGCGGCGGGTGAATGCAAGGATCCGCAGAATATGGTGCCAAAAGCCATCAACAGCGTTATCTGGCGTATCGGCCTGTTCTACGTGGGTTCTGTCGTGCTGCTGGTGCTGCTGCTGCCGTGGAATGCCTATCAGGCGGGGCAAAGCCCGTTCGTCACCTTCTTCTCGAAGCTGGGCGTGCCATATATCGGTGACGTCATGAATATGGTGGTGCTGAGCGCGGCGCTCTCAAGCCTCAACTCCGGCCTCTATTCCACCGGACGTATTCTGCGCTCCATGTCGATGGGCGGCTCCGCGCCGAAGTTCATGTCAAAAATGAGCAGGCAGCAGGTGCCTTACGCGGGGATTCTGGTCACCCTTGGCATCTACGTTATCGGCGTGGTGCTAAACTATTATGTGCCTTCGCAGGTGTTTGAAATCGTTCTGAACGTCGCGTCGCTGGGAATTATTGCTTCCTGGGCGTTTATCGTGGTGTGCCAGATGAAGCTGCGCCAGGCCATCAGGCAGGGCAAAGCGGACGACGTCAGCTTTAAGCTGCCGGGCGCGCCTTTCACCTCCTGGCTTACGCTTTTGTTCCTGTTTAGCGTACTGGTTCTGATGGCGTTCGACTACCCGAACGGCACCTGGACGGTCGCCTCCATTCCGTTGATTGCCGTGCTGCTGGTGCTGGGATGGTTCGGGGCGCGTAAACGCGTCCATGAGATTGCAAACCAGGTTCACGATCATCACGCTGAAGAGCAGCCTGAACAACTTGTTCCTGCGGATGATTTAAGAAGCTGATACGTTACGGCGGGTAAGCTTAGCGATCCCGCCACACCGTTTACCGGATAATCGCCATGACTGCTGTAACCGAATACGTCCTGCTGCTGGACGACAAGCTACATATCTCCGGCACCATGGAGAAATCACGGGTACACACCGCCAGTACGCCGCTGCACCTGGCCTTCTCCTGCTACATTTTTAACGCGCAAAATGAGCTGCTGCTGACGCGCCGCGCTATCGGCAAGGTCGCCTGGCCGGGCGTCTGGACCAATTCAGCCTGTGGTCATCCCCAGCCAGGCGAGGCCATGGCGGATGCCGTTATACGCCGCTGCTATTACGAACTGGGGCTGGCGATTGAAACGCCGACGCTTATCGATGAGTCATTTCAGTACTATGCTACCGACGCCAGCGGCATCGTGGAAAACGAATATTGCCCGGTCTTTTTCGCCCGCACCGCTTCCCGGCCGCAGCCGAATAAAGACGAAGTTATGGATTTTAGCTGGATATCCGTTGAGCAGGTTTTAGCGGGAGTTAACGCCGTGCCCGCGGCTTACAGCCCGTGGATGGTTGAGCAACTGCAGCGGCCGTTGATTCAGGCGGCGTTGCGGCAAAGAATTTTATAAAATTTCCCCTGCCAAACGGCCTGAATAGCTGACAAATTTTGCTGCCGGCAGGCGCCGGAAAACTAACTCCTGCGTTCCCTGGCTTGCGCTTAGTTGTTATTTCACCAACACTTACCCTTAACGTAAAGTGCCTTTACAGTTTTCAAACTTTACCCATAAGTATTAACATACGCCGAAAATGTTCCAGATGGTTCGTCTGGACAATCGCCCTTCTCACCTGATGAAAATTGCTCTGATGAAAATAACTCAACACGGAAAGTCCACGCTTCCCCTCCTGCTGATCCCGGCCCTCACGCCATGGGCTGCGCCTGTTTTTGCTGCCGATGCGCCGAAAACGAATGAACAAACGATGGTGGTTACCGCCACGCCCGGCGGCATATCCGAGCTGGATACCCCGGCCGCGGTCAGCGCGATCGCTGGCGATGATATGCGCCAGGCCGCGCCGCGCGTTAACCTTTCAGAAAGCCTGGGCAGCGTGCCCGGTTTGCAGGTGCAAAATCGCCAGAACTACGCCCAGGATTTACAGCTTTCGGTACGCGGCTTTGGTTCGCGCGCCACCTACGGCGTGCGCGGCGTAAGAATGTATGTGGACGGTATTCCGGCCACCATGCCGGACGGGCAGGGACAAACGTCCAATATCGATATCAACAGCGTTGAGAGCATCGACGTGCTGCGCGGCCCGTTCTCGGCGCTATACGGCAACGCCTCCGGCGGCGTGGTAAACGTCAGGACCACAACCGGTACGCAACCGCCGATCCTGGAGGCGAGTACGTATTACGGCAGCTTCGGTAGCTGGCGCAACAGCGTTAAAGCCACGGGCGCAACGGGAGACGGCACGCACGCGGGCGACGTAGATTATGCCGTTTCCGCCTCGCGCTTTACCACGCACGGCTATCGCGACCACAGCAGCGCCCAGAAAAACCTCGGCAATGCGAAGCTCGGCGTACGCCTCAACGAAGCCAGCAAGCTGACCTTCCTGTTTAACAGCGTGGATATTGATGCCAACGATCCGGGCGGTTTGACCGAGCAGGAGTGGCATGACAACCCAACCCAGTCGCCGCGGGCTAACCAGTACAACACGCGCAAAACAACCAAACAGACTCAGGCAGGCCTGCATTATGAACGTCAGCTTACGGCCGATGACGATCTGAGCGTGATGGTGTACGCCGGTGAACGTGAAACTACGCAGTACCAGTCGATCCCCGTGGGGCCGCAGCTTAACCCTACCCATCCGGGCGGCGTGATCCAGCTTTCCCGTCACTATCAGGGCATCGACTCCCGCTGGACGCACCGCGGCAGCTTGTTCTCTGTCCCTGTCAGTTTCACCACGGGGCTTGATTACGAAACCATGTCCGAGAAGCGCAAAGGCTACGAGAACTTCGTGGTGGAAAACGGCGCCACCGTGCTGGGCGAAAAAGGCGACATGCGCCGCAACGAACGCAACCTGATGTGGAACGTTGACCCTTATCTGCAAACCGCATGGCAGTTTACCGACAAACTAAGCCTTGATGCCGGGGTACGCTTTAGCTCGGTTTATTTCGACTCCAACGATTACTACATCACCGCCGCCAACGGCGATGACAGCGGCGATGCGAGCTACCACAAATGGCTGCCTGCGGCCTCGCTCAAATACGCGGCAACCGACGCGTGGAACCTTTACGCCTCCGCGGGCCGCGGGTTTGAAACGCCAACCATCAATGAACTCTCCTATCGCGCTAACGGCCAGTCGGGGCTGAACTTTGGCCTGCAGCCGTCCACCAGCGACACGGTGGAAGTGGGCAGCAAAACTCGCGTCGGCAACGGTTTGTTCAGCGCCGCGGTATTCCAGACCGACACCGACGACGAGATCGTCACTGACCGAAGCAGCGGCGGGCGCACGACCTATAAAAACGCCGGGGAAACCCGTCGCCGCGGCGTTGAGCTTTCGCTCGATCAGCAGTTTGCTTACGACTGGCGCGTGAAGATGGCATGGACTTATCTGGACGCCACCTACCGCACCAACGTCTGCGGCGACGACAATTGTAAAGGCAACCGTATGCCGGGCATCGCCCGCAATATGGGCTATGCCGCGCTGGAATACGCACCGGAGGAAGGCTTCTATGCGGGGGCGGACGTGCGTTATATGAGCGATATTCAGGCCGATGACGAAAACGACGCCAAAGCGCCAACCTACACCGTCGCCTCACTGAACAGCGGCTATAAATTCCGCATTCAGCAAAGCTGGCTGCTGGACGTCTGGGGACGCGTGGATAACCTGTTCGATCGCGATTATGTCGGCTCGGTCATCGTTAATGAAGGCAACGGTCGCTACTTCGAACCGGCACCGGGCCGCAATTACGGCGTGGGCGTGAATCTAAGTTATACCTTCCAGTAACCGTAGCCGTTGTGGCGGTGGATGGCGCTGCGCTTATCCACCCTACAACACTAGTATGTAGGTCGGGTAGCGCAGCGCCACCCGGCAAAACTACCTTGATATGCCCGTCATTTGCACGGTCAGCCACCGATAAATCACCGCCACTACATATTGCTGCTGTCCGGCTGAAAGCGCCGTTCCCGCCGGGATATTGTGCCATTTGGCAAGGCAACCCCGGCAGCAGGTGGCGGTGGCGTGCTGGGCGATAAACACCGGATGGCCGCGCATTGGCGTTTGCCTGCCGTCGTTTTTCGGTTCGGCGGGCGCAAGACGCTGCGCAATAAAATCCTCTGCGTGGCGGGCGATGGTTTCCGGGCCTTTATCAACGCAGTACTGACGCTCTTTCGGGCCCAGGCGGAAACGCATGCGAAACGTGGAGCGCGACAGGCGCTGAAAAACGGGGTCAAGATCGGTCACTGCATCACTTCAGGCTGGTTTATACGGAAGTACATTTTTTCTCTTTTTCCGATCGCAAAGCAAGCAGATCCTTATGCTGACAGACAGATAGCCTCCAGCCTGTCACTGACAACGACCGCGGGCAGAGATGCTCCGGCGCCCTGTCGCAGTTAACTGAAATTCTTCGCCGGGCTTTTGGCTTCGCACAGGTTGGGGTGGCGATATCTGTATCACCGCCACCGTCAACGATTAGCTCAGGGAAGGTTCGGCTTCTCTGTCGCTTTCTTCAGGCCTGTTCGGCCGCTTCACAATCATATTCGGCAGCGCCATCTCAATGCCCTGCTCATTGAGCTTTTCGATGATGCGGATATTTATCTCCTGCTGAATATCCATATATTTGTTGTAATCCGCCGTATTCACGATATGTACAACTTCTATATTCAGGCGGTCGGTGCCAAAGCCAAGCAAATGCGCCCTGTCAAATTTGGTTTCGCCCACATCGGTAATAATCTCTTTTACCATATCGCCAAGATTGCGCAGCTTATCCGGCGGGGTATTAATAGCGACGCCAAAATTAAAAACGATGCGGCGCGTCTGCATGCGCTTATAGTTATGCAGCGTTTGCTGAAGCAAAATAGCGTTTCCGCAAACCACCTGTTCACCGCTCAGGCTGCGAATACGCGTCGTTTTAAGGCCAATATGTTCGATGGTGCCGGCGACGTCGTTAAAAACAACAAAATCACCGATTTCAAAGGGCTTATCAAAGCCGATAGAGAGCGAGGCGAACACGTCGCTGAGGATGGTCTGGATAGCCAGCGCAATGGCAATCCCCCCGACGCCAAGGCTTGCGACCAGCGCCGTGATATTGACGCCCGCGTTTGCCAGTATCGACAGCAGCATCACTGACCAGACCACCGCACGCAGTATCAATCCGGTTATCACCAGCGTTACCGGATTTTTTATCATTCCCGGCTCGTTCATGACGTGGCGCAGCCAGGAAACCACCGCCTGATCCATCCAGAGCGCTATCTGCACCGCCAGAACCAGGAACCAGGCGTGGCTGATGGTGCTGAAAAGATTATCAGGCAGATCGACAAAACGCAGGCTGAAAAGAAACGCGCAGATAAATATCAGCGGTTTACTGGTTTTACTGAGAATATCCCGCAGGATAAAGCGCATCTTATGCGTCGTCGGATGCTTATCTCCCCACTGACCGACACCTTTCTGAACAAATGACAGCAATCGATTGATCAGCCAGTACATGATGAGCGTGACAATCGTTATCGTTGCGACACCTATCCAGAACGATGGAGCCATCATCAGCGCGATAAAGTCGAAGCGTGACAGAAAATTCATGTTCCCTCCTGGTGTTTACAGTGAAGTACCAGTATAGGAAAGGAGACGGCAAGCGGCAGAAAGTGGACAAAATCAGGAACATTCTCCTGCTGAAAGCCGTTATTTTGCGCGGCAGGCGTGAATGACGCTCATCTGAACCTTTATTGCAAAACATGAAGCCTGCCGTGGCGCAATAAGGCTAGCTGACAATCGGCAGGTCTGAGTATCTTGTGGTATAGCGCGGCGATAGCATCTCGCGCTTCATCGCCCAGCTTTGCTGAATGCCCTGCCCGGCGAACCACACCGTGCCCCTGCCTGAATGATTAAGCCGATCGATAACCTGCATCAGCTCATTGCTGTTGGGCCGGGGCTGGTGCTCATCAAACAGATTGAGTTGCGCCACCCCCTGGCTGAAGAAATCGCTTAGCATCACGCCCGCTTTCATATAGCGATGGCCGTCTTTCCAGATGCGATCGAGGGCGTTTGTGGCGACACGAATAATATCCCGGGTATCGCTGGAGGGAATGGCCAGACGGCCGCTGGCCTGCGGGCTGTAGAAACCTTCATGGTCGGCATGCGGGCTGGTGCGTATAGATACGCTAATAACGCAGCAGAACTGCTTTTCGGCTCTGAGCTTCTCCGCGGCTCGTTCCGCATAGGCGCAAACCGCCTGATACATCTCGTCATAAGCGGTGATGCGGTGCCCGAATGAACGGCTACAGAGGATATGCTGTTTAGCCGGCGCAAACTCCTCCGCCTCCAGGCAGACTTCACCGCGTAGTTCACGAACCGTGCGCTCAAGCACCACGCTAAAGTGCTTACGGATAAGCCAGGTTGAGCTGTCAGCAAGCTGCAGCGCATTTTCAATGCCTAACAGTTCGAGTTTTTTACTAAGGCGGCGCCCAACGCCCCAGACCTCGTGTACCGGCACCAGCGGCAACAGTTTTCGCAGGCGTTCAGCGTCAGTCAGCACCACCACGCCGCCGGTTTTACGCCACTTTTTCGCAGCAAAGTTGGCAAGCTTCGCGAGCGTTTTGGTTGGTGCGACGCCAACGCCAACGGTCAGGCCGGTATGCTTCAACACCCGGTTACGTATCTGATGACCAAACGTATCGAGGGAAAGACAGCGGCTCACGCCAGACACGTCAAGAAAGGCCTCGTCGATGGAGTAAATCTCTATGGCGGGCGCCATCTCAGTCAGAGTCATCATTACCCGATGGCTGAGATCGGCATAAAGCGCATAATTTGAACTGAAAACAGCGACCTGCTGACGCTGCAGCCCCGCTTTGATTTTGAAATAAGGCATCCCCATTTTTAAGCCTAAGGCCTTCGCTTCCGCTGAAAGCGAAATAATGCACCCGTCGTTATTTGAGACCACCACTACGGGCCTGCCCCGCAAATCCGGTCGGAAAACGGTCTCACAGGAGGTGTAGAAGCTGTTGACGTCAACCAGCGCGAACATGACGGTTCGATTTTACTGTGAAGGTCACCACGCCGAATAGTTCCAGCTCTTCTCCCGGCAGGAACACGATCGGGGAATAGTTTCTGTTATGCGGTATGAGCCGCAGAGAGGGACGGGTATGCAGCTCTTTTACGGTAAATTCCCCGGCGACCGCCGCCACAACGATATCGCCATGCTCTGCGGTCAGGGAGCGGTCGACCACCAGCAGGTCGCCGTCGCCGATCCCCGCGCCGATCATTGAATCCCCGCTGACCCTGACAAAGTAGGTCGCGCTCGGGTGCTTAACGACCAGCTTATTCAGATCGAGACTGCTCTCGACGTAGTCCTGAGCCGGGCTGGGAAAGCCGCATGAGACTCGCTCCAGGAAAAGAGGTAGCTCAAGGCGCGTGCCGGGGCCGCATGAAAAAATAGTGTCCATAAGTATTCAGCCAGTAACGTACTGTATATAAATACAGTATTACGCATTTATCGATCGGATCAAGCGACTTGTGAAAAATTTGCGTAAATCCTTTAAAAGGGTACGAAAAGTAGCCCGTCCTCTCTCCCCTGCGTCCTCGCCGTCTATTATTAAATGTCCGTTATAAAAATTTGCGCATGGCGTTAACACAACGCGTCCATTTTTTGCTGGTTTAACTTTTAGAATTCTGGAGGCCTGGTATGAGCAACCGTGGCAACGAAGCTGATAAAGAGCGCCTGGAAAGCACGGGCGGCAACAACGCTAATTTCGCAAACAACGTTGTAATGTCCCGCCTGACGTTGAAAATAAACGGCGAGGCCCGGCAACTGGAAGTCGACACGCGCACTACGCTGCTGGATGCGCTGCGCGAAAATCTGCATCTCACCGGAACCAAAAAAGGCTGCGACCACGGCCAGTGCGGCGCCTGTACCGTTATCGTGGACGGCCGCCGGATAAACTCATGCCTTACGCTTGCGGTGATGCATCAGGATAGTGACGTCACCACTATCGAAGGTCTGGGTACGCCTGACAATCTGCATCCCATGCAGGCCGCCTTTGTCAAACATGACGGCTATCAGTGCGGCTACTGCACGCCGGGGCAAATCTGCTCGTCCGTAGCCGTGCTGCAAGAAATTGAAGCGGGCATCCCCAGCCACGTCACGCTCGATCTGGTATCCCCGCCTGAGATGACGGAAGAGGAGATACGCGAGCGAATGAGCGGCAATATCTGCCGCTGCGGCGCCTACTCCAACATACTTGCGGCGATTGAGGATGTCGCGGAGGGCCAGAAATCATGAAGGCCTTTACTTATGAGCGAGTGAAAACGCCTGCCGAAGCGGCGGCAAGCGCCCAACGCACGCCGGGCGCGAAATTTATTGCGGGCGGGACAAATCTTCTCGATTTAATGAAGCTTGAGATAGAGACGCCTTGCCACCTGATTGACGTCAACGGCCTGGCGCTGGATAACATCGAGCCGACCGCCGATGGCGGTGTGCGCATCGGGGCGCTGGTGCGCAACACCGATCTGGCTGCCGATCCCCGCATCCGTCGCGATTATGCCGTGCTGTCACGGGCGCTGCTTGCGGGCGCATCCGGCCAGCTGCGCAACCGGGCGACCACCGCGGGCAATCTGCTGCAGCGCACGCGCTGCCCCTACTTTTACGATACCAACCAACCCTGCAACAAGCGGAACCCCGGCAGCGGCTGCGCCGCGCTGGAAGGCTTCAGCAGACAGCATGCGGTGACAGGAGCAAGTGAAACCTGTATCGCCACCCATCCCAGCGATATGGCGGTCGCCATGCGTCTGCTGGATGCGGTCGTGGAGACGGTAAGCCCTGACGGGAGCGTGCGCAGCATCCCGATTGCAGATTTCTACCTCGCGCCTGGCAATACGCCTCATCTGGAAACCACGCTGTCCGCTGACGAAATTATCACCGCCGTTACGCTACCGCCTCCTTTGGGCGGAACCCATATCTATCGCAAAGTGCGCGATCGCGCCTCTTACGCCTTTGCCCTGGTTTCGGTCGCCGCCGTTGTGCAGCCCGACGGAAGCGGCCGCGTTGCGCTGGGCGGCGTTGCGCACAAACCCTGGCGGCTTGAAGAGGCGGATGCAAAGCTGGCCTGTGGGGCCGCAGAGGTTTACGAGCGGCTGTTTGCAGGCGCGCATCCAACGCCGCAAAACGAGTTCAAACTTATACTGGCGAAGCGTACGCTCGCCTCTGTGCTGACGGAAGCGAGGGCCTGAATCGATGAAATTTGAAAAGCCTGCAACAGATAACCCCATCGACCAGCTCCGGGTCGTTGGCCGCCCGCACGATCGTATTGACGGCCCGGCCAAAACTACCGGAACCGCCCATTATGCCTACGAAAGACACGACGAGGCGCCCGATGCGGCGTATGGCTATGTGGTAGGCTCCGCCATCGCAAAGGGCCGAATCAATTCGATCGACCTTGCGGCTGCCCGCAACGCGCCCGGCGTGCTTGCCATTGTCACTGCCGATAACGCCGGTCCTCTCGGCAAAGGGGAAATGAACGCAGCCACGCTTCTGGGCGGCCCTGATATTGAGCACTACCATCAGGCCATCGCCGTAGTTGTCGCGGAAACCTTCGAGCAGGCGTGCGCGGCGGCGGAGCTGGTCCAGGTGGATTATCACCGCGGGCAAGGCGCCTACGATCTTGCCCACGAAAAACCCGCTGTCACCTCGCCGCCGGAAGAGACGCCGGATAAAACAACGGGTGATTTTGCCAGCGCCTTCTCAGCGTCCGCGGTGCAGCTTGATGCCACCTACACTACCCCCGATCAGAGCCATATGGCTATGGAGCTGCACGCCTCAACGGCCGTCTGGGAAGGCGAGAAGCTCACCGTCTGGACCTCCAGCCAGATGGTTAACTGGTGCCGGAACGAGCTGGCCAAAACGCTTAAGCTGGATAAAGAGAATGTGCGGGTGCTTTCGCCCTATATCGGCGGCGGTTTTGGCGGAAAGCTCTTTCTGCGCAGCGACGCCGTGCTGGCGGCCCTTGGCGCCCGTGCGGCGAAACGGCCGGTCAAGATAGCGCTGCAAAGGCCCCTGATCCCCAACAACACCACGCATCGCCCGGCGACCATCCAGCACATCCGCATCGGGACGGATGAAAGCGGACGCATCGCCGCCATCGCCCATGTGAGCTGGTCAGGCAACCTGCCTGGCGGCCAGCCAGAGACGGCGGTTCATCAGACCGAGCTGCTTTACGCGGGCGCGAACCGCCATACCGGGCTGCGGCTGGCAAAGCTCGATCTGCCGGAAGGTAATTCCATGCGTGCGCCAGGAGAGGCGCCGGGTTTGATGGCCCTGGAGATCGCCATCGACGAAATGGCCGAGAAGGCAGGCGTGGATCCGATAGCGTTCCGTATTCTCAACGATACCCAGGTCGACCCTGCCCATCCCGAACGCTTCTTTTCCCGGCGTCAACTGATTGCCTGCCTGCGCACGGGAGCAGAGCGCTTTGGCTGGAGCCGCCGGAACGCCAGGCCTGCGCAGGAGCGGGATGGACGCTGGATGACGGGAATGGGGGTCGCAGCCGGCTTTCGCGACAATGTGGTGACAACCTCCGGGGCGCGCGTTCATCTCGATGCTCAGGGCGTGGTGACCGTCGAAACCGACATGACCGATATCGGCACGGGCAGCTACACCATCATCGCCCAGACCGCGGCTGAAATGCTGGGCGTACCGCTGGAAAGGGTGGTGGTACGGCTGGGGGATTCCGATTATCCGGTCTCTTCCGGTTCCGGCGGACAATGGGGCGCCAACAGCTCAACGGCAGGGGTTTATGCAGCCTGCGTCAGATTGCGGGAGGCGGTGGCGGAAAAGCTCGGTTTCGATGCGGCTACGGCGGAATTTGCCAATGAACGGATCCAGACCGGGGATCGCAGCGCTCAGCTCAGGGAGGCCGCCGCTCACGGAACGCTGACCGCTGAAGATACCATCGAATTCGGCGAGCTGGATAAGAAATTCCAGCAGTCCACTTTCGCAGCACACTTTGTTGAGGTGGGTGTAGATATGGCTACCGGCGAAGTGCGCGTTCGCCGCATGCTGGCCGTATGCGCCGCGGGCCGGATACTCAATCCTAAAACGGCGCGAAGCCAGGTTATTGGCGCCATGACCATGGGGCTGGGTGCGGCGCTGATGGAGGAGCTGATCGTCGACAAACGGCTGGGCTATTTCGTTAACCACGATCTGGCAGCCTATGAGGTGCCGGTTCACGCCGATATTCCCGAGCAGGAGGTCATTTTCCTCGACGATACCGATCCCGTCTCCTCGCCAATGAAAGCTAAAGGCGTGGGTGAGCTGGGCCTGTGCGGCGTAAGTGCGGCTATCGTCAACGCGGTTTACAACGCGACCGGGGTTCGGGTGCGGGATTATCCCCTCACGCTTGATAAGCTGCTGAAAGGCTTGCCGGAACTTACCTGAGAATGGAGAAAAGATGCTGAACCTGTCCCCCGTTATCGAACAAACAGAGGACCGCCTGCTCACGCCAGAACAGGCGTTTTTGACCGACAACAGCATTGATATCCTGCGCTTCGCGGCTGTAGCCATCAGCGCCGGCGTGGCCGTTGCTCTGGTGACGCTGGTCGATATACGCGGCGGCGGCGCGCGTGCGCCGGGAGCGCATATGGCCGTGCGGGAGGATGGCTTATATTGCGGCTTCGTATCGGGCGGCTGCGTTGAAGCCGCCGCCGCTTACGAGGCTGTGCAAGCCATCAGCGCCGGGAAAGATCGCACGGTTGTTTACGGCAAGGGTTCGCCCTGGTTTGATATCGTTCTTCCCTGCGGAGGCAGCATTACCCTGAGCATTCACAACGTGCGCTCCGCCGTACCGCTGCTGGCCGTGCTGGCTGCGCTGGATCGGCGCAGGCCCGCGGGCCTGCGCTATCATCCGCAGTCGCAGTCCCTGCAAAGCATTCTTCCCGAGCGGGAGCCGGGCTGGAACGGCGAGTTTTTCGATACCAGCTACCGGCCCTGCGCCCGGGTCGTCATTTATGGCCGATCCATCGAAGCAGAGATGACCGCCAGGCTGGCGCAGGCTGCCGGCTATGAGGTTCAGATCGGCGATGGCGTGTCGCTAAGCTCGCCTTCCATTGATTCGGACACGGCGGTGATATTGCTCTATCACGATCTTCATCGGGAGCTGCCCGTCCTGCAGGCAGCGCTGTCCGCTACGCCCTTTTACATCGGCGCTCTGGGCAGCAGACGAACCCATCTTGAACGCGCGCAAAGGCTGAAGGAGCTTGGCTGGCAGGAGCGCGATATCGCAAGAATTAAAGCCCCGATCGGGATCTTCCCTAAAGCGCGCGATGCGCACTCGCTGGCGCTTTCCGTGCTGGCCGATGTGGCAGCGGCGCGTCTTAGCGGCATGGATAAGGGGAAAGCATGCTGACCTCCTCTCCCACCGTCATTATTCTTGCGGCCGGAAAAGGGGAAAGGTTTCTCGCTTCCGGGTCGTCGGTACATAAGCTGGATGCGTTGCTCAACGGAGAGCCTGTGCTGTGGCATCTCCTGCAGGCGGTAAAAGCGTCCGGTCTGCAATGGCACCTTGTAAAGCCGGAAGGCGGCACTGGCGGCATGGGCGATTCTATCGCGCTGGGCGTTCGGGCAACCGCAAACGCAGCGGGATGGCTTATTCTGCCTGCTGATTTGCCGCTCATTCACCCTGCTTCGCTACAGCGTGTCGCCGCTGCGCTGAGGGAAAAGCCCGTTGTCGTGCCGTATTACCGCCAGCGTCAGGGACATCCGGTGGGATTTCGCCGGGAATGCCTGCATTCTCTTCTGGCCCTTTCCGGCGATACCGGCGCAAAGGAAATCGTGCGGGATTCACGACTAAAGGGAAACCTGCTGGATCTCCCCCTTTCCGATGCCGGGATCGTGCACGATATTGACGTTCTGCCCGACTTACGCCTTGCCCGGCGGTGGCTTACCGCCCGGGCAAGACATATAGCTCTCTGATATTTTTTGCATTATCCTCAGCACTTATTTCTGCACACAACAGGATGCATTATGGCTACATCAGTGGACCCGCGACAGCTCGCTAAGCGTATTGATACGGTGCTGGATATTTTAGTCGCAGGCGATCACGCCTCGGCGCTGAATAACCTGGAAATTTTGAAGGCGGAGTTATTGAGCATCGCTAATGGCGAAGAGACGTCCGACAGCGATCTAAAAAAATCGCCGTGGGAAATCTGAAAGCCCGGTGCTATAGCGTTAAAGCGCCAAAGGCGCTCTGCCAATCCCTTTCAAAGGTGGCGATGGCTGCGGTGACGGCGGGCGTCGTCAGCAGCTGGTCGGCAACATCTGTCGGCAGCGTGATGGCCTCGCAGCCGGCCAGCAGACATGACATAGCCTGATGCGGCGTGCGGAAGCTTGCCGCCAGCACCTTTGAAAGCGGCGCATGCATCGTCAGCAGCTGCTGTAAATCCTGCACCATCTGAATGCCGTCCCCGCCCTGGGCGTCCAGACGATTCACATAAGGCGCGACATATTCTGCCCCGGCAAGGGCTGCCAGCAGCCCCTGAGCAGCGCCGTACACCGCCGTGCCCAGCGTCGGGATCCCCAGCGTTTTAAGCTGCCTGAGCGCCGTCAGGCCTTCGACCGTGGCCGGGATCTTCACGACCAGGCCCGGCACACGGCTGGTCAGCAGCTGCGCTTCCCGCACCATTTCATCGGCGTCTGCGGCGATCACCTGAGCGAAGAGCTTGCCCTCACCGCCCAGCGCATCCTGCAGCGCGGGCAGAACTTCCCACAGCGGCTTGCCCGCTTTGGCGATAATAGATGGATTGGTCGTCACCCCCTGCAGCGGTAATATCCGAGCTAAACGCTTAACGGCGGTTACGTCGGCAGTGTCTAAATAGAGTTCCATAAGCTCTCCGGATTTGTGTCAGATCTCAGTGTCGACATCATAGCCTCGCCTTTTGATTATCCTCTGATCAAAATCAATAAAACTTTCATACGAAAGTAATTTAATTTACGAAAGAAAGTTAAAGGGCCTGTTTATGCTTTTCAATATCCAGCGTTACTCTACACATGACGGCCCGGGTATTCGTACCGTTGTGTTCCTTAAAGGTTGTCCGCTCGGCTGCCGCTGGTGCCAGAATCCGGAAAGCCGCGCGCGTGCGCAGGATGTTTTATTTGACGAGCTCCTGTGTCTTGCAGGCTGCGATTTGTGCCAGCAAGCTGCCCCGCAAATGGTTTCACGCCTGGATGAAAAGCTGATTATCGCCCGTGAAAAACTCAGCGAGAAATATATAAAAGCGCTCACCGACTGCTGCCCAACTCAGGCGCTGACCATCTGCGGCGAAACGCAAAGCGCCGACGCCATCATGGAAAAGGTGCTGCGCGATAAGCCCTTCTACGACCGCAGCGGCGGCGGGATTACGCTTTCCGGCGGCGAGCCTTTTATGCAGCCTGAGCTGGCGCGCGCCTTGCTGCAGCGCAGCAAGGAAGCCGGAATTCATACCGCCGTGGAGTCCTGCCTGCACGTGCCATGGAAGTATATCGAACCTTGTTTACCCCATCTGGATCTGCTGCTGGCAGATTTAAAGCATGTCGATAAGCAGCCTTTTCAACAATGGACGGATGGCAACGTGGATCGGGTGCTGGTTAACTTCCGCAGGCTTGCCGCGCACGGCGTGGAGATGACTATCCGTGTTCCGCTGATCCCCGATTTTAATGCCGATGAGCGGTCCGTTCGCGCCATCAGCGATTTTGCCGCCGACGAGATCGGCGCTAAAGCGATCCATTTTTTGCCCTACCACACCTTAGGTATCAACAAATATAAACTCCTGAACGTCCCCTATCTGGCCGCGCATCAGCCCCTTGATGCGCCCGGACTGCTGCATTTTGCCGGGCAGTATGCCAGCCAGAAAGGCATGACCGCCTGGATTGGAGGATAAGCATCATGACCGAACTGAACCTGAACTTTCTCAGCCCGCGTATTCAGGCGCATAAAGAAGCGCTAATCCACATCGTTAAGCCACCGGTCTGTACCGAGCGCGCGCGGCACTATACCGCCGCCTACCGGCAGCATCAGGATAAACCGCTGCCGGTTCGTCGCGCGCTGGCGCTGGCGCATCATCTGGCCGAACGCACTATCTGG